>JBEEKW010000005.1:0-53111 GCA_041168485.1 Verrucomicrobiota bacterium
GTCTCCGCGATGTTCAGCTCCGTGAGTGAGCTTGGCGATCTTCGTCAGCTCTTGGATATCGGTCAAATTGCCGACGGCATCGGTTTGGCAGACGCCGCGGGCGACCGTACCATGTTCGGAGAGAGTATTTTTGAGCGTGAAGCCTACCATGGCGTAGGCGGTGGACTCATTCGAGAGGGCGGCGAGGTAGTGGCCTAGTTTCGCGTAGGAATCTCGGCCATAGAAGTCGTCGGCATTGATCACCGCGAAGGGCGCGGTCACAGCATCACGTGCGCAGAGGATTGCATGGGTGGTGCCCCAGGGCTTTTCGCGCCCAGCAGGCACCGAGAAGCCAGCGGGTAGTTGCTCGATGGTCTGGAAGGCGAAGCCAACATCGATCCGACCAGCGAACTTCGCGGCGATGCGTTCGCGAAAGTCTTTCTCGAAGTCAGGGCGGATAATGAAGACCACCTTGCCGAAGCCGGCGCGGATGGCGTCGAACACGGAGTAGTCCAGGATGGTCTCGCCGGAGGGCCCCATCGGGTCGATCTGCTTGAGTCCGCCGTAGCGGCTACCCATGCCGGCGGCGAGAACGAGAAGGGTGGGCTTCATATCAGAGGGATTGGCGGATGCGCGCGGTGACGTCGGCTTTAAGGCGATCGATGAAGCCGACCGTATAGGCTACGGGGTCGAGGGAGTCGTCCTGAATAAGCGGTGTGAGGTCCATTGCCCACTGCATCGCCGATTCTTGGTCGGTGGAGTGGGCGTTGCTGAACGTCGCGTTGGCCGTGCGGCGGCCGAGAACGGCGAGGTCGTAGCGCTTGCCGCCGGCAATCTGCGTGGCAAACACCTCGTTAAGGGCTTGGGCGAGTTCTGGGCGGGCGGAGATGGGCATGGCTATCTTCTCGCTATCAACGAGCCAATCGAGGTCGCGCCACACTTCGCAGCCGTAGACCATCTTCGGGCGGTCGGCTTTGGGCATCTGGCGTATGGCCTCGATACAGCGCAGCGTGCAACCGACGTGGGTGTCGTGCTTATCGGCGAGGTTGTGCAGGTAGACTACTTCAGGTCGGCTCGCTTCAAGGATACGGCGGAGGTCGTCGCGGACGGCGGACTGCTGGGCGTCGCGGACGGTGGCGCTGCCAAAGCCCAACTGGGCGATGAAGGAATATTGGCCGATGACGGCGGCGGCTTCCTGCTCACGAATGCGTTCGGCGGCAATCTGATCGTCCGTCCAGTCCTTGAACTGGCCGGCCCGCGAGCTGCCACGCCCGTCGGTGATGGTCACGCCCCCGAACCAGCGATCGGTGCGATCATAGCAGGTTAGGATTCCGTGGAAGGCCATGAACTCCAGGTCATCCTGGTGGGCCCCGATGCCGAGGTGGGTGGTACGGCTGATGGCTTCCAGGCCAGTCTTGCCGTCCGGAGTCACGAGGCGCGCGAGGGGGTTGAGGGAAATCATCGGCTGATGGCGGGAAGGGAGGCGGCAGCAATCGCTTGTCCGTGGCGTTTATCTTTCTCCGCGGGCACCACGAGGTCGATACGAAGTTCGGGGAATTCATCACGCAAGACCATCCTGGCCTGCTCGATGATGATGGTGCCGCCTTGGCCGGAGGTGACCCGGCCCATGATGAGTAGGCAACTCAGCTCGTAGAAGCTGGCGAAGTGTGCGATCGCGTAACCGAAGGCGATGCCGATGGCCTCGTAGACTTGTGTGGCGCGTGGGTCGCCCGCGAGCAGGAGTTTCTGGAGTTCCTCGAGCTGCTCAGGGAGGCGCATCGAGGTGGGCAGTTCGATGCCGGCGAGTGGCAGTAGACGCCCCACGCCTTGCTGGCTGAAATATTGCACAGCGCATCCGCGGTCGCCGGACCATTCGTCCGCGGGCCCGCCTACCCGATAGTCTACAGGTACGAAGGCCAACTCGCTGAGCCAGTTGGTGAGGCTGCCGGCCGAGTCGACGTAGCCGGCGGCCACGCTCGTGCCCATGGCCACGCCGAGGACGGCATTGCGTCCGAGGGACATGGATCCGGCAAGGGCCGTGACGTCGCCGTCGTTGAGGACTTCAAACGGGACGCCGTAGGATTGAGCGAGATTCAGAAAGATATCACGTACCTGTGAGTCAAAGACGCTCTGGTCGGTGATGCCACGGAAGAGCGAGGCGACGCGTACCTTATTATTGACGTAGACGCCGGCGGAAGAGCCACCGATGGCGTCCACGCGGGGAAGATGGCGGGCGGCGAGATCCAGCGAGTGACGGATGCCGGCAAGATGATAGGCCGGGTCGGATTGGAAGTAGGGGTCCCACTTCACTTCCTCGGAGAAGACGACTTTGCCGTCGATGAGGGCGGCGCACTTGCGATCGGAGCCGCCGAGATCGAAACCGATGCGACACCCGTCTAGGTTGCGTCCAAGGGGCAGGTGGGCGGAGACGGCGGTGGGAAGTTCGGTGGACGTGACCGCACGGAATGAAAGGGGACGTTCAAAGACCTTACGGTGGAAGTCGGCATCAAAAGCGCGACCACCTGAGGGAGAGTAATCGGCCTGCAGTCGCCGGGCGAGGGGCGCAGCTTCTGGGCCGCAGAGCAGGATGTCGGGCGCCCCGCGCGACCAGAGCAGGAACTTTACCGTGCGTTCGACGTGAAGATAGGTCGCGGTATCGTCGACTCCGCCTGCGAGTACCTGCGTGCGGAACAAAGAGGCGGTCCCATCGTCACGGCGGAGGGCGATCGTAAGTTCGGAGCAGCCAGCCGTATTCGCGCAACGGCCCAGGAATGCGCGGGTCCAGAGGGCGGCGGGAACGAGGCCCGGGTCGATGGCAGAGCGATGGAGGGGGGCGACGTCCATCTGACAGGTCAAAGGGCCTTGGCGGCGGCCGCGTCGAGGTGGAATGTGCAGCCAGGATGCTGTTGCAGCCAGGTGGCTGGACAGCTCGGGGAGGGTTCGTCTTTCATCGCCCGGCGGACAATCTCGGCCTTGGCCTCGCCGAAGGCGATGAGTTCGATGCGGCGAGCTTGGAGAATCGTGGCGACCCCCATTGTCAGGGCGCCGTGCGGGACTTGGGCAAGATCGCCGAAGAAGACTGAATTGTCGCGGCGGGTTACTTCGTCGAGGTGGACCCAGCGGGTGCGACTATCGGCGGCCGAGGGAGGTTCATTAAAGCCGATATGGCCCGTGCGGCCGATGCCGAGGATCTGCAGGTCGATCCCACCGGCCGCGCGGATGGCGGCTTCGTAGTCGGCACAGTTCTTGGCGGGGTCTTGCGCAAGGCCGTCCGGGATATGGATGTTAGCCGCAGGAATATCCAGATGGCGGAAGAGGTTTTCCTCCATGAAGAATCGGTACGACTGCGGGTGCGTCGGGCCGAGGCCTGCGTATTCATCCAGATTAAACGTGATGACTGAACGGAAACTCACGCCGTCTTCACGATGAAGGCGGATGAGTTCGGCGTAGAGTGGGAGGGGAGTGGAGCCTGTCGCTAGTCCTAGTACCGTCGACTTGCCCGATTTCGAGCGTATCTGAATCAGGTCGGCTATCTCCCGGGCAATCGCCTGCGCGGCGGTTTGTTTGTCGGGGTGAAGCCTTGTCGCGATCATCTTAGCCTAGCGTGGCGAGCATGCGCGCGATTTCATCGCGCTTGGCCTTGGCGTCGTCGAGCTGTTTACGAGCACCTTCGAGAATCTTGGGTGGAGCTTTCGAGACAAACGCATCGTTAGTCAGCTTGGCTTCGCCGGCGGCGACCGCCTGTTCGAGCTTCGTCAGTTCCTTGGCGAGACGGATTTTCTCGGCGGCGACATCGACCGTACCCGAGAGCTCGAGTAAGACCGTACCGAGGGAGTTAAGCGAGCCGGTGCGATCGCCGGCATCGTCGGCGAACGTAATCTCGGCCAGGCCAGCCATGCTGCTGAGCTTGTCGCGATTCGACGAGATAAGCGTCTTCGCCGTGGCGTCCTTGGCGACGATCGTGATGACCGAGTCGCGTCGGGTGGCCTGGTTGGCTTGAGACTTGAGGCCGCGGACTGAGGCGACGAACTCGCGGAGTAGGGAAACATCGGCCACCTTGGCGGCGCTGAGTTTGATGCCGTTCTCACGGAGGACTCGCAGGAGGTCGCCGCCGGAGCCGGTGTGGTGGTTCTGGATGAAGTCGTTTTCCGTACCGTAGCCCAGGAGGTGCCAGAGTTCTTCGGAGATGAACGGAGCGACCGGGTGGAGGAGGAGGAGGAACTGGCGCAGGACGAGGTCCTGGACCGCGAGGCAGTTATCGACGAGGGTCGGATCCTTGAGGCGCGCCTTGGAGGCTTCAACGTACCAGTCGCAGAAGTCGCCCCAGAAGAAGGAATACAGCCCCTGTGCGTAGGCGGTGAACTCATGCTCTTCGAGGTTCTTGGTCGTACTGTCGGTCAATTCGGCAAGGCCTTGCAGGATGGCAAAGTCGTCATCATCGAGTTGCGTGGCCTTGATGCGGCTGACCACGGCAGCGAGCGTCGAATTGTCGGCCATCGGGCCAGACATCTGACGGAAGCGGGCGGCGTTCCAGAGCTTGTTGCAGAAGTTGCGGCCTTGGCCGACGCGATCTTCGTCAAAGAGGATATCCTGACCCTTAGGGGCGATGGAGAGCAGGCCGAACCGGAGACCATCGGCGCCGAACTTCGCAATGAGGTCGAGTGGCTCGGGCGAGTTGCCGAGGGACTTGGACATTTTGCGGCCAAGTTTATCGCGGATGATACCGTTGAAGTAGACACGCTTGAACGGGACTCGCTGACGGATTTCGTCGTCGGTAAGCGTCTTCTTTTCGGGTCCGTGCAGTTCGAGGCCGGCGATAATCATGCGGGCGACCCAGAGGAAGATGATGTCGGGCCCGGTCGCGAGGGCTCCGGTCGGATACCAATGCTTCAGTTCTTCGGTCATCTCTCCGGGCTTACGCCAGCCGATGGTCGCGAGGCACCAGAGCCAGGACGAAGCCCAGGTGTCGAGCACGTCGGGGTCCTGTTCCCAGTTGGCGGCATCAGTGGGGGCCGTCAGGGAAACATGAAGGTTCTTCGGGTCGTTGCGGTCGGCCCCCTTTCGGTACCAGACCGGGATGCGGTGACCCCACCAGAGCTGGCGGCTGACGCACCAGTCTTGGATATTTTCGAGCCAGTGCAGGTAAGTCTTCGTCCAGCGTTCCGGGTGGAACTTGATGATGCCCGAAGTAACGGCGCGTTTGGCTTCATCGATCTTCGGGTAGCGGATGAACCACTGTTCGCTCAGGCGAGGCTCGATCGGCACGTCGGCGCGTTCTGAGTAGCCCACCGTATTCTCGTAGGGCTCGGTCTTCACCAGGGCCCCGAGTTCTTCGAGGAGTTTTTCGGCCATGGCGCGGGCCTTGAAGCGTTCGATGCCCGCGAGCGGACCAGCGTCGGCGTTCATCGTGCCGTCCGGGTTCATCACGTCCACGACGGGGAGGTCGTGGCGCTTGCCGATGTCGAAGTCGGTGCGGTCGTGGGCGGGGGTGACCTTCAGTACGCCCGTACCGAAATCTTTCTCGACGGCTGTATCGCCGACAATCGGAATCTGGGCACGTGGGAAGGGGCGCCAGACATGCTTGCCGATGAGGTGCTTGTAGCGTTCGTCGTCGGGGTGGACCGCGACGGCAGCGTCGCCGGGGATGGTCTCTGGACGCGTGGTGGAGATCTCGAGGAACGTGCCCGGGATTTCTGCCACCTCGTAGCGCATACGGTAGAGCGAGCCCTTCGTGGGCTTCATGATCACTTCTTCGTCGGAAAGGCCCGTCTGCGAGACTGGGCACCAGTTGACCATGCGCTTTCCGCGATAGACATAGCCGCGTTCGTAGAGCGTGACGAAGGTCTGCAATACCGCTTGTGAGTAGCCGGCATCGAGCGTGTGGACGGTGCGATCCCAATCGCAGGAAGCGCCGAGTTTGCGGAGCTGCCCGAGGATGATCCCGCCGTGCTTGTCGCGCCAATCAGAGGCAACCTGGATGAATTTTTCGCGGCCGAGGTCGTGGCGCGTTTTTCCTTCTTTCTGACGGAGTTCTTTCTCGACACGGGATTGCGTGGCGATGCCAGCGTGGTCGGTGCCGGGAAGCCAGAGGGCGGATTTGCCTTCCTGGCGGGCACGGCGGACCATGATGTCCTGAAGTGTGTTGTTGAGTAGGTGTCCCATGTGCAGGACTCCCGTGACGTTGGGCGGTGGGATCATCACCGCAAAGGATTCGCGGGAGTGGTCTACCTTGCCCTTGAAACAACCGGCCGCGACCCAGCGGTCGTACCACTGCTGTTCAACGCCTTGCGGCTCATAAGATTTGGGGATTTCGGCCATCGGAAAGGGGAATGATTAGGGGTTAAGTTGGGGATTGAAAAGAACGGACTAGGCGGGCATAAAGATAAGCAAGCCAGGCCCCATGCAATGGGTGGCCGACGAATCCCGCCAGGTCCGGAAGGAAGCAACGGCAGTCAGTCCATTCGTGTGCCGTGGCAAGCCTGGCCCCTTGCTTTTCATTCGACGCCTTCCCTTCATTTGGGAGGGCGTCCTTGTTTAGACGCAAAATAAGAAAGGGTGCTATTAGCACCCTTTCGTTCAAAAGTCCGGCGTTCACTCAGAGCGAGTGGATGCTCGACTTGCTGACGGCCATCGCGGCTTCCTTGAAGGACTCGCTGACGGTCGGGTGGGCGAAGCAGGTACGGGCCACGTCTTCGGCGCTGCCGCCGTATTCCATGTGGGCGCAGGCGGCGGCGATCATCTCCGAGGCGCCCTTGGCGACCATCTGGACGCCGAGGAGCTTATCGGTCTTGGCGCAAGCGATGACCTTGACGAAGCCAGCGGTGCAATCGGAAGCAATCGCTCGGCCGTTGCCGGCAAGCTGGAATTTGCCGATGGCGACTTCGATATTCTTGGCCTTGGCCTCCGCCTCGGAGAGACCCACGCAGGCGACTTCAGGGTCGGTGTAGATGACGCCAGGAATGATGGCGTAGTTCACGTGGCCATGCTTGCCGGCGAGATTCTCGGCGACCGCGACGCCTTCTTCTTCGGCCTTGTGGGCGAGCATCGGGCCGGCGACGACGTCACCAATAGCGTAGACGCCGGGAAGGTTGGTCAGGAAGTGTGCGTCGATGACGATGCGGCCGCGCTCGTCGAGCTTGAGGCCGGCTTCCTGGGCGCCGAGACCGGTCGTGTTGGCTTTACGGCCGACGGCGACGAGAATCTTGTCGGCAGCGAATTCGAGAGACTTGCCATCGCGTTCAGCGGTGAGGGCGGAGCCGCCAGCACTCTTCTTAACGCCAGTGACCTTGGCGCCCAATTCAAACTTGATACCCTGCTTTTCGAAGGCGCTCTGGGCGGCTTTGGCGATGTCGGCGTCGTAGGACGGTCCGCCGATAACGGGAAGCATCTCGACGACGGTGACCTGAGAGCCCAGACGGGCCCAGACGGAGCCGAGTTCGAGGCCGATGGCGCCTGCGCCGACGACGACCATCTTTTCCGGAACGGCTTTCAAGGAGATGCCGTGGTCGGAGGAGATGACGGTTTCGCCATCGAACTTCATGAATGGGAGTTCGATCGGAACCGAACCGGTAGCGATGAGGATGTTCTTGGTCTCGAGCGTGCGGTCGCCGGCGGTGGAGCGGACGAGGACCTGACCGGACTTCGCGAGACGGCCGAGGCCGCGGACGATCTCGACGTTGCGCTTCTTGAGCAGGGCACCGACGCCCATGTTGAGCTGGGCGACGACCTTGTCCTTATTAGCGAGCATCGCGGAGACATCGAAGGTGAGCTTCTCAGCGCCGACGAGCCCGTGCTTCTTTCCGTGCAGAGCCTCTTGATAGACTTCAGTCGAATGGAGGAGGGCCTTGGAAGGGATGCAACCGACGTTCAGGCAGGTGCCGCCGAGGGAATTATCCTTCTCCACTAGGGCCACCTTGAGGCCGAGCTGGGCGGCCTTGATGGCAGCGACATAGCCGCCGGGACCGGAACCGATTACAACGAGATCGAATTGAGACATTGAGGTAGGATTATTAAAAGGGGATTAGACGCCGAACAGCAGGCGCTGTGGGTCTTCGATGAACTGGCGTACCTTGACGAGGAAGGTGACGGCTTCCTTGCCGTCAACGATACGGTGGTCGTAAGAAAGGGCGAGGTACATGATCGGACGGATGACGACCTGACCGTTTTCGGCGACGGGACGTTCGACGATATTGTGGAGGCCCATGATGGCCGCCTGCGGGTGATTGAGGATCGGCGTCGAGAGCATCGAGCCGTAGATGCCGCCGTTGGAAATCGTAAAGACGCCGCCCTGAAGTTCGGGGAGCTGAATCTTCCCGTCGCGGGCGCGCTTACCGAAATCGCCGATGGCCATTTCGATACCGGCGAAATTCAGCTGGTCGCAATCGCGGACGACCGGGACCATCAAGCCTTTGTCGGTGCCGACGGCCACGCCGATGTCGAAGAAGTTGTTTTCGACGATATCTTCGCCGTCGAGCTGCGCGTTGATGGCGGGGACTTCCTTCATCGCCTGGACGGCAGCCTTCACGAAGAAGGACATGAAGCCGAGTTTGACCCCGTATTTCTTGAGGAATTCTTCGCCATGGCGTTTACGGAGTTCCATCACTGGAGCCATATTGACCTCGTTGAAGGTCGTGAGCATCGCGGTCTCCGTCTTGGCCTGCACGAGGCGTTCGGCGATTTTTCGACGGAGCGGAGACATGCGCTTGCGCGTGGTGCGACCATCGCGCGAAGGGATGGAGACTGGTGCGGCTGGAGCGGAAGGTGCGGCCGCGGGAACGGAGGCGGTCGGAGCGACCGAGGTGGCGGCCGGAGCAACGGCGCGAATCGGAGCCTGGCCGGCGAGGGCGGCGAGCATGTCACCTTTGGTCACGCGACCAGCTTTGCCGGAACCTTCGATGCCAGCGGGATCGAGTCCGGTTTCGGCAGACAGACGGCGGACGGCGGGAGAAACTTCAGCAGCAGCGCCCGATTTAGCGGCGACGGGTGCGGCTTTCGGTGCGGGCGCGGCGGCGGCAGTCGGAGCTGCCTTGGTGGCCGGAGCTGCGGGTGCCGGAGCAGAGGACGCGTTACCGGCGGCGCCAGCTTCAATCGAGGCGACGACCTGATTGACGAGCACTTCGGTGCCGGCTGCGACGGCGATGGTAATCTTACCGTCGACTTCAGCGGTACCCTCGGAGGTCACCTTGTCGGTTTCGTAGGAAAAAAGGGCTTGGCCCTTGCGAACAGCGTCACCGCTTTTGACCAGCCAGGCGGCTAGGAGGCCCCCGGTGATGGATTCGCCCATGGGAGGGATTTTGACTTCGACGGCCATGAAAATTAGGTAGGTTCAACCTTGGAACCCATTCCTGCCTGTTTCAACGGGGAAATGACCCTTTAAACGACCTAGGATGGGCGTTTAGGGGGTAGAAGGAGAGGTTCCTGAGGCGAGAAAACCCGCTACTGTCGGCTATTAGGAGGTAAAGGCCTGCTTCACCATATCAGCCTGCTCGATCTTGTGGACCGCCAGAGAGCCGACCGCTGGTGAGGCCGCCGCATCGCGACCGGCATAAGCAGGGCGGATGCCGAGGGTAGACTCAATTTGGTCGGCCACAAAGGACCAGCCTCCCATGTTCTTAGGTTCATCCTGGACCCAGACGACCTTCTTGGGCGAACCCAGCGAGGCGTGGACCTTGGCGAGCGCTTCGCCGTCGAAAGGATAGAACTGTTCGAGGCGCACGATGCTCGTCGCCGTGTCCTTGCGGGCGGCGCGTTCGGCGTCCAATTCGTAGAAGACCTTGCCGGAGCAAAGGATGAGACGTTCTGTCTTCGCGGCGGGCGTGGCGTCGGCGAGCACGGATTGGAAGCGGCCTTTGGTGAGGTCGTTGAGCGTGCTGACGCAGCCTTTGTGGCGGAGCAGGCTCTTCGGGGTCATGACCACGAGCGGCTTGCGATATTCGGACTTCACCTGACGTCGTAACGCGTGGAAGAGCTGAGCCGGGGTCGAAGGCTGGATGACCTGCAGGTTATTTTCGGCGCAGAGCTGCAGGAAGCGTTCGAGGCGAGCGGAGGAATGTTCCGGACCCTGGCCTTCGTAGCCGTGGGGGAGGAGCATGACGAGACCGCTCGTCTGACCCCACTTGGATTCGGCCGAGGCGATGAACTGATCGATCATGATCTGCGCACCGTTGGCGAAGTCGCCGAACTGAGCTTCCCAGATTACGAGAGAATCCGGCGCTTCGAGCGAGTAACCGTAGTCGAAGCCGAGGACGGCGTATTCGGAGAGCGATGAGTTGACCAGCTCGACTTCGGCTCCGGCGATGGAACCGAGCGGGCAGTATTTGGCGTCGTTCGAAGGGTCGTGCAGTACCGCGTGGCGGTGAGAGAAGGTGCCGCGTTCGCAGTCCTGGCCGGAGATGCGCACAGGGTAGCCTTCGGCGAGCAGGGAGGCGTAGGCGAGGCCTTCGCCGAGGCTCCAGTCGAAGTTGAGGCCGGACTTGTAGGCCTCGGCCTTGGTGTCGAGCAGGCGCTTGATCTTTGGGTTGGGCGAGAAGTCGGCAGGCATCTGCCAGAGCACCGGTGCTACTTTATCTAGGAGCTCCTGCGGGGTGGAGGTGTCGACGCTATGTTCGTAAGGGGAGCGGAACGGACGCACGCAGACGGGATTCTTCTTACGTTCTTCGATCTCAACGGCGAGGGCGGCTTGGGCGCGCTCCTGGGCGGCGTTGAGCATGATGTCGAACTCGGTGCGTAGGGCGATTAGTTCGCCGTCCGGCGCGGAACCGGATTCGGTCAGGCGCGAAGCGTAGAGTTCGGCGACGGAAGAGTGGACCGAGATTTCGCGGTAGAGGACCGGCTGCGTGAAGGCGGGCTCGTCGGTCTCGTTGTGGCCGTAGCGGCGGTAACAGACGATGTCGACGACGGCATCGGCGCCGAACTTCTGGCGATACTCCAAGGCGATTTCGGTCGCCATGACCACGGCATCAGGGTCATCGCCGTTGGCGTGAAGGATGGGGGATTCGGTGAACTTCGCGATCTCGGTGCAATGACGGCCGGTGCGGCACTCGTCAGGGTTGGTGGTGAAGCCAACCTGATTATTGGTGACGATGTGCAGTGTGCCGCCGACCTGGTAGCCTTTCAGTTCGGATAGGTTGAGCGTCTCCATGACGACGCCTTGGCCGGCGAAAGCAGAGTCGCCGTGCAGTAGAATGGGCAGCGCTTTCGAACGATCACCACCCCCCTGCACATCGATGAGGGCGCGGGTGCGGCCAAGTACGACCGGATTGACGGCTTCGAGGTGGCTGGGGTTGTAAGCAAGGGTGATGCTGATTTCCTTGCCGTCGACGACGCGGGCGCCCGCGTAGCCGAGGTGATACTTCACGTCGCCATCGCCGTGCGTGGTATCGGGGACATGATTTTCGGAGAAGGCGCCGAAGAGGGCTTCGGCCTTCTTGCCGCAGATGTTGACGAGGACGTTGAGGCGGCCGCGGTGGGCCATGCCGATGACGAGATCCGTCACTCCGTAGCCCGGGGCGCGGTGGATGACCTGATCAAGCGCGGAAAGCATGACTTCGCCGCCTTCGACTGAGAAGCGCTTAGCGCCGACGAAAGTCTTGTGCAGGAAACGTTCGAACTGTTCGGCCTGGACGATTGAGCGGAGGAAGCGACGACGGGCGGCGGCGTCATAGGTCGGACGGAGCCCGGAGGACTCGATGCGTTCCTGCAGCCAGCGGCGTCGCTCGCCGTCCTGGATGTGGGTGAACTCCACGCCGATCGGAGAGCAGTAGGTAGACTTCAGCTTCGCAAGGATTTCGCTCAAGGGGAGCATTTTGCCGCCGAGGAAATCACCAGTGTGGAAGACGCGGTCGGCCGGGATGCCGTCTAGGCCGAGGGCCTTGTCGGAGAGTTCGAAGTGGGGCGTCGGGTCGGCGAGAGGGTTGATGCGGGCCTGCTGGTGGCCAAGCGTCCGGTAGGCGTTGATGGCGGCGAGGACCTTCCATTGGGCGGCAGCGTCGACGCCACCAGCGACGGGAGCAGCGCCTTTGGCGGGCTTGGGCGGCAGGCTCATGCCGAGCTCGAAGCCCTCGAAGAATGCGCGCCATTCCGCGTCCACGGAGGAAGGGTCCTTGGACCACTGTTCGTGATAAGAGGATACGAGGTCCGCGTTCCAGCGGGTTCCGACGCTAAGATGTTTCATTTCTTTGCCTGTAAAAAGGACATAAATCCTAGACGATTGGACCTGTGCATAACAAGCCCAGACCCAGTCGAAACGATATCAGCCCCTGCCTAAAATTGGCAGAGTTTGGGGGTTGTAAGAGGAAATCGGGGCAGGTTTAATTCGGGTCCGTCGATGTCGTCCCCACGTCCGGCCAATCGCTCCTACTCCACGGAAGCCCTGGAGCGGTGGTTTGTGTCTCTTCCGGAAGAGTGGGAGTCCGCCTTTAAGGAGGCCGACCTCGTCGAAGGACGCCGACTTTATACCGAAGGATTGGTCCGACAGATCGAACTCAAGCCAGAGAATGCCGAAGCCGTCACGCGGACCGAGACGCAGACCGTCCGCGCGGTGATCGAAATCAATGGTGCCAAATTGGAATGGCGTACCTCCTTGCCCGAAGAGGAAAACGGCGCGCCGTTTGCCGTAGCTTCCATCTATGAGATTGAAGAACTGATTGCGGACGAGATACCGGCCATCGATGAGTCGGCGGCCGCGGCCGCGCCCGAGGCCCCAAAAGAGCCTGAACGCAAGGATGCCAACGCCCGCACCTCGCTGAAGCTGCAGGTTTCCTTCGATCTTACCTCCGATGGGCTGAAGATTTCCGCCGCTTGGACGGGGCGGGGTGGTCATGCCTGGAACTGCTTCGGCCCTGGGGCGATTCCGGGAGACGAGCTTTCCGACGAGCAGCGCCAGACCCTTTTCCGTTTCAACACCGTCGCGCACCGGGCCGGCTTCGTGTACAGCAAGGCCACTGGCGCCTGGGCGATTGATAACATCGGTCGGATCGAACGGTTCGTCCGTGAGGAGCTCAACGACTGGCGTAAGCGCTTCAAACTCATCGGGGAGGACGCCCTCAATATCTTCCGCAACGAACAGCTCCAAGTCGCGGTCGACGCTGAGGCCGAGTCCGCCGCCGATGGCAGGTCTTTCAAGCTGAACTGGCGCCTCAAGGCCGGTGGGCATCGCCTCCTCGCCGATGAACAGAAGTTGCTCCTCAAGGCAGGTGGTCGTCCGGTCATCCTCCCTGGTAAGGGTGTCGTAGCCTACAACGCCGCCGTCGCGGACTTCTCCGAAGATTGGCGCGCCAAGGATGGCGAAGTGCCTCGCTACCTATTACTATCGTTGTTCGACCACGCCGCGGTCGGCGCCCTGAAACTCAACGACGACCTCAAGGCCTGGAAGGATAAGCTCCTCCAAGAGCCGATGCCGCCCGATAGTCTCCCCGCCCACCTCCGTCCTTATCAGGCCAAGGGCGTGGCCTGGCTCGGTCGCCTCTGCGAACTCGGCTCCCATCCGTTGCTCGCTGATGAGATGGGCCTCGGCAAGACGGTCCAAGTCCTCGCCTTACTCGCTTCACGCCCGGTTGGTGAACGGTCCATCATTGTCTGTCCGGCCAGTGTCATCCCAGTCTGGATTGGTGAGATCAAGCGCTTCCATCCGGAGATGAGCGCCGGCGTGGCGGTGCTTACGGCTGACGAAGATTTCGACACGAATCCTTCGGCTAAGCTTTGGATTTCTAGCTACACCCAACTGCGTCGCCATGCCGACCTGCTCGCCAAGACCCGCTTCGGTTACGCGGTGCTCGATGAAGCCCAAGCGATTAAGAACCCCGAATCCAAGACGACGCAGACCTGCGTTTCATTGCAGGCTGATCATCGTATCGCGATTACGGGCACGCCGCTCGAGAACCGCCCGACGGACCTGTGGACGATTTTCCGCTTCCTGATGCCGGGCTTGCTCGGCAAGCGCGCTAATTTCGAGCGTCAAATGCTCCGCGATCCCTCGATCGCCCTCGGCAAAGTTCGTCGCCAGGTTTCGCCTTTTATCCTCCGTCGTCTCAAGCGCCATGTCGCGGCGGATATCCCGCCGAAGATGGAGGTCGTACTCCCTTGCCCGCTCACCCACGAACAGCGGGCGCTTTACCAGCATCTCACGCAGGGGAGTGGACTATCGGGCGAGCTCGCCTCGTTGCTGTCGAAGGATGCGACCTCGGTGCTCACGCTCCTCATGCGTCTTCGTCAGGTCTGTTGCGACCCTGGTCTGCTGCCCGAGAATTCCCATTGCCCGTCGGCCCATTCGGGCAAGGTGACGTTGCTGGTCTCCAAACTTTCCGAGATCGCGGCCAACGGTTCCAAGGCCGTCGTCTTCTCCCAGTTCGTCTCGCTCATCGAGCGTGTAAAATCGGCGCTGGCCCGCGACCTACCGTCCTTACCTATCTATGAACTGACCGGCGAGACGAAGGACCGCTCGGCCCCGGTCGAGCAGTTCAAGGAGACCAAGGGGCCGGCCTTGTTCCTCGCTTCGCTGAAGGCCGGCGGCACGGGTATCACGCTCAATACCGCCGAATACGTCTTCCTGATGGACCCGTGGTGGAATCCTGCCGTCGAAGCTCAGGCTGTTGATCGTGTCCACCGAATCGGTCAGAAGAACCCGGTGCTTATCTACCGCATGATCGCCCCCGGCACGGTCGAGGAGCGTATCGAAGAGCTTAAGCAGGAGAAGCGAGAACTCTTCTCTACGGTCGTCGGCGATATCCCGGACATGACCGACTGGACGCGCCATTTCACGTCGTTGGACGCCCTCATCCGTCTCAGCGATTCGCCAGCCGCGGCGGCTTCCGCGGAAGCCGCGCCCGAACGCGACGTCGAAGGCTGATTACTTTGCGATCAGGTCGTATTCCTCGGCGCCGGTCACGGTCACCTCGGCGAACTCACCGATGGCGAGTTTCTTGGGCACCTTGACGATGCCGTCGATCTCCATGGCGTCGCCGACGCTGCGGGCGATACCTGGGCTTTCGACGAGGACGCGGAGCTTACGGCCCACGAAGGCTTCGCCGCGTTGCTTGGAGAGACGTTGGAGGAGGAGCATGGCACGGGCGTAGCGATCGGCCTTCACCTCGTCAGAGAGGTGGCCTTCCATCTTGGCACCCTTGGTGCCTTCTTCCTTCGAGTACTTGAAGACGCCGACGCGGTCGAACTTGGTCTGTTCAAGGAAGGCGAGGAGTTCAGTGAAGTCTTCTTCGGTCTCGCCGGGGAAGCCGACGATGAAGGTGGTGCGGATGACGAGTTCCGGGATGCCAGCACGCATGCGGGCAATCAGATCGCGGATATACGCGCCGTCGGTCTCGCGCTGCATCGCGCCGAGCATCTTATCAGAGACGTGCTGGAGCGGGATATCGACGTAGCGGACGACGTGCTTGGACTGACCGATGGTTTCGATGAGCTCGTCGCTCCAATGAGCTGGGTGTGTGTAAAGCAGACGAATCCAGAAGTCTCCTTCGATCTGGTCGAGCTCGCGGAGCAGCGAGGCGAGGGATTCGCCCTTGGAGGAGTCGACCTTGCTGCGCGGGTTCGGGCGGCCATCGGTCCAACGGTCCATGCCGAAGTAAGTCGTGTCTTGGGAGATCAGGTTGATCTCCTTCACGCCTTCGGCGACGAGCTGACGGGCTTCCTTGACGACGGATTCGACCGTGCGGCTGCGATGGCGTCCGCGGATGCGCGGGATGATGCAGAAGGTGCAGGGGTGGTTGCAGCCTTCGGCGATCTTGATGTAGGCCGAATGGCGCGGCGTCAGACGGAAGCGAGGGGTGTCGAAGTCCGGGATGAAGGTCGTCGTCTTGGCGAGGAACTCGGTCATGCCGGCTTCGCCACCCATGACCTTGTGGATGACCGGGACGATGTTGGTGACCTGGTCTAGGCCGATGAACGCGTCGACCTTTGGCAGTTCGACGCGTCCCTTGGCGCCCTCGACGACGGGCAGGGCGCCCTGGTAGCGCTGGGACATGCAACCGGCGACGATGAGCTTCTGGCCTTTCTTGCGAGCGGTGGCCTTGCCGTCGCTCATCTCGTAAATGGCTTCGAGGGCTTCGTGCTTCGAAGCGTCGATGAAGGAGCAGGTATTGACGATGACAACGTCGGCTTCCGATGCGTCGGCAGTCATGGACATGCCGGCCTTGGCGAGGTGGCCAATCATGATCTCGGAATCGATCAGGTTCTTGGCACAGCCAAGGGAGACGAGGCCTACTTTTACGGACATGGCGGGATAAGGAGCAGAGAAGGGGCGAAAAGCAACCCCAGGCGTTAGAGAGTCAGCCAGGCTTCAGCCGGAATCGCCTCTGGGCGGGCCAGACTGGTCAATCCGTAGCGGGGCAGGTCCGCCAGCCATGCGGTGACATCTGCGGCCCCTGGGAAGAGTTTCTTGGCGGCGGAGCCGACCTGCTTGCGCCGCTGGGTAAAGAGCATGCGGGCGACTTCGCGGGCGCGGGGGCTGAGGCGCCTGGCGTCGGGGCGACGACGGAGCACGAGCAAGCAGGAGTCGACCTTGGGCGGAGGGTTAAACGACTGGGCGGGTACTGGGTGCACCTTGACCTTTTCGAAGGCGAGGTGGACCTGCGCGGTGACCGCGGACCAATGCCCTGTACCGACATCGGCAGTGAGACGTTCGGCGGCTTCGCGCTGGAGCATCAGTACCATCATCGAGGGGTGAGGTCCGGCGCAGATCGCGTCCATCCAAGGCGTGGAGATCGCGTACGGAAGATTGGCGATGACCTTAAAGGAACCGTCGGTCGGGTCGACGAGGCCAGCACGAGGGAAGTCGACGGCGTCTCCTTCCTTGAGGTGGAAAGTCTTCGGGAAGCGCGGCAGCAGTGATTCCGTCAGATGGAAGTGCATCGTGCGGTCGGCCTCGATCGCGTACAGGTCGGTGCCAGCGCAGAGAAGGGTGCGGGTCAGTGTGCCTAGTCCGGGTCCGACTTCGATTACCGTGTCGCCGGCCTTGACCTCGCCGAGCTCGAGCGACTTGCGGACAATGTTGCCGTCGATCAGGAAGTTCTGCCCGAGCCACTTCTTAGGCATATGGGAAAGGCGGGCGAGCAGGTCCCGGGTCTCGTTCGGCGAAAGCGGGCCGTCGTTCATGCGTGCTGTAACGCTTTCATCAGCGCGGCCGGGTTCTGTTCGCGCATGAGGGACTCGCCGACGAGCAGGGCGTGCGCCCCCGCGGCGCGCATGCGGGCGGCGTCTTCCGCCGTCTTGATGCCGCTCTCGGCGACCTTCAGGACGGACTTCGGCATGTGCGGGATGACGCGTTCAGCGAAAGATAGGTCGATCTGGAAGGTGGACAGGTTGCGGTTATTCACGCCGACCATGTCGGGGTTGTGGCGCAGGGCGCGCTCGAGCTCGGCTTCGTCGTGGACCTCGAAGAGGGTGTCCAGTCCGGCGAGCTTGGCTGATCGGTGGATCGGGACGATTTCTTCGTCAGTCAGTCCGCGGACGATAATCAGGATACAACGGGCTCCGGCTTGGGCTGCTTCTAGCACCTGATAGGGGTGTACCATGAAGTCCTTGCGGATGCAGGGGAGGGGGCGAGTCCAGGAGGGTTGGTCTTGGACGACTTGAATGAGGTCCTTGAGTTCGCCTTTGAAGTAAGTCGTTTCGGTGAGGACCGAGAGGCAGTCAGCACCGGCGGCGGCGTAAGCCCGTGCCTGGGTGACGGCGTCCACGCCTTCGCGGATCTGGCCGACGCTGGGCGAGGCCCGTTTGACTTCCGCGATGACGCTAAGTCGTCCTTGGACCTGCAAGGACTGGCGGAAGCCTGGCGTCGACTGCTTGCCGGCAAAGGCCGCCAGCTCAGCGTCCGTGACCGCCCGGGCGAACGGGGCGATTTCCCGGCGCTTGGCGTTCATGATTTCGGTCAGCTTGTCCACTGGCCCTAAAGCAAGCGCTCCTAAGGCTTCTGGCAATCGTTTTGACTCCCTTCCTTCCTGCCTTCTGCATCGGGTTATGCCCGGCATCGACCTCCTGCTTGCGACCACCGCCCGACTCCGCGCACCCGACGGTTGCCCTTGGGACCGTGAGCAGACGCATCGCACCATCTGCGACTGCTTGGTCGAAGAAGTTGCCGAGCTCCTGCAAGCGATCGATCTGAACGACGACGCCAATCTCCGCGAAGAACTGGGTGACCTCCTTTTCCATATAGCCATGCACGCGCAGCTGGCCGCCGAGGCTGGTAAATTTACCTTTGATGACGTTGCCCGCGAGGTGAACGAAAAGATGGTCCGCCGTCATCCGCACGTCTTCGGCGACGGCGCCAAGCTCGGAACCTCCGATGCGGTCGTGACGCAATGGGAGCAGATCAAGCTCAAGGAAAAGGGCGCTAAGAAGCCCACCGTCTTTAAAGACCTTCCGCCTTCGTTGAACGCCATCCTGACGGCTCGTGAAGTCTGGAAGCAGGTCCGCAAGAAGCAGCTCGATGCCGGAGCGACGGTTGATGCTGCCCAAGTCGACGCCCAGAGCCATGGGCTGACCGAGGAAGCTGCCGGCCGGAAACTTTTCGAGCTGATAGCTGCCTGTCGTGATGCCGGCATCGACCCTGACTCCGCGTTGCGTCGACAGACCTCTAAGGTCGTCGCCGAGGCCGAACTTCGCGCCCCTCAAGGTTGAGCATGGAGCAGGACGACCAGCCCATCACTGTGCACGTCGGCGGACGTCCCGTGCAGGTCTGGCCGTGCATCTCCGCTCGCACCACTCGCGTCAGGTTATCGGTCAAACCCGGCCCGAAGGTCATCCTTACCTATCCACCGCACGCCTCGCATGCCTCCGCGCTGGCTTTTCTCCGCGACAATCTTCCTTGGTTGGAGCGCGTACTTGCCAAGGCGCGCACCGTCCAGCCTTCCCTGACTTCGCACCTGCGCAAGTTCCCCTGGGTCACCCTGGATGACCGTTTGTTGGCAATCGAGACCGTCCAAGGGACTCGCGGGAGTATCCGCATCTCCAAGACCGAGGATAAGGTGAATCTCATCATGCCTTCGGCCGATCCGGAGCAGGGTGCCGTCCGGGTTATTCGTCGACTGGCGGAGACAGGCCTGGGCTTGGCGGTCGACCGGCTGAGCAGTAGGGTCGGCGTGACGGTTGAGCAGGTCAGTGTGCGTGACCAGACCACCCGTTGGGGGTCGTGTTCGACGACGGGTACACTGTCGTTGAATTGGCGACTGGTACTGCTTCCGCCGATGTTGCACGACCATGTCATTCTGCACGAGCTTTCCCATCGTCGTCACATGAATCATTCCGACCGATTCTGGAACCAACTGGCTGCATGGGATCCGGATTGGAAGAAACATGACCGGGAGCTGAATAAGCGTTGGAACGTCATCATGGACCTCGGCCGATGAGCCATCATGAAGTCGGCCAGTCACCGGATGAGATCTTCGATATCGTCGATGAGCGTGACGTCGTCGTCGGTCGGGAATTCCGCCGGGAGATCCATCGGCGGAGCTTACTCCATCGGGCAATCCACATCTTCTGGCTCAGGGGTGACGGCCAGCTCTGCCTCCAGCGGCGTTCCTATGCGAAGGACAATTGCCCGGGCCTGCTCAGTTCTTCTTGTGCTGGCCATGTAGACTCTGGCGAAGATTACCTGCGCGCGGCCGTTCGGGAACTGCATGAGGAACTGGGTGTCGCCGTCTCGCCCGCGGCCTTGCTCGAGATCGATTACGCCCCCTGGCACGCGGACCTCGGGAACGAGTTCGTCCGTTCGTATCTGTTGCGCGGCGACCATCCGACGAAGCTCGCCGAATTCGAGGTAGATTCATTGCTCTGGCGGACTCCCGCTGAGGTCGAAGATTGGGCCAAGGCTGAGCCGACCGTATTCGCGACCTCGCTCGCGCACTTGTTCCGCAGGACAGGTGTCCGGCGCGCCTTGGGGCTGACTGCGTAATTGTTTGAACTAACCGCAGGGAGGTGAGATAGAGGGGTGTGTCAGACGCCCACAGAGATCATTCCGATTCCCCAGCGGTGGTACCATGGTATCATTGGGTGTGGGTCGTGCCGATGGCGCTGTTCTTTCGCCTGTGGCTGGCCACTTTGCGTTTTCGGTGTAACGTCGAGCGCATCGACGATTCCGAGGGCCCCGTGGTCTTGTTACTCTGGCACGATAAGCTTTTCGTCTCGTCGTGGATCGCGAACCGTTACTTCTCCCGACCCGTCACGGCGCTCATCAGTACGAGCAAGGACGGCGCTTGGCTGGTCGCTTTCTTCAGATTCATGGGTATCGCTGCGGTCCGGGGGTCTTCTAACCGTCGCGGCGCCGCCGCTTTGATTACCCTGACTCGCTCAATGCGTGCGGGTAATCATACCGGCATCACTCCGGACGGACCGAAGGGTCCCGCCCTTGAATTCAAGACGGGGGCGGTGTCGCTTGCTCGCCTGACGCGCAGTCCATTTGTCGTCATGGGTATCCGTTACCATGCTTGCTGGCGCATGCGCAGCTGGGATCGATTCGCGATGCCGATTCCGTTCTCGAAAGTGGAAGTCACCTTGGAGCGCGCGCCGATGCCTGCGGAAGACGAACCAGACGAAGTCATCTCCGCCCGATTGAAGGCGCGCTTGGACGTGACATCGGCCGACCCTGCGTAAGGGCCTAGGCCTTGCCGAGGAGTTTTTCGGCGTACTTGGCCAGAAGGTCGGACTCGAGATTGACCCGGTCTCCGGCCTGACGGTTGGAGAGGTTGGTCACTTCCAAAGTGTGCGGGATGATCCAAATCCGGAAGCCGCCGGGAATCACGTCGGCTACCGTCAGCGACATGCCATCGACGGCGACACAGCCTTTGCGCACGACATGGCGGAGGAAGGTGTCGGAAGCCTTGATATCAAGGCGCCAGTCCGCGCCATCTTGTCCGAAGAAGAGGACCTCGCCGCAGCCGTCGATATGTCCCGTCACGAAATGCCCTCCCATCCGGTCGGTGGGCAGGAGGCTAGGCTCAATATTGACGACCGAGCCTGGGCGGAGGTCGCCGAGATTGGTGAGACGGAGCGTCTCGGCGAGGAGGTCGAAGCTGGCCTGCTCGCCCTGTGGGTCGACGACGGTCAGGCAGCACCCGTTGGTAGCGATACTGTCGCCGGCCTTGGCGGAGGCGAGTAGGGGGTGGACAAAGGTCAGGCGGGCACCGTCCTTGTCACGCGGAGCGATGGTAAGGACCTTGGCGGCTCCCTGGACTAGACCGGTGAACATCGGGAAATAAAAAGGGGCCTTGGCAGGCCCCGGAGGTGTTAGTTCTGCTTGCCGTCTTGGGCGCGCTTGGCGCGCTCTTCAGCTTCGAGCTTAGCCCGAACCGCGGCGCGTTCTTCCTCTTCGATTTGCTTCAGACGGAGCTTCTTGCGTTCGTCTTCTTCGACGGCACTGCGCACTTCATCTTCGACTTCATCGGAAGCCTTCTTGAATTCGCGCTTGGCCTTACCCAGACCGCGGGCGAGTTCAGGAAGCTTGGAGCCTCCGAAAAGGAGCAGGACAACGAAGAGAACAACCCAGATGACTGGGCCATCGAGTAGGGCTAGAGGGAGGTTCATGGTCAGATTGCGGTTGCTGTGAATGAGGGAGAGACAAATATTTCGATAAGTCTTGGTTATGTCAACCCATGTCTCCCATCGTGATGTCTGGTACTTAGGCCATGTCCAAGGGGTCGGTTTTCGTGCCCAAGTCCTCGGTTTGGCCCGTGGTTATGATGTGACGGGTTACGTCCAGAACTTGACGGACGGCAGGGTGTATCTGCACGCCGAGGGCGACGAGGGCGAAGTCGAAGCTTTCACTGACCAGATCGCCAAATCCCTCGACGGACATATCCGCGGCGAGGAAATCAAGACCTTCACCGGACTGCGCACCTGTCGCGAGTTCGCCATCCGCCGATGAATTCCGCCATCTCCGTCCGCCATCTGACTAAGGATTTCCGCATTGGTATCCGTGGGCTCAAGCTCCGCGCGGTCGATGATCTCTCGCTCGAGATTCCCCGCGGTCAGGTCTACGGACTGCTCGGACCCAACGGCTGCGGCAAGAGCACCACGCTCAAGGTCGTCTTGGGGCTCGTCTCCGCGACCGCTGGCGAAATCAGCATTCTCGGCGAACCTTCCGCCACCAGCGCCGCGCGTCGTCGCACCGGCTTTCTGCCGGAGGCTCCCTATTTCCATAAGTTCCTTACCGGCCGCGAACTCGTGCGCTACTGCGCCCAGCTCAGCGGTGTCGCAGCTTCTGAGCTCGACGCGGCTGTCGAGGATGCCCTGGGCTTGGCCGCGATGAACGAAGCCGCCGGGCGACCGATTGGCACGTACTCTAAGGGGATGCTGCAACGTATCGGCTTCGCCCAGGCCGTGGTCCATGATCCCGAACTCATCATCCTGGACGAACCCACCGCGGGCGTCGACCCCGTGGGCTCAGCCTCAATCGGCCGGATGATCCACGCCATGCGCGACAAGGGGAAGACCGTCGTCCTCTGCTCCCATCTCCTCGGCCAAGTCGAGCAAGTCTGTGACCGCGTCGCCATTATGGACCGCGGTAAACTCGTCCTCGAAGGCGCCGTGGAGGATGTCCTGTCCCGCCGTGACCGTCACGTGATGACGATTGAGTCCATGACGCCCGCTGCGCGGGCCGCCGCCGAAGCGGCGCTGGAGGCGCATGGCGCCAAGATCACCTCCATCACCCATCCCCGCCGCTCCTTGGAAGACCTCTTCCGTGAACTCGTGACGGGAAGTCGCGACGCCTAATATGAAAGATTCCCTCCGTCGTACGCTTTGGATCTCTCGGGTTACCTTCCTGGAGGCCGTCCGCCAGCGCTTTTTCGCCTTCCTGCTCGTACTCAGCGCCGCGATGGTCCTGTCCTCCGTCTCGCTCCGGGTCTTCGACTTCGGCCATGGCGAACTCAAGTTCATCGCCGACTTCGGCTTCGGCGGCATGTTCTTCTTTGGCTCGGTGCTCGCGGTGGTCATGACCGCTCAGCTGTTCTTTAGTGAGATCGACAATAAGACCGCGCTTACATTGCTGGCCAAACCCTTGAGCCGCCCAGAATTTCTCCTTGGTAAGTTCTTCGGCGCCTGGGCAGTCTTGGGCGTCTTTGTCTTGGTGTTAGCTAGCCTGCAGGGCGTTGTCCTATGGGCCCGCGAGCAAGAGCTGGTTGCCGCAGCCGAGCAGGCGGGAAGGATCCCCACTACTTTCAGTGTCGTTGGCCTGTGTCAGTTGGTGCTCCTCCAGTGGCTTCGCCTAGGCGTGGTCATCGCCATCGTTCTCGCCATCTCCTCATTGGCGCGCACCTTCCTCTTCACGGTGGTGGTGGGCTCTCTGGCGGTCGTCGCCGGTCAGCTCCAGTGGATTGCCCAAGACGCGTTTCTTCGTCCGACGGATTCGCCGGTTTACGCAGCCTTCCTTTGGGTCAGCACCCGGCTGATTCCGAATCTTCAGCAATTCAATCTCGCTGATGCGCTCGTGCTCGGCTCCTCGGTGGTCGAGGAGGGTGCGCTAATCTCGGTCGGCTTCTCCGGTCTGGCTTATCTGGTTGCGTACCTGACCCTCGGTTCGCTGATCTTCCGCCGGAGGGAAATCTGATGCGTCGCTTCGCCCCTTGGTTGCTGGTTGGCGTGCTCATCCTCGGCGCCGGGGCTTTGGCGGAATCCTCTTGGCGTCGTGTTCGTCCGAGTATTCCCGAGATCGGCCGCAAGGAGCTTGAGCCCACCCTGGGACAAGGCGTGCTGCTCGGCGTTTTGGGCGGACTGCGGACGGTCGTCGCCGACATCGCTTGGATTCGTAGCTACGTCTTCTGGGAGCGACGTGATCGTCCCGGTTGCGAGGCGTTGATGCGGTCGGCTTGTGCCCTTGATCCGCACGCCCGATATTTTTGGGAAAACACCGGGTTACGCATCGGGTTAGACATGGCGCACTGGGAGATTCGTCGTCGGGGCGGCTATGCCAAGGTGCCCGCCGAGACCCAGGAGCGACTTTTTCGCCAATATGGACGCCAGGGACTGGATGTCTTGGAAGAGGGCATGGTGTATGCCCGTAGTCGCACTTCCTTGCTGCTGGCGGCCGGCTTCCTTGCGGAAGGAAAACTCAAGGACCTCAGACTCGCCGCCGATTATTACCGTCAGGCCGCGGAGTCTCCGGACGCCCCTTGGTATGCAGCCCGGATTTGCGCGGACATCGATTGGGGTGCCGGTCGTAAGGTCGAAGCCTACGGCTGGTATCGGAACTACTGGGAGACGCGCCTGCGCTCCAAACAGGACGGTTTCCCAGAAGACCTGATCAGGTTACGCATCATGGAAACCGAGCTGCGTCTCGGCATCCTTCAGCGGATACCCCGACAGGTCTGGGAGCGTTGATTAGAAAGGCTCGTCTGACTTCTTCTCCGCGGGCGCACCTTTGGGGGCACGAGGCTTACGCGGGGGGAATTCGAACCACCAGCCCTTCTGCTTGTCGGCGACAAGGAAGGCTTCGAAGGTACGTTTGGTCCGATTGGAGACGAACTTCTTGAGTCCGGTCTTACCTTCGTTGAGGAGCTTGCGGACGTCGTCGGCCGAGATCGGTGACTTGAGCATCTCGGAATTAAGACTGAACGTCTTCTTGGCGCCAGCTTCCTGGGCCTTGTGTGGGCAAACGCGATAACCTGCGGTCGGCGTGTGCTGGACCGCCAACCCGCTGACGGGGCAGGGGCCGAGGACGGGCCATTCGACGTCGAAAGCGTCCGGGTTGCCATCCGCGCCTTCGCGGGGAGGGAAATAGAGTACGGCCTTAAGCTTGCCGCTCGGGGCCTTGGGCTTGGTCTTGCGCGGTGCTTTCACTGGAGCGGCTTCTTCGCCTTCCGCGGCAGGAGCAGGGGCAGTCTCGGTCTTCTCTTCGGTGCCGCGAGGTTTGATCGTGTCCGGGTCGACGAGGTCGATGTATCCCGTAAAATTCTTACCCGACTTCATCGAGCGGAAGTCGGCGAACGGCCCGATGCGACGCTTCTCGATGAGTTCGGCGACTTCGAGCGGAGTGATGGTGTGTCCGTTCATGCCGACGTAGATGGTCAGTTTAGGGCGATCAGTCGTGCCGACCGTGTCCTGCGAGAAGTACTTCTCGCCGTCGGTCTGCAGCGGCTTGCCGTCGGTTGGGGAAAGGACCTGCGGGGTCAGTTCGAGCGAAGGGGGTTTTACGGCCCCTTTCTTCACGATGATTTCCAGGAGTGCCTTAATCTCCTTCATGAACTCACGCGGACCCATCTTGCCGTGCTCGATCTGCTTAAGCTTATACTCCCATTCGCCGGTCATCTGGGGTTCCGTGAAGACGCCCATCTCCTTGGCGTGCAGGAACTGGTGTAGCTGGAAGGCCTTGGCGAGAGGGACGAGTTCTTTGCCTTGGCGTTCGATGTAGGTCTTCGCGAGAAGTTCTTCAATCGTCGCGGCGCGGGTGGCGGGCGTACCGAGACCACGCTCCTTCATCGCTTCAGCGAGGGCTTCGTCGTCGACGAGTTTGCCTGCGTTTTCCATCGCACCGAGGAGGGAGGCTTCGTTGAAGCGGGCCGGCGGCTTGGTGGCGTCTTCCTTGACATCGACGCCATTGACCTTGGCCTTAGCGGGGGTGCCGTCGGCGGAGGCGAGGGCGGGGAGGCTAGCGGAGCCTTCCTTGTCTTTGTCTTCCTCGGCTTCGGCTTCTTGGCCCCAGACGGCGCGCCAACCAGCGACGACGAGGACTTTGCCAGTCGTACGGAAGTTATGTTCACCGACGAGAGTCGTGCGGACGGTCTCCTCGAATTCGGCCATCGGGAAGAAGACGGCGACGAAGCGGCGGACAACGAGGTCGTAGATCTTCTGCTCGACGTCGGTCAGACCATGCGGGACGGTACCCGTCGGGATGATGGCGAAGTGGTCGCTGACCTTCTTATTATCGAAGACGCGGCGGCCGGCGGAATCAACCCAGCCACTACGGAGAGCCTCCTTGGCGAAGACGCCGGCGGGGTGGGCGCCTTCGAGGGACTGGAGGGCCGCCTTGGCGTTGGGAAGGTAATCTTCGGGGAGGTACTGGGAATCGGTACGCGGATAGGTCAGCGCCTTGTGCTTTTCGTAGAGCGCCTGGGCGACGCCGAGGGTGGTCTTGGCCGAGAAGCCGAAGCGACGATTACCTTCGCGCTGAAGGGTCGTGAGATCGAAGAGGCGCGGGGCACTTTCCTTCTTCGGCTTGCGCTCATCGGTGACGATACCGGTGCCGATCTTGATCGAAGCTTCGGCTACCTTGCGGGCCTGCGCTTCGTCGTAAAAACGTTCGGCTTCCTTGCGGTCAGTGACGCCGGGCACCTGGGCGGCGCCGCGGTAACCACCATTGGAGAGGCCGAAGTCGCCCTCGATCTTCCAGAAGGTCTTAGGGATGAAATTACGGATCTCCAGCTCGCGCTTCACGATGAGCATGAGCGTAGGGGTCTGGACGCGTCCGACCGAAAAGACTTCTCGTTTCGCTCCACCGATGATGATGGTCGAGAAACGACTCGCGGTCATGCCGACCAGCCAGTCGGCTTGGGAGCGGCAGATGGCGGCGTCAAGCAGGCCCTGCTTGGCTTCCGCCGGAAGAAGGTGGTCGAAGGCTTCAGCGATGGCGGTGTTCGTCATGCTAGCAAGCCATAGGCGTTGGCAGGGTAGTTTACACTTCGCGAGCTGGTAGACGTAATGGAAGATGAGTTCGCCTTCGCGACCCGCGTCGCAGGCGTTGACGACCGTGCCGACGTCGGGGCGGTTGAGAAGTTTCTTCAGCAGCTTGTAGCGGTCGCCGTTGTTACGTTCGCTAATGACAGCCTTCAGGATGTCGGGGCTGGCGGTTCCGTCGAACTTGACTGGGTCGATGGGGAGATCCTTGAGGGTCCAGCGCTTGAACTTCGGGTCGATGTCATCTGGGTCGACGAGGCGCACCACGTGACCGATGGAAGAACTGATCACCCACTTCTCATTCTCGAAGTAGTCGCTCGTGGACTTAGGTACCTTGAGGACCTTGGCAAGGTCGGTCGCAACCGAGGGCTTCTCGGCGATGACCAGGATCTTGGAACCGGCGGGGGCGGAAACTTCGTCGGACGACTTGGATGATTTCTTGCGCATGCGTAGGATTATAACCGAGGGTCAATTCCGGTTACATACCCTGCTCGGCGAAGGAATCGTCAAGGGCGGCAATCAGTGTGGCAATCGTAGCGTCGGTCTCGTCGCCCATGTTGGAGATACGGAACGTCTTGCCCTTCAGTTTGCCGTAGCCGCCGTCGATGACGAGTTTGTGGCGTGATTTGAGGGTCTTGTTGAGGCGCTCGAGGTCGGCGTTACGGTCGTTCTTGAAGCAGTTCAGGCCGCGGGTGCCGAACTGGACTTCCGGCAGCAACGAGAAACCTTTGGCGAGGCCCCAGGCACGCATGCGTTCGTTGAGGCGGAGGTGACGAGCGTAGCGGTTTTCGAGGCCCTCGGCTTCAACTTCGAGCAGGCGCTGCTGGAGGCCGTAGAAGAGCGAGATGCAAGGTGTCGAGGGGGTCATACCCTTGACGTGGTTATCGTGGAATTCGATGAGGTCGAAGTAGTAGCCGCGGTCCGGGGACTGCTTGGCGCGTTCGCGGGCACGCTCGCTGACGGCGAAAATCGCGAGGCCTGGGGGCAGGGCGAGGGCCTTCTGTGAACCGGTGAGGAAGATATCGATGCCGAGCTCATCCTTCTTGATCGGGATGGTCGAGAACGAGCTGACGGTGTCGGCGATCGAGATCACGTCGGGGAACTCGCGAACCACGGCCATGATTTCGGCGATAGGCGAGAGCGTGCCGGTGGAAGTCTCGGAATGGATGAAGGTGATGCAGTCGAACTTACCGGTGGCGAGGGCCTTGCGGACGGCTTCGGGGTCGATGGGCTTGCCCCAGTCGAACTGGAGGGCTTCGGCGTACTTGCCACAACGCTTGGCGACGTCGTTCCACTTGTCGGAGAACGCACCGTTCATGCAGTTGAGCACGCCCTTGCGGCAAACGTTGCGGAGGGCGCCTTCCATCACGCCCCAGGCGGAGCTGGTGGCCAGGTAGACCGGGTCCTGGGTGAAGAACATGGACTGCAGGCGGGGCTGCATGTCGTTATACAGCTTAACAAAGTCGCCGGAACGGTGGCCGACCATGGGTTTGCCCATGGCTTGGACGATCGAATCGGAGACGGTCAGGGGTCCAGGTATATATAGACGATAGCTCATCGTTGGAAGGTGGTCAGGAGGGAGGTAGGGACTTCAGGGTTCTCGAGGCGGACGATGCGACGGTTACCCTCGGCGAGGGTGGCGGTCCGGGGTTTCCAGTTAGAGGCGGCAGATTCTTCCATCTGGGTGAAGGTCATGACGACCAGCAGGTCACCCGGCTTGCCTAGATGGGCGGTGGCGCCGTTCAGGCAGACCTCACGGGTTCCGGCGGGGGCAGGGATGGCGTAAGTCTCGAAACGCTCCCCATTGGCCAGGTTGCCGACCAGGATCTTCTCGTAAGGGAGCATGCCGACGAGGGCCATGATCTCACGATCGATGGCCAAGGAGCCCTCGTAATCGAGCCGGGCCGCGGTGACCTCGGCTCGGAGAAGTTTGGTGCGCAACAGGTGTACGAGCATGGCGCTGGGTCGTCCTTCTCAATCGGGATGGTTGCCTTCGTCAAACAACTTTGCATCAATTCGTCCATGGCCGCGAAGCACAGAGGGTTCTTTTCCTCCCTGGGAGAGGCCGTGGCCAGCTATGCCGTAGACGTAGTCTACGAGCGTCGTAAGGGGCCCGGGGCGACCTTGCTGGGAGGCTTCCTGAAGGTCCTTTCATGGATTTTTGAGGTCTTAGTCCGTCTGCGCCTCTGGCTCTATCGCAACCGGCTTTTTCGCGATACGCCGCTCGGCTGCAAGGTCGTGGTCGTGGGTAATCTCACTGTCGGCGGCACCGGGAAGACCCCCATCGTGCTCAAGATGGCCCGCGTGCTGACGGCCCGCGGACGCAAAGTCGCCATCCTTTCCCGCGGCTACAAGGGAGCTTCCGACTCGATGCTGAAGCGTTTCTGGCGCTGGCTGACGCAAGCTAGCCGCCCCGATCCGCTCGTGGTTTCCGACGGTAAGACGGTGTTGATCGGCCCCGATGAGGCCGGTGACGAGCCTTACATGCTCGCGCAGAATTTGTGCGGCGAAGGCGTCGTGGTCATCGTCGACCGCGATCGCGTCGAGGGCGGACGTTTCGCGCTTCGTCGCTTTGGCGTGGACACGATCCTGCTCGACGACGGCCTCCAATATCTTCCGCTGCGCGGCCAGATCAACCTGCTTCTCGTCGACAGCCGCGACCCGTTTGGCAACGGTTCATTGCTGCCGCGGGGCGTCTTGCGCGAGCCGATTTCTAACCTTAGCCGTGCTTCCTATGTCTTCGTGACGAAGTCCGTCGGCCCGCCTGATCCGGAACTCGTCAGTCTTATCCGTCGGCACAACGCCAAGGCCGAGATTATCGCGTGCTCGCACAGCGCCCGCGAACTCGTCGAAGTCGACGGTCCGAAGCGCCTCCCGATGTCCGATCTTAAAGGTCGACGCATCGCCGCCTTCTCGGGCATCGCGACCCCGGAGCGTTTCGAGGAGATCCTGACTAATAATGGAGCCATGATCGTCGCCAACCGTCGCTTCCTCGACCACCATGCCTTCGCGGATGAAGATCTCGATGAGGTTCTTGATCAAGCCATCCAGGCCAAGGCCGAGATGATTATCACCACCGAGAAGGATGCGGTCCGCCTGCAAGCCCGCTTCCGACCGCCCATCCCGCTGATGTTCGTCCGCCTCGAGGTGGAGATCCTCGGCGATCCGGAAGGCTTCAATTCGGCCGTCGAACGGATCTGCCTGGGGGCCTCTATTGCTCCGTCTGTTCGCTGAGGCGAGCTTGAGCGGCCTTAGCTGCCAGCTGCAGGAAAGTATCCTGCGCTCCCGGTGCGAGTCGTCCCATGGGCTCGCAGTTCACATATTCACCGTCGCTGGCAAGGGCTTTGGCATCTCCTTGACGATCTCGATAGACGGCGAGGATTTCTTCTTCGATACGACGTCGCACATGGGCGGCGCGTAAAGGGAAGACGCACTCGATGCGGCGTTGGAAGTTTCGCTGCATCCAGTCAGCGCTGCCCATGAGCAGGATGGGTTGCGCCTCGGCGTTCTCAAAGCGGAACAGTCGACTGTGTTCGAGGAAGCGACCGAGGAAGCTGCGGACGCGGATGTTCTCACTCTTTCCGGCGATGCCAGGCTTGAGGCAGCAGATGCCACGCACCACGAGTTCGATACGGACACCCGCCTGGGATGCTTCGTAAAGGGCGTTGATTACCTCAGGGTCGACGAGGCTATTGACCTTGGCAAAGATCGTCGCGGGCTTGCCGGCTTTGGCGTTAGCCGTCTCGGTCTTAATGAGTTCCACGACACGTCGCGCCAAGTCAAAGGGAGCGATAAGGAGGTGTTTGAACTTTGGACCGGCGAGGTTTCCGGTGAGGACGTTGAAGAGCAGGCCCACATCGGCCGTGATTTCCTCGTCGCAGGTCAGCAGGGAGAAGTCGGTGTAGATACGGGCGGTCTTGGGATTGTAGTTCCCCGTGCCGAGGTGGGCGTAGCGACGGAGGCCATCCTTTTCCTGACGCACGACGAGACACGCCTTGCAATGGGTCTTGAGGCCCGCGAGGCCGTAGACGACATGGGCGCCAGCCTCCTCGAGTTGGCGGGCCCACTCGATGTTGTTCAGCTCGTCGAAGCGGGCGCGGAGTTCGACCAGCGCAGTGACCTGCTTGCCGTTGCGCGCGGCTTCTTTGAGCGCTTCGACGACCGGCGAGTCGCCGCTGGTTCGGTAAAGGGTCAGTTTGATGGCCACCACCGTCTCGTCCTTGGCGGCCTGGCGGATGAAATCGACGACGGGCGAGAAGGATTCGTACGGATGGTGGAGAATGATGTCATGCTCGGCGATGCGTTCGTAGAGCTTGGTGGGCTCCGCGCACTCGGGCGGAATCACCGATACGAAATTGGGGTAAAGGAGTTCGGGTCGACCGACCATGTCGATCAGGCTTCCTAGGCGGAGCATATTGACCGGACCTGGGATGCGGAACGCGTTGTCGGAAGTAAGATGGATGGAATTAAGGAGCCACTGCATCTCGCCTTCGGGAACGTCGGCTTCGATTTCCAACCGCACCGGCGCACCTTTGCGCAGATTGCGGATCTCATCCTCGATGGCTTCGAGCAGATTGACGGCTTCTTCCTCGTCGACGTAAAGGTCGCTGTTGCGCGTGATGCGGAAGGCCCAGGATCCCTGAAGTTCGAGTCCCGGGAAGAGCCGGTGGATGAACAGCTGAATGACTTGGCTGAGGAAGGTGAAACTCTTGCGATCTACGAGGCCGAGAATGCGTGGCAAGATGCGCGGGACGGGGACGACGGCCCGGCGAAGCTCGCCAGAAGCCGGATCACGCAGTAGGGCCAGGAGGTAGAGCCCTTTGTTGGTCAGGACGGGGAAGGGGTGCGAAGGATCGATGGCCAACGGGGTCAACGCGGGCAGGATGTCTCGGTCAAAGCGAGGGGAGAGCTCGGTCCGGGCGCTATCGCCAATTTGCTCGCGAGCGAGGACTTCGATGCCGTGAGCCGAGAGTGCAGGCAGCAATTTCTGCCTCCAGCAGAGTTGCTGGGCCTGGACCAAGTCGCGGGTGCGTTGCAGGACGGAGGCGAGGAACTCCTTGGTCGCCGGATGGCTGGCGGACTCTTCCTGCTGCATGATGCCCGCGACGCGGATCTCAAAGAATTCGTCGAGATTCGAGCTGACGATGGAGAGGAAGCGAACGCGTTCGAGGAGGGGGACGGAGTCGTCTTCGGCGAGTTCGAGGACTCGACGATCGAAGCTTAGCCAACTGAGTTCGCGATTAAACATAAAGGTATGAGGTTGTCCGTGTTTCCATCGGGAAACAAGGTACTCCGTTTATTAAACTCCTCTTAACGTCGGCAGGCAAACAAATGCCCTACCGACATTGTTACATTATGGTTCCTGAGGAGCCTCGGGCGTCCAAAATACCCTTAATTCCTCATGATTAGACAAGCGCAACTTCGGCGCGGCGGGGTGAGGGTGGCGGACAATGTCCCCGCGTCCGAAGGTCGCCGCCAGTTTTTTGACCTCATGTTTAGAGAGGCCGCGGGTCGGAACTTCGACCGATTCAATCGCGCCTTCGCGGATGGTGATGAAACGCAGCAGGCCCTTGATGATCTGCACATCGGATATGAGACGGCTCAATCCGAGAGGAAGCGGAGTCAGGGGGGCGTCCGAGTAGGCGGCGAAAGAAAAACGTACTTCGCGCAGATCCCGATGGAGGTGTCGGTTGACGAATTCGGTCGAGGCCGGAGCTTTCCAAGCGCGTGTCTCGTGGCTCCAATGCTCGCCCGGTCCGAGCTGCGGGTCGGGCAGGGCATCGAGTTCGGGCGCGATGCGGGTCATTTCTCCAGCGGCGATGTCGTCGCTAAGTTTCTGCAATCGCTCGGAGGTGATGCGTAAGGCGGGTTCGAGAATCAGGATAAGTCCGCCAGGAACGAGCCTGGCCTTGAGTTCGCCGAACCAGCGGAGCAGGGCGGCGTGGTCGAGTTGCGGCATCTCGTTCATCACGAAGCCGGCGACGATGAGGTCGAAGGGTCCTTCTGGCCAGGTCTCCGGTCGGGAAGCGTCCCCGATCCGGGTCTTCGTCTCGACGTCTTCACCGAGGGTCGCTTGGGCGAAGGATTCCATCGAAGCTAAGGCGCTCGGTGACTTGTCCACGCCATACAAGTTGATCTTCTTACTGCCGGCTTGGCGTAGACGATATGCAGCGGCAACGCCGCAAGACCCAGGGCCGGAACCGAGGTCGAGAATGGCCGGGATTTGGCTGGAAGGTTTCCAGCCGCGGAGTCCACAGGTCTGGGCTAACGCGATAGAAGTGCGGGTGAAGCTCTGGGGCACGAAGAACACGCCATAGGCCGCGAGCAGGCGAGGGTCGGCGAAGTAGTCGGGGAATTTCTTATCGGGACGCTCGGTTGTGAAAAGATCCGAAAGGTGCGCCACGGCGGGTGTCATGCGCTCGAGGGCTTCATCACCGAGCTTTTCCGATACCAGTTCGGCTTGGCCGACCCAGAAGGCCTCCGCTTCGGCCGGGTAAGCGATGGACGAATCAGTTGGCGACATCTCGACGTCCCTCCAGCGCGCTGCGCAGCGTGGCCGGATCGGCGAAAGTCAGGCCGCTGCCGCTGGGCAGGCCGAAGCCGATGCGGGAGATCTTGATCGTGGGGCGGACCGCATGGATCGCTTCGCTGATATAATGGCAGGTTGCTTCGCCTTCGATGTCGTTGCCTAGGGCTAGGACGACTTCTGTGATGGGCTCATCCTTCAGTCGCTGTTCGAAGCTGGCCAAGTTGAGCTGGTCGGGACCGACGCCGTTAATAGGGGAGAGGCGGCCATGAAGGACGTGATAGGTGCCGCGATATGCTGCGGAGCGCTCGATAGCCATCAGGTCGGGCACCTGTTCGACGACGCAGATTGATCCAGGCTCCCGCTTGGGTTCGAGGCAGATCGGGCAGAGTTCGGCTTCGGCGAGGCTTCCGCAGCGGGCGCATCGCCGGACCGCCGAGGCGGCGGCCTGCAATGACTCAAGCAGAGGAGTGAGCTTGCCAGGTCTTTCGACCAGCAGGTGCAAGGCAATGCGTTCGGCGGAGCGATGCCCCATACCTGGAAGCATCTTAAGGAGTTGGCGAACCTTGTCGAAAGAGGGAGTCACGATCGATTACATCCCGGGCAGGGAGAAACCGGCCGTGGCCTTCGACATCGTGGCCTCATGGAGTTCCCGCGCCTTGACCGAAGCCTCCTGCAGGGCGGCGACGAGGGCCTGTTCGACCATCGCCTTGTCCTCCTTAATGAACTCGGGGTCAATTGTGAGGGCGAGGACCAGTCCGTGGCCGTTGACCGTAATCTTGATCGCGCCGCCACCATGAGAGACCTCGACTCTTTCCGAGGTGAGCTGCTGTTGGGCCTCGGCGATGCCACGTTGCATCTTCTGGGCCTGTTTGAGGAGTTTGCCTACGCCTGCCATAGTCCGTCCAGACTCCCCACCAAGCCCGGGGAGTCAAGGTCGTCCCGCTGTCCGCTCCCTGCTTGCCACCGCATCAACTGGCCGCAGGTTGGTGGCTATGCGGCCGCCGCGAGACCTTCAGATTATTGGTGATTTCGTCGCCATCACCTGGGAAGACGGCCGTGAGCAATGCCTCCGAGCCGAACTCCTCCGTGAGCTTTCGCCGAGCGCCGAGAACATGGGTGAGGTCGACATCCTCGGGCAGCGTTGGGGTGGCGACGGCCCTCGACGATTCCCGGGAGTCATCGTCACCGGATTGAGTCGCGTCGGGAACTATGCCGTCACCTTGGAGTTCAGCGACGGACATCGTACAGGTATCTACAGTTGGGAATACCTAAGCGCCATCGACGGTACGAAATAATTTTTACAGATTGCCCTCTGTCCGATTTCGGTCACGTGAGGAGATGTGAAAAAGACTTACGTCCTGGACACCAACGTACTAATTCACGATCCCGAGTCCCTGTTCAAGTTCGATGAGCACATCGTCGCTGTGCCTGTCGAAGTCTTGTCTGAGCTCGATCGTCTGAAGACCCAGCAAGGTCAACTCGGCGCCAGTGCGCGACGGGTTAATCGGTCGATCCGAAGTCTCTTTGAGAATCGTCCTTTAAAGGAGATTACGGATGGGGACCCGACGAAACCTGGCGCCCTGCACGCAAAGCTTCGCGACGGTGGCGAGCTTCGTATCGTCATCAACGAATCGCTCATCCGCGATCACTTCAATGGCGCCAAGGCTGAACGGGTGCGCGCCGTGTTCATGCAGGTCGACGCCCCAGACCATCGCATCATCGCCTCGGCGATTTACCTGCGCGACACTTCGAAGGGGCCGGTCATCCTTGTCACCAAGGACGCCTGCATGGCCCTGAAGGCCCAAGCGCTCGGGGTAGACGTCCAGGATTATCGTAACGACCGCGTTGAGACCAGCGACGAGGGTGAATACCGCACCATCAAGGTGACCGCCGCGGCCATGCGTGATTTCCGTGAGCTCGGCCAAGTTCAGGTGAAGGTGAAGGAAGAACCGCCCCTTATCTTAAACGAGTACGTGATGTTTACGTCCGATGCGTGGACCGAGCCGGCTCGCCACGTCGGCGAAGGCGCTTTCGTCCCCCTCGGACTCTATCGCGAGTTCATGTCTTCGGACAGCGGCGCCCGCAAGGGTCTCCAGATGCCCCGCGGCATGCGCGTCATCCCGAAGAACTTCGAGCAATGGATCTTCCTCGATGCGCTCCTGAATCCCGAGATCCGTCTCGTCACCTGCTTCGGTCGTGCCGGCACCGGTAAGACTTTCCTTTCCATCGCCGCCGCTCTTTCGCAGGTGCTCAGCGATTTCTCACCTTACAAGAAGCTCTACGTTTCCCGTCCAGTCGTGCAGATCGGTAAAGATATCGGTGCGCTTCCCGGCACCAAGGAGGAAAAGCTTTCGCCTTACATCCAGCCTTACTTCGACAACCTTGAGGTCCTCTTTTCCAAGAATGGAAATTCCGCACCCACCCCGTTGGCAAAGGAGGCCGTGGCCACCGATTCGCAACGTCGGCAGAAGAAGGCTCAGGCGATGAAGGCGCCGCAACCAATCTTCGGTTCGCAGTTTCAGGCCGTCAATCAGCCGCGTAAGCCTTACCAGTGGCTCATCGACTCCGGCCTCATCGAAATCGAAGCGATGACCTTTATCCGCGGTCGCTCGATCGGCCATGCCTTCATGATCGTCGACGAGGCGCAGAACATGACCCCGCACGAAGCGAAGACGGTCATCACGCGTATCGGCGAAGGCTCCAAGGTCGTCCTCATTGGCGACTTGGATCAGGTCGATACCCCTTACCTCGACGGTAAGTCCAACGGGCTCATTCATACCCATGAGCGCATGAAGGGCCATGCTATCATCGCCAACGTGCGCCTGATCAGTGGCGTCCGTAGTGCCTTGTCCGAGCTGGCCGCCCAGCTGATGTGAGCAACTTCCTACCCCTAGGGGGTAGGGGAGGGTAGTCCGTTCTTGCGCACGCGTTTGCAGAGAGTTTCCCTGCTCGCAGTGGAAAAAGAAACCCCGATGCAGAGTCAGTACCGCGAGTTTCGTGAGAAACTCTCCCCGGGCACGGTCCTGTTTTTTCGCCTGGGTGACTTCTATGAGGTCTTCGGCGAGGATGCGGTGGTGGCGGCCAAGGTCCTCGGGCTAACGCTCACGAAGCGTCACGAGACACCGATGGCCGGCTTACCGCATCATGCCGCTCCGGCCTACGTGAACCGGCTCCTTGCTGCCGGCTGGAAGGTTGCGATCTGTGATCAGCTCGAAGCACCGGTCGCCGGCAAACTGGTCCGTCGCGGCCTAACCCGCATCCTGACTCCCGGGACGGCGCTTGAAGATTCGCAGCTCGATTCACGTCGGGGAAACTACCTGGCGGCTATTTCTTGGGATAAGCAGGGTTGGCACGCTGCTTGGCTAGATGTCTCGACGGCCGATTTTCGGCTAGCGACGGACGCCTCTCCCGCGCGCTTGCTCCCCTTGCTCCACTCGGTCTCTCCCCGAGAGATCATCCTCCTCGAGGGACTCGAACCTCCCGCTGAACATCGTGAAGCCCTCGAGGTCTTTCTGCTGGGGAGGGCGGTCTCGCGTCTGCCCGGTTGGAATTTCGATGGTGCCGCTGGTGCCCGGCTCGTCGCCCAGACCCTCTCGGTCCATGGCCTTGCAGGCTTTGGTCTGACCGAAGAACATCCTGCCTTGGGCGTGGCGGGTGCCGTCCTAGGGTATGTCACCGATTCGCTTTGCGATCGTCCGAAGAATCTTTTCCGCCTGATTGAGACCAAGCTGGGTTCGTCCGTGCTACTGGATGCGGCCTCTTCCCGTAATCTTGAACTTTTCACTTCGTCCAACGGCTCGCGCGAGGGCTCGCTACTGGAGACCATCGACCGGACAGAGACTCCCTCGGGGGCCCGTCTGCTGGCGCTCTGGCTTGCCGAACCCTCGACCAATCTCGCCACTATCGCCCAGCGCCAGAACGCCGTCGGGGAGTTCTTCAAGCATCCTGGTGCCTCATCCCGCGTGGGCGAAGCGCTGCGTGGCGTCCGGGATATTGCGCGCATTCTCGCCCGTTTGCAGAACCGTCTCCGGAATCCGCGGGAACTCGGCGGCGTCCGGGATACACTCCGCTCCCTTCCTCCCATCCGCGAAGAACTGCTGGCTCTTCCGGGCGGCGCGCTCGCCGAACAGGCCGGCCGCATCAATCTCGAGCCTACGCTCCTGGCGCGACTGGAGTCCGCCTTGGGCGATGAACTTCCCGTCGACCTGAGCGAGGGTGGGGCGTTGCGGGCAGGTTTCGACGCCGAACTCGATCGCCTCCGTTCGCTTGCCTCCGATAGTAAGGGTTGGATTGCCGAGTTCGAGCGCAACGAGCAGAACCGGACCGGCATTAAATCTCTGAAGGTCCGCTATAACGGCGCCTTTGGCTACGCCATCGAGATCACCAAGGCTAATCTCGCCGCGGTGCCGGCTGATTATATCCGCAAACAGACCATGGTGAACGCTGAGCGCTTTACCACGGAAGAGCTGCGCACCAAGGAACGCGAAGTCCTGCGAGCCGACGAACAGGCGCTCGCCCGCGAGACCGAACTCTTCCAGGCCCTCCTCGCCGAAGTCATCGCCCGCACCGAGTCCTTGTTGGCTACCGCCCAGGCGGTGGCCGAAGTGGATATCGTCCGCGGCTGGGCCGAGCTCGCCCGCGAAGCGAACTGGACCAAGCCCGTCGTCGATGACACCGATGTCTTAGAAATCGAACAAGGCCGTCATCCTGTCGTGGAGCGCATGCTGCAATCCCGTCCAGGCGCTGGTTCATTCGTCCCCAACGATACCCGCCTGAGTTGCACTGGCGAGCAGATCGCCTTGCTCACCGGCCCAAATATGGCCGGCAAGTCGACCTACATCCGTCAGGTTGCCTTGATCGCGATGCTTGCCCATCTCGGGTGCTGGGTGCCGGCCGCTTCCGCCCGAATCGGTCTGGTCGATCGGATCTTCTGCCGCGTCGGCGCTTCCGACGAACTTTCGCGCGGTAACTCGACCTTCATGGTCGAGATGAACGAGACCGCCAACATCCTCAACAACGCCACGACCCGTTCTTTGGTGGTGCTCGACGAAATCGGTCGTGGCACGAGTACCTATGATGGCATCAGCATCGCCTGGGCCGTGGCCGAACATCTCCACGGCGGAGCCGAAGCCGGACCCCGCACGCTCTTTGCTACCCATTATCACGAACTGACCAAACTGGCCGACTCCATGCAGCGCCTGCGCAACTGGTCCGTCGCCGTCAAGGAGTGGAACGATGAGATCGTCTTCGTTCGCAGGGTGGTCCCAGGGGCCGCCGACCGATCCTATGGTATTCAGGTCGCCCGCCTTGCCGGCATGCCTCCGGCGGTCGTCCAGCGTGCTCGGGAGATTCTAGGAGGGCTCGAAGCAGGGTCAGGCTTGCCCGCCAAGGCCTTGCCGATGGCCGGAGTGCCTACGCCTCCCGCTGAGCCCAAGAAGCCCGCTGCGCCTAAGTCAAAGGGTAAAGAAGCCGGCCCCGAGCTCGATCTCTTCGCTTAGATCCGCTCGTTCCAATCGCGGGAGGCGAACTTTGCCCAGGTCCCTTCGTGATCGAACTGATGATAGGTCGGTTCGGGTACGTGCACGGACGGGCTTTGCAGGAAAGCACTGAGCGTCTGGACAAAGTCCTTCTCAAAGCGTCCCCAATCGCAATCGGGCAGGAAGGGGCGCCAGATGTAGCCCTCGATCAGCAAGCCGTTCCGGGTACGTTTTTGGGCGGCACCGGCCACCTTGCGTCCGTCGTCGCTACGGACGAGGTCGTTGGGCTCGGCGCGTTGCGCGCAATCGTCGGGCGATTGGAAATCGCGATTGCCCGTAGGCATCGGGGACAGCTTCACCGGCTGACTTTGGAGCAAGAGGGCCTGAAGTAGGGCTTCGTGGACGGCACCGTAACTGGCCATCGCGTCGGCCTTGAAGAGAGGGTGTCCTTCAGGGATCACTAAGGCGAAGGTCCAATCATCCAGATGGGAAACCAATCCACCCCCGGTGCAACGGCGGACCAATGGATAACGGGCAGGGACGATTTCACGGTACTTTGTCCAGGACTGCGATACGCCGAAAGTGAAGGCAGGTGCCGACCAAGCGTAGGGACGGAAGCGGATGTTCTGGGGCGCCGGGTAGGACTCTAGGAGCATCAGGTCGGCCGCCATGTTGGCGACGGCGTCGGCGGCTTGGCGTGGGAGGACGTCCATAGTTAGTAGTCTATGCCTTTTTCCAGGCGACGCACGACCTTTCGCCCGGTCTCTTTTTCGTACCAGTCCTCACAGCCACGAGGAATGCGCAGTTGCGCGAGTTGATCTTCGAAAGATTGAGCCTGGGTACGAAGCTTGCCGGCCAGAGGGTGCAGGCGGAGGCTGAGATCTCGCGGGCGCGATGCGGCGGAGGGGACTTCGGCTCGGCTGATCGGTCGCACGAGGGTATCGGCATCGAGTCCGAAGTGACGAGCGATGCGGACACCGATCTCGTGTCGGCTCATGGCTTCGGTGCCCGCCCAGTGATAAAGCCCAGAGAGGTTGCTGCGTTCGCACAGTTCAATCGTAACGTCCGCGAGATTGGAAACCTCGACGGGCTGGCGGATTTCGTCGGTGAACAAAGTGGTGACCTTGCCCTCTTTCCATGAGGCGAAAAGGCGTTCATGCAACCCCCGGTCGCCGCCGATGGAGTTACCGATGATGGGAGAGGTGCGCAGCACGGAGGCATGCTCCCGGCCGTAGCGGAGGACTTCGACTTCGGCGGCCGCCTTGGTCTCGCCGTAAAGGTTTAGCGGGATCGGTTGGTCGGTATGCTGATAGTTGCCCGCGACCCCATCGAAGACGGTATCGGTCGAGAGGTGCACGAGCTTCGCGCCAAGGTGGAAGCATAGCTGCGCGAGCTTCTTCGGGACTTCGGCGTTGAGCGCCTTGGCGCGGGCAGGGTCGGCGAGGCAGGTCTCGATCGTCGGCAGGGCGGCGCAATGCACGACTGCTTGCGGAAACTCCTCGAGCACGAGGGCTTCGAGGGCCGACTCGGAGCAGAGGTCGAACGCTCGCGCCTGCGCCACACCCGGGATCGATGGTGCGCGGGTTCCGCCGAGTGCCAGGACATCATGTCCGCGTCGCAAGGCGGCGAGGCAGACCTCGCGACCCAGGAATCCAGAGGCGCCGGTGACGACGAGTTTCATGGTGCACGCTTAAGCCTCGGCAGTGCCAGAGGCAAGCGGGGAGGGCAGGTCGCTCTCGCTTGCCAAATGTGCCAACAGTCGCATTGATTGACTCATTCATGGCTTCCTATTCAGACCTAGCCAATCGGCCCGTGCTCAACCAGCCCGTCTATGAGGCTGGCCGTCCCATCGAGGTCGTCGCCCGCGAGTTCGGCCTGGATCCCGCGGCTGTCATTAAGCTCGCTTCCAATGAGAACCCGTTGGGCCCTTCGCCTCTGGGGTTGGCCGCCGCTCGCAAGGCGCTCGATCAGTGTCATCTTTATCCCGATGGCGGTTGTACCTTCCTTCGGGAGAAACTCGCGAAGAAGTGGTCGCTGGAACCGGGTAATTTCGTCATCGGCAATGGTTCGAACGAGGTGATGATCATGCTCTCGCAGGCTTTCCTTCGTCCCGGTGACGAGGTGGTCTTCGGTTCCCAGGCCTTCATCGTGTACAAGCTTGCGACGATGCTCTTCGGCGCGACCGCCGTCGAGGTCCCGATGCCAGGTTATCGCCATGACCTTAAGGCCATGCGAGCCGCGGTCACCCCGAAGACCCGCATCGTCTTCTTGGCTAGTCCGAATAATCCGACCGGTGGAACGGATGAACCGGCTGATATTCTAGCGTTTGCGGCTTCGTTGCCGGAGGACGTAATCTTCTGCCTCGACGAGGCCTATACGGAATACCTCGAAGCCTCGGCCGATCTCCGCCCGCTGATGAAGTCGGGTCGTAAGGTTGTGCTTTCGCGCACTTTCTCCAAGGCCTACGGACTCGCCGGACTGCGCGTCGGGTACCTGATGGGTTCGACCGAAGTCTGCGGTCTCCTGAACCGCGTCCGCCAGCCGTTCAACGTGAACCTTCCCGCTCTTGCCGCCGCCGAAGCCGCTCTCGATGACGACGCATTCGTTCGTCGTACCCGCGAAGTAAACGACGCGGGTATCGCGCAGCTGTCCGCGGGGCTGAAGCAGCTCGGCTTCGCCTATATCGATGGTAAAGCCAACTTCCTCGCCGCGCAGATTCCTCAGGCCGAGGAGGCGTTTACGACTTTGCAGAAGGCCGGCGTGATCGTGCGTCCGCTCCGTGGTTATGGCATGACGGGCTGGCTTCGCCTGACCGTCGGCACCGAAGCCCAGAACGCCCGCCTACTCTCCGAACTCGCCAAGCTCTGATCATGGATTTCGACGAAGCTGTCCGGATTATCCGCCAGAAGGATCCACGTTATCAGCCCCAGGCTTATGACGTCGTTCGCATCGGTCTCGATCTCGCTCAAAAGCTCACGCACGGTGAGCCCAAGAAAGGCAAGAGCACCACGAACCGGCACGTCAGCGGTCCGCAGCTGCTCGAAGGTTTCCGGCAGCACGTGCTCGAGACCTATGGCCCAATGTCCTACCCGCTCCTCCATAACTGGGGTCTCCGGAAGTCAGCCGACGTCGGCAATATCGTCTTTAATATCATTGATACCGGATTGTTCGGTCGTTCGCCCGAGGACAATCTCGAGGACTTCAAGGAAGTCTACGACTTCAAGGACGTCTTCCAGAAGCCCTACGAGCCGAAGTCGAACTGATTAGGCGTTCACGAAGCTGATCGCCCGGACATCCTGGCATCCGCGCAGGAGCCTGATCTTCGCCAGCATCGCCCGCTCGTGGAAGCGGATCTCCGATTTAATCACGGAGTTCTCGCATTGGACGACGAGCTTACCGCCTTCCAGCACCCGGAGCGGGGCAGAGCGTTTGGCCAGTTTTAGCGGAAGCAGTTCCAGCCAATGGGCCACGATGGCCGTCTCCGGAACAGGTTTGTCCAGGCGTAGCTTCTTGAAGGCATCCTGCACCGCGTCGTCGATCGTCTTCATCGCCCGGTCGGTAGAGCGGCCGCGGTCTTCAGGAAGTCCCCGCAGATTTGCGAGCAGGTTCTGGACGGTCCGCGAGAACTTGCCCTTGAGTTTTCCTTCGGTGAGCAAGGCTCGGATCGCGTAGGGTGCTTCGGAAATCTTGTCGTTACGTAGGCAGCGATCCGGCGCATGGGCGCCGCCGACGACCACTCCGGTGGCTCCGGCATCCCGGGCCCCTTCGCCGTCTTCCGTCGGGCTGTCTCCGAAATGCACTAAACCGGAGACCGAACTCCCGAGTGCCCGAGCTGCCTGTCCGAAGGCCTTGGGGTCGGGTTTGGAGTGCCCCGTCTCTTCAGAGAGAAAGATGCCGTCTAGGTGTCGCGTCAGTCCGTGGCCATCAAGCACCTTGCGCATGCGGGCGTCGGCGTTGGAAAGGATGCCAACCTTTACGCCCAGAAAGCGGATGGCGGAGATTGCCTGGAGCGAACCAGGGGCCATACGCCAGGATTCAGGCCGGGCGAATGCTTCCCAGCATTCCTTGAACACTGGGTCGATCTTGGAGGCCGGGAGCGCTGGACCGAAGCAACGCTGCACGACTTCCTTCCAGAAGACTTCGGGTTTGGCGTTCCTCGGGCCGCCTTTGAACGCCAATGGAAACGACGCGTCCAGGACGGTGGCTTCGATTTCGATGCCATGTCGCTTCGCGCAAGCCGCGTACACGGCACCGACCGACGGGTGCGGGAAGAGCAGGGTGCCTGCTAGGTCGAAGGTGACGGCTTGGACGCGGGCCATTAGGCGAAGGGGAGCGATGAGGACCGTGAAGGTCAACCCGTCCTATCATGTCCCTGCTTGTCCCGGAGCGAGAACGGGTAATAAACAAGTTATGCACCGCCTAAGAACGGCCATCCTATGCTTCTTGGGCGTTGTTTCGCTTGGATTCGGCGGTTGTTCCGCCGGCTCCCCTCCGCCCGGACTCATCCGCAGTATCTCCGTCGAAGACTGTTCTGGCGCCCCAATACCTGATATGGCTCAGTATGCGGACGTCATCCACGACACTTCCGTGCGGGTACTCGTTGAGCGCGGCTTTGTCGCTGCCATTGAGCCAGCTAGCGCCGATGCCTTCCTTCGTGCGAGCTGGATAGCTCACCCTCCGATTGCGGGAACTCCGCAGAGGAGGGTGACGCTAAGGATGACCTTGGTATCTCGCGATGGGGCCGTTCTAAGCGTCCTCGACATCGTCACGGATACGCCCGCAGGCTTTCTGAGCAGAGAGCGAATCTCCGACCATATCCGCGAGAAGCTCGGAGCGATTAGGCTTTCATCATCGACTATCCTCGGGCCGCAATCCGCGCCTTGATTTCGGCGACCAACTTTTCGGTCTCCGGCATCTTTACGCCAGCGGCGAGACCACGGCGGAGAGGTTCGCCCCAGATGCCCTCCACCTCGACATCCCGGCCTTCGACGAAGTCGATAAGGCTGGAGGGTCGATACGGACCCATGCCGACCGTGACCACAAACTGTCGCTTGATATGGGCTTCTTCGAAGCCGTGACCTCGGGCGACGGCCGCTGCCTGCACTTCCTTCATCAGGACATAGGCCCGTTCATTCAGCGCCGGGTTGGCGAGGATGAGGTCAGTCGTGATAGTACCTCCTGCGATGGAGAGTCCGTTAAACGGGATATTCCAACAGACCTTTTTCCAGAGGACGGATTCGAGGGAGGCCTCCGCCTGGCAATCCACTCCGGCGCCGGCAAAGGTGGTCACACAGGTTTCGACGGCGGCGTTGATGGGGCCGGTGGCGGCGGCCATCCGGACGTAACCAGCGAGAGTCGTGTCGATGACGGCCGGGGCGAGGCGGTTGATGCACACGAAGCAGAGGCCGGCGACGATGCGCTCGACGGGAAGAAGCTTAGCCAAAGCCTCGACGTTGCCCATGCCATTCTGGAGGGTGACGACGATCGAGGTCGGGCCGAGTAGCGGGCTCACGAGCCCAGGTAGGGCATGGTTGGAAGTCGATTTAATGGTGACGACAATAAGGTCACACGGCCCAATCTTGGCGGCGTCAGGCGAAGCGGAGGCGACCCGCACAATCCGTTCCTGGCCTTTGTTGCGGATGGTGAGCCCGTTATCCTGGATGGCTTTGAAGTCACTCCGGGCAAGGCAGTGCACTTCGTGCCCAGCTTCCGCGAGCAAGGCGGCATACCATCCCCCAATGGCTCCCGTTCCGACGATACCAATCCTCATGGGCGACCTTGGGGACGACGAACCGACGTGTGGCGCGCCTCGGCCAGCTTCGCCGGGTAATCGAGGGTGAAGTGCAAGCCGCGGCTTTCGCGACGCTGCAGCGCACAGTCGATGATGAGTTCGGCTACCTGGATGAGATTACGGAGTTCGAGGAGGCGAGGCTCAACGCGGAAATTCCAGTAATACTCCCGGACTTCGTCGGAAAGGGTGCCGATGCGCGTGCGCGCGCGTTGGAGACGCTTGGTGGAACGGACGATGCCGACATAGTCCCACATCGTGCGACGGAGCTCATCCCAGTTGTGGGTAAGTACCACGCGTTCGTCGGGGTCGCCCGCTGCCCCGTCGATCCAAGCCGGTAGAGTCATGGCTTGTCCTCGCTTAGCGATGATCTCCTCATGGGCCGCGCTGGCGCCATCGTGCGCAAGGACCACCGCTTCGAGTAGGGAGTTGGAGGCTAGACGATTGGCACCATGCAGTCCGGTGCACGCGACTTCGCCGACCGCGAAAAGGCCGGGGAGGGAGGTTTGACCGCGGAGGTCCGTGGCGACGCCGCCACAGAGGTAATGGGCAGCGGGAACGACCGGAACAGGTTCCTTGGTGAGATCGAAGCCGGCCTTGAGGCAGGTGGCGTGGATGTGAGGGAAGCGTTCGGCGAAGTGGCCTTTGGCCACCTGGGTGGCGTCGAGCAGGACATGGGGTGCACCGTCACGCTTCATGACCGAGTCGATGGCTCGGGCTACGATATCGCGTGGAGCCAGATCCCCCAGTGGGTGGAAGTCCTTCATGAATGCCCGCATCGAGACGTCGCGCAAGATGGCACCTTCGCCGCGGACGGCTTCGGAGATGAGGGCACGGCTTCCGTCTGGAGCCTTGAGCGCGGTCGGATGGAACTGGACCATCTCCATGTCGCGCACTTCGGCGCCCGCACGGTAGGCCATCGCGATACCGTCGCCGGTAGCGATGTCGGGATTGGTGGTGAACTGGTAGACCTGTCCGGTACCACCGGTGGCCAGGACCACGGTATCGGCCGAAAGCGTCTCGACCCGGCCGCCCTTGGTGTTGAGCACGTGGAGGCCGAGAACACGGTCTTCGGGGGAGCCGATGGGACACGCTCCGAGCTTGGCGCGAGTGATGAGGTCAATGGCGAGGTGATGTTCGAGCATCACGACTTTCGGTGAGCGGGCGATGGCGCGGAGTAGGGCCGATTCGATGGCGCGACCCGTCATGTCGCGGGCGTGCAGGATGCGGCGTTTGGAATGACCGCCTTCACGTCCCAAGTCGGGTCGACCGTCGGTGCCGTTCTCGAATTCGACGCCCCAAGCAATCAGTTCGGCTACCCGGGCAGGACCGGACTCGATGATGTGCTTGACGACATCCAGATCGCAGAGGCCGTCGCCGGCCGTCACGGTATCCTTAACGTGGCTCTGGAAATCGTCCGCCTGGTCAGTGACGCAGGCAATGCCGCCTTGGGCCCAGTTCGTGTTCGACTCCGAACTCGTCTTCTTCGTCACGATGGCGACGGAATGGCCGCGCTGAGCGAGGTTGAGCGCGAAACTCAGCCCGCCGATACCGCTGCCGACGATGATTGCCTCAAAATGGGTCGCCATTAAGGGTTAGACCGTAGGGGTAGGCAGGATGTGAACAAGCGGATTTGACTGTTCACCCACCACTACCTAGGCCTGTTTTCGTGGAATTGTTCGTGATATTAGCCTGCTGGGCCACCATCGGTATTTTCGAACTTTCGGAAATGGCGCTGGTATCCTCTAACCGCCGTCGACTGACCCGTCTCGCTGAAGACGGCAGTAAGGGGGCGAAGGCCGCCTTAGAGCTCCTCGCCAACCCTTCGAAGTTCCTCTCCACCGTCCAGGTCGGACTGACTTTCGGCAGTATCATCGCGGCGACCTTCGGCGGAGCGCCGCTGGCGGCGCACATTAAGCCTTACCTTGAGGCCAGCAACTGGGCGTGGTTGCACGACAATGCGGACGGCATCTCCCGCACGGGGGTCTCTTTCGTGATTGGTTCGCTGACTATCGTCTTGGCCGAAATCGTGCCCAAGCGGCTCGGCCTCTCGAATCCGGAAGGCTTAGCGGTCCTGTTGTCCCGTCCGATGATTGCGGTCTCGTTCCTCGCCTCGCCGCTGGTCGGCACACTGGGTTTCTTCGCCGATATCATCCTGCGCCTCTTCGGTCGCAAGCGTACGCCCGAAGATACGATGTCCGAAGACGAGTTGCGCATGATGGTCGACCAAGGGATGGCTTCGGGTGTGCTTCATGCAACGGAGCATCGCATGGTGCATGGAGCCTTATCCCTAGACCTAGTGACCGCCGAGCGTCTCATGACGCCGAGTAATCGCGTCGTCTGGCTTAATCTTGAAGACACGGACGAAGTCAATTGGCGCAAGGTCGTGGCCTCGGGCCACACCTGGTTTCCGGTCTATCGAGGTTCGCCAGACCGTCCGCTGGGCGTCGTTTCAGTGAAACGCCTCTGGGCCAACCTCTCACTCGTCGGCACCGCCTCGATCAAGGACTTGCTCACCGAGCCTCCGACCGTACCGACCAACTGCACGGGGACGCAGTTGCTGGAGATGTTCCGTAAGGATAAGATTCATATCGCTCTGGTCATGGACGAGTTCGGCCGGGTGCGTGGCGTCGTCTCCTTGAACGACGTGCTTGAATCGGTCGTCGGCGAGCTCCCGAACGAAGGTTCACCGATTGCTCAACCCAAGCCAATCCGGAGGCGTGATGATGGCAGCTGGATTGTCGATGCGGTCGTCTCGCTAGACGATTTCCGTGAAGCTACGGGTATTATTGGTCGATTCCCCGGCGAAGGCTCCGGCCGCTTCACCGCGATCTCTGGCTTCATCATGCGCACCCTTGGCCGTATTCCGGCTGAAGGCGACCGCGTCGAGGCCTTAGGCTACATCTTCGAAGTCGTGGACATGGATGGCCATCGCCTGGACAAAATCCTGGTGATGCCGAAGGCCGTCCCGCCCGCCGTCGCTTAAAGGCGGACAGGCAGGCCAGCGGCACGGAGGTGCTCCTTGGCCTGACGCACGGTATAGGTCCCAAAGTGAAAGATGCTGGCGGCAAGGACTGCGCTGGCACCGCCCTGCTTCAGGACGTCAGCCATGTGGTCGAGATTGCCTGCGCCACCTGAGGCGATGACGGGGACTTCAACGGCCGAAGAGACGGCAAGGTTGAGCGGAATGTCGTAACCGGCAGCGGTGCCGTCGCGATCCATGCTGGTCAACAGGATTTCACCGGCGCCGAGTGAGTGTGCCTTGCGGGCCCACTCGATGGCATCGAGTCCCGTGGCGTTACGACCACCATGGGTGAAGACCTCCCATTTGCCCGGACCAACGTTCTTGGCGTCAATCGCTACGACGATGCACTGGCTACCGAACTTACGGGCTGACTGTAGAATGAGATCAGGGTCCTTGATTGCAGACGTATTGAGGGAGACCTTATCCGCGCCGGCGTTCAGCATGGTGCGGATGTCTTCGACAGAGCGCAGCCCGCCGCCGACGGTGAGCGGCATGAAGACTTGATCGGCCGTGCGTTCAACGACGTCGACCATGGTCCGGCGCTCGTCGCTAGAGGCGGTGATATCGAGAAAGACCAACTCATCCGCGCCCTGCTTCTCATAGGCGGCAGCAACGGCGACGGGGTCGCCGGCGTCACGCAGTTCCTCGAACTTGATGCCTTTGACCACGCGGCCGCCATGGACGTCAAGGCAAGGGATGATGCGGACAGAAAGCATGGGAAGGCTTCAGAGCGTGCGACGGCAGGGCTGGAGGTTAAGCCTAAACTATTCAAGTACTACGGTCACCGGGCCGTCGTTCGTGAGTTCAACCTTCATGTCGGCACCAAAGACGCCGGTCGGCACGGGCTGATCGAGTAGGATGGAAAGTTCTTGGACAAATAGGTCGAACAGCACCTTGGCGCTTTCGGGCTTGGCCGCGCCATTGAACGACGGGCGGTTTCCTTTGGAGAAGTCGGCCAGCAACGTGAACTGGCTAACAGCCAAGGCCTGGCCGCGCGCATCACGCAGATTGACGCCCATCTTGCCTAGGGCGTCGGGCATCAGTCGCGCCTTAGAGACGTCCACCGCCAGCCTGCGGACGGTGGCTTCGTCATCACCGGCGGCCAAGCCGACAAGCAGAAGGTAGCCGGGGCCGATTTTGCTGATGGTAATTCCCTCCACTGACACGGAAGCCGAGCGTACGCGTTGGAGGACGACCTTCATCCTCAGAAAAGCGCCTCGAGAATGGTGCGAAGCTTCATCTCGGTTTCCGTCGACTCAGCCTCTGGATTCGAGCCGGCCACGATACCGGCGCCGGCAAAGGCGCGGGCTTCGGAGCCTTTGAGTCGGGCGCAGCGAAGGGCGACGAAGAGCTTACCTGAGGCGCCATCCGAACGAACCCAGCCAACGGCACCGGTATAGAGACCACGCTGGTGCGGTTCAAATCCGGGGATGAACGGAAGGGCCATCGCCCGCGGCTTACCGCCGACGGCCGGGGTCGGGTGAAGTTCGCCGGCAACCTCGAGGAACCGACGGTCAATAGGCATGGTGCCTTCGATGGGCGTACGTAGGTGCATCACGTTACCCAGACGCAGAAGTTCGGCGTTACGCGAGGTCGCGGCAAGCACGCCGACCATGCGCAGACGGCGCAGGATAGAGGCGGTCACGGCGCTATGTTCACGGAGATCTTTTTCACTGGTGAGCAAGGCTTCAGCTAGGCTAGCGTCTTCCGAGGCTGATTCGCCGCGACGGGTCGTGCCGGCCACGGATTCCGAACGGATGGAGCCGTCGAACAGGGAAAGAAGCGTCTCAGGCGTGGCTCCGACTAAAGCGCCGTCGGCCTCGTCAACGAGGAAGGTGTGGCACTGCGGATTGCCACGACGAAGGCGGTGCAACGTCGCATAGATGCTAAAGGGTTCAGCCCGGCGCCAATCGAAGGCGCGCGACAGGACAATCTTCTCGAACGAACCTTCCTTGATTAGCTCGGTCGCCCGGACGACCGCGGACGGGAACCATGACCCACCGACTTCCGAAAGCACGGTCGGCACAGGGGCGCGGGGGGGTGGCGGGTTGGACCGGTAGCTAAACTTACGGAAGCTTTCCGCTCGGATGGCCAGACGGGCGGCGCAGCCAGAGGCGGCTGGCTCACAGAGTGTGACGGTCGTCACGCCGTCTTCGCTGACGACCTGCCAGCCTGGAAGAAAGAGTTTGGCCTGGGCGCCCTCAGTGTCGCTGCCCGGGTAGAAGGGGAATGTCGCAATGATACGTGGGCGCGGCCCGACGCAGGTTAGGCTGGTATCCAGAGCGCGCAGCCAACGATCTGCATCGCTGAAGCGTTGTTCGCCGCGGCCCGTCCATTGGCGAAGCGGAGAGCCGGCCGCATGGGAGCGTTTCCGTGACGGATTTTCAAAATATCCCCGAGGCGCCGGTTCGTTCAGTGTTTCTAGGACGGCTAACGGATCGAGTTCAGGTACTGGAAAGGTGTAACAGACAAATCCTTCACCGCCGGCACGTTTTTCAGCGTCAGCCAGTAAGTCAGCTTCGTCGATGGTCTTAACGGAATCCACGGCGGTGAAGGTAAGGTCTCCGCGGGAATTGTCCAATCAGGCCGAAGGAGTTTCGGTCGGAGCCTCGATCGGCGGGAAAAGGATGCACTTTTCAGCGACCTTTGAGCCCGTGCAGGCGGCAGACCACGTTAGCTCGCCTTCGAAATAGGTGGCGACGGGGCGACCGATGTTGACCAGCAGCATGTCGCAGGTGGCCGGCATCACGGGAGTGAGGATTGTACCGACTAGGCGAAGGCCTTCCGCAACGTGCGCGAGGCAGGAATCGAGGCGTGCGCGATCCGCGGCGTCAGCAGACTTCGCGAGTTTCCAGGGCGCCCTGGCCTCGATGTAGGCGTTCATGGCGCTAATGAAGACCCAGAGGGCTTCGAGGGCGTGACTGACCTGGTAATCCGCAAAGGCTTCGGTGTACTTCTTGATCGAATCGCTCCAGAGCTGACGGAGGTTCTTTTCAAGATATTCATCGGCCGCGGCAGCGGGAATCGCACCCGCATAGTTGCGGCCGACCATATTGAGGAGGCGATTGACGAGATTACCGAGATTGTTACCGAGATCCGCCTTGTAGCGGTTCTCGAAAGTAGTCGTCGAGAAGTCCGCATCCTGTCCGACGACCATCTCGCGGCATAGGTAGAAGCGAAAAGCATCGGCACCGTGGGAGGCGGCGAAACCGAGGGTGTTCGTCGCGTTGCCGGAACTCTTGGAAGCCTTCTGGTTATTGACGGTCCACCAACCGTGGACGAGCAGCTGGCGCGGCGGCTCGATACCGAGGGCCTTCAGCATGCAGGGCCAGTAGACGGCGTGAGGCGGCGACAAGATATCTTTACCGATGACATGGACGTCGGCGGGCCAAAGTCCCTTGTCGGCGACGGCGGAGTAATAATTGGTCAGCGCATCGAACCAGACATAGGTGACGAAGGACGTGTCAAAGGGCAGCTCGATACCCCAGGTCAGGCGGGATTTGGGACGCGAGATGCACAGGTCGTTCATCGGTTCCTTGAGGAACTCCAGGACCTGGTTCTGGCGGAAGCGCGGCGTGATGAAGTCGGGGTGTGACTTGATGTGTTCGACCAACCAGGGCTGGAACTGTGAAAGCTTGAAGTAAAAGTTCTCTTCGGTCGTCTGCGTGACCTCGCCGTAGATTTCAGGCCAGGATCCGTCCGCGTCACGATCTTTGTCGGTGAGGAACTGTTCCTGGCGGGTGGAGTACCAGTCGGTCTTCTGTCCCTTGTAAATCAGGCCTTGGTCAAAGAGCTTCTGCAGGAACTGCTGCACGATCTTCTTGTGCCGCGGTTCGGTCGTTCGGATATAATCGTCGTGCGAGATATTCAAGTCGCCGAGCATGCCCTTGAAGACCGCGGCAATCTCATCGACGAGGACCTGAGGCTCCAAGCCACACTTGAGGGCGGTCTGCTGGACCTTCTGACCGTGCTCATCTAGACCCGTGAGGAAGTGCACCTTGCGGCCGCTCATGCGCATGTGGCGCGCGATCACGTCGGAGAGGACTTTCTCATAGGCATGGCCGAGGTGCGGCGAGCCGTTGGCGTAGTCGATGGCCGTGGTGATGTAGAACGAACTGGGCATGAAATGATACCCTAGGGAATAGGGCACTGGAAGGGCCTAGGACAACCCTGAAGGCTGGGCGGACGGGTAAACCGACCTCAGACCGCATCCCCGGCCCGCACGACGTGGGGCTGGTAGGCGATTTCGAAGGAGTAGTTCATGCCGGCGCGCAGGGGCATCGACTTGTCGCGCTGCAGGGTCTGGTAGAAGTGGACCTTACCCCAGCAGGTGCGGTGCTTAGGGTTATCGCTCACGACCTTGGTCTCCGCCCAGGTGGAATGGAAGTCATCCTTGATCACTTCACAGCGATGGGACTCGGCGCCGAGCACTAGGGAGTTGCCTGGAGTCATGCGCGAATGCGTCGCGGCGATAGGGAGTACGAGGCGGAAATCATCGAGCATAACCGCAGACTTTGCGGTCAAGGTGAAGCGACCGACGATACGGCCTCCGTTGAATTCCCAATCGACCTTCAGTGAGCCGATGTTGGTGGAGATCTTTTCGTCGCGATCGATCAGGTCAGGCTGGTCGTAGCGGAAGTGGTAGGTGCCAGCCTTGGTGCCCATGGCGACCTGCGCGTTCTTTCCGTAGAAGGAGGGCGTGTAGACCTTGCCGGCGATCGTGAACTCCGGGATGAACGGGCTAGTCTGCTGATTGGAAGGCCAATCAAAGACGCCCGGCATATGCGGGAAGGCGAGTGAATCCGAGAAACGATGTGAGCCCGACGATACCAGCGGTAGGATGATGTGCAGGCCAGAAGCTGGATCCTGATATGAGAGCAGCCCCTGTTCTTTACGCGGGGATTTATCGAAGGAGAAGAAGCGGCAGACCGGCAGGCGGCTGACAGGTTTAACGACATCGAGGTCCCCACCAATGGTCTTGGCGAGGCGCGACCACTGGGAAAGGTAACGGGCCGCGTCGAAGTTGGCCATACGGGTCGTGTGACCTGGAATGGTGTCACGTTCGTCATCGCGGACGATGATTAGGCCATGTTCGGTATCGAAGAAGGTCGTGAAGAAGTTGGCGTAAAGACGACGGACGAGGTCACGGGCGAGCGGTTCCTTGTCGACCGGCACCCAGCGGTCGCGCAGGGCTTGGAGGAGGAGGGTGATGCAGTGCATCTGGCCGTAGGCGCCGATGCCGCGGCCGTAAGACCAGCCCAGTCCGTCATCCCGGACGGTATCCATAATAACGCGGATATATTTCTCAGCCAGCGAGCGCAGCTTCGGCAGCTTGGAATCGCGGAGCTGGATGTTGGCGTGCAGTTGGAGCGACTGACGGATGAAGATCAGGGAAACGACGCCATATAGGTCGAAGGCGCCCCCAAAGTTGTCGGCGTGTGCGGCCTTGGAGGCTTCGTCTTGGAAACCACCTGTGGAGGCGGCGGCAATGCGATCCATGAAGCGGTCGACCAACGGACCAGTTTCATCTTTCTTGGTCAAGCCAAAGGAGAAGCGACAGACGGCCTTGGCGATATCGAAGGCCTGAACGTGGTCATGATGGTCGTTCTCGATGGCGAGGCGTTCGTCGATGAGGGCACGCGTGGCTTCGTCGAGGATTTCCCAGACTGGGTTGCGCTCGCGGGTGGGGCCGAACGCGAG
>JBEEKW010000006.1:0-66614 GCA_041168485.1 Verrucomicrobiota bacterium
ACGGGCTTCAGGCCGTCACGCGCGTCCGGGAGGGCGCGGGAGACGATGACCGACATCGAGTAATCGATGTAGGCCGTCTGCATGATGTCCGTGATGTTGGCGGTCGTGAGCTTTTCCTTGTCAGAGTACATATTTTGAAGAGGTCTTGAGTTAGGTTCGTCAGGTTAATCAGACGTCGAGGTTCGAGGTGTTGAGCGCGTTGTCTTCGATGAAGGCGCGGCGGGAGGGGACATCTTCGCCCATGAGCATCGCGAAGACGCGGTTAGCTTCGGCAGCATCTGCGATGTCGACCTTGAGGAAGCGACGCTTGGCCGGATCCATCGTGGTCTCGAAGAGCTGCTTCGGGTTCATTTCACCCAGGCCCTTGTATCGTTGAATCGTCAGGCCCTTGCGGCCGAACTGGCGAATCTGGCCGATGAGCTCGAGGATTGAGCCGAGGGGAATGGGGTCAGCCTTCTTGACGACCTTCTTGGCCGGCTTGTCTTCGCCCTTGGGCTCTTCTTCGCCTTCCACGGCGGCCGGTGCCTCCTCGGCGGTCGAACCGTCGATCAGGTGGTAGCGCGGCTCTTCGCCGGTCGTGAACTGCTTCACATCCATGCCCTGGGTCTCAAGTTCCTTGAGCACCTTGGTGATGGAATCGTTCTCGAAGATCTCGATCACGTTGACGCGCTCCTGGACGACCGTGCCGTCCTTGAGCTTCTTCTCGCGGTCGATCTTGTCGGCGAGGAAGTCCTCGACGCCGGCCTTCCGCAGGTAAGCTTGCTTGGCGTCGGTATCGACGAGGAACTCATAGGTTTCCTCGTTACCAGTACGGGTACGGACGATGAAGCGCGGGAGCGCGTGGGTCTTGTGGTCTTGCTGGTCGAGATAGGCGCCGAGCTGGCAACCCGTGCGGCCAATGACGGCCCCCAGGGTTTCCAGGCGCGCGAGGGATTCGACAATCTTGTCGAGCTTCTGGCCAGGGAAGACGTGCTTATCGCGGAGGCGGAGAAGATTCACGTCCTCGGAGCCAAGCTCGAGTAGGATGCGGTTCAGCTCCGGGTCGTTATCGACGTACTGCTCGCGCTTCTTGCGCTTGATACGGTAGAGGGGCGGCTGGGCGATGTAGACGTAGCCAGCCTCGATGAGTCCGGGCATCTGGCGGTAAAGGAACGTCAGGAGCAACGTACGGATGTGCGAACCGTCGACATCGGCGTCCGTCATGATGACGAGCTTGTGGTAACGGCACTTCGTGACATCGAAGGCGCCGTCGCCCTCGTGCTTACCGATGCCAGTACCGCAGGCGGTGATGATCGTGCGGATTTCTTCGTTGGAGAGGATCTTATCGATACGGGCCTTCTCGACGTTGAGGATCTTGCCCTTGATCGGCAGGATTGCCTGATAGCGACGGTCGCGGCCCTGCTTCGCGGAGCCACCGGCGGAGTCACCTTCGACAATGTAGAGTTCGCAGACGGCCGGATCGCTCTCGGAGCAGTCCGCCAGTTTTCCAGGAAGGCCGCCGGAGGACATGGCGGACTTACGGACCGTCTCGCGGGCCTTACGGGCGGCTTCGCGGGCGCGGGCGGCGTTGAGACACTTGTCGACGATACGACGGCCCGTCTTCGGATCGCGCTCGAGGTAGTACTTGAGCTGCTCGCCGACGACGGAGGTCACGATACCTTCGACCTCGGGGTTCGTGAGGCGCGTCTTGTTCTGCGACTGGAACTTCGGGTCGGGGTGCTTGACGGAGATGACGGCCACGAGGCCTTCGCGCATGTCGTCACCGTTAAGTTTGGTATCCTTATCCTTGATGAGATTATTGGACTTCGCGTAGTGGTTAATCACGCGGGTGAGCGCGGAACGGAAGCCGGAGAGGTGCGTACCGCCTTCAGGTTGATTGATGAGGTTGGCGTAGCTAAAGACCATCTCGTCGTAGCGGTCGTTATACTGCAGGGCGACGTCGAGGGTCATACGGCGCATGCCGGGCGTGGGCTTCTCGCCGTCGGCCATGACCCGCGGGTTGGCGAGGTCGGTGAAGTCGACTTCGGCGGCGATGAGGATCGGCTTATCAAAGAGTCGCTCCTCATTGGCGTTAAGGAAGGAAACATACTCGGCGATACCGTCCTTGAACTCGAACTTGTCGGAGCGGTTGGAACGATGGTCCTTCATGTCGACCGTGATGCCGGGAACGAGGAACGCTAATTCACGCATGCGGCGCACAATCGTGTCGTACTTGAACTCCTGGGTGGCGACGAAGATTTCCGGATCCGGATGGAAGGTGATTTTCGTGCCGGTACGCTTCGTCTTGCCGATGACCTTAATGGGCTGCGTGACTTCGCCCCGGCTGAACTTCATCTGGTGGACTTCGCCTTCGCGGCTCACTTCCGCGATGAAGCTGTCGGAGAGCGCGTTGACGCACTTCGCGCCGACGCCGTTCAAGCCGCCGGACACCTGGTAGGCGCCCTTGTCGAACTTACCACCGGCGTGCAGGTTGGTGAGCACGAGCTCGAGCGTCGGAATCTTTTCTTCCGGGTGCATCGCGACGGGAATACCGCGACCATCGTCCTCGACGGACAGCGAACCGTCCGCATGGATCTCGACCTTGATGCTCTTGCAATAACCGGCGAGCGCTTCGTCGATCGAGTTGTCGACGATCTCATACACGCAGTGGTGGAGGCCCGTCTCGTTCGTATCGCCGATATACATACCGGGTCGTTCGCGCACGGCCTTGAGGCCTTTGAGGCGTTTGATGTCGGCTGCGCCGTAGCTTTCGTTGCCGGCGTGCTTGCCGCGGTTCGGGTTTTTCTCGGAATTTTCGCTCATGTTTAGGTGTGTAAAAAAATGATATTTCCCCGCCTGAAGGAGGGGTCTTTTTATGCTGTTTTTCACAGGGGTATCTGCAATAGGAAACACCCCGTTCGTGAATGTTTTTAGGCGACCAGAAATGACTACCAATCAACCCCTTACGGAAACTTATAGGGGGTGTTAGAAACCGTTGTTCACACGTTATCCACAGCCCTATTCCGCCCTTCGGAGGCAGGCCTAAAATCAAACCCTCAAGCCGGCCCAAAAAAGGCGGCGATCGGACCGAGCGCCGCTTCGCCGGCGTCTTCGAGGATATAGTGCCCGGCGTCGGCAAACAGAAGCTGCCTGGCGGCCGGGAAACGGGCGATAAAACCCTCTAGGAAGGAGCGGTCGAAGCAGAAGTCCCGCATTCCCCAGCAAAGGAGCATGGGCTTACCCTTTAAGCCCTCCAAAGTGGCCTCCACGGCGGCTAAGACCGACCGGGTGGGGTGTTCGGCCTCCATCGGGATGTCGGCCACGAAGTCGGCCACCGCCCGGCGGACCGAGATCGACCCGTAAGGGGCGAGGAAACCGGCCTTGGCGGCGGGGCTGAGGGGCTTCTCGACGGACATCCAGGTCGCCGGCCAAGCGAAGCCGTTCAGGCCCTGGACGATGAAGCGGCCAATCAAGGGGGCTCGGCAAAGGGCGATGCGGGCTGGGATGCGGTCGGAGAGGAAAGCGCCGGTATTCGTGACGAGGATCTTCCCCACCCTTTCTGGCCGGCGTCCAGCGACGCCGAAACCGATGGCGCCACCCCAATCGTGGACGCCCATGTCGAATTCCTTGATGCCGAGATGGGCGATGAGGGCTTCGACGTCGGCGATGCGGTCAGCGAGACGCAGGAATCGATTCGGACGGGCAGACAGGCCCATGCCAACATGGTCAGGCGCGATGACGCGGCGACCCTGAGCGGCGAGTTTCAGGATGAGGTCACGCCAAAGGAACGACCACGACGGATTGCCGTGCAGTAAAAGCACCGGGCGGCCATCGCGCGGGCCGTGATCGACATAGCTCATCCGACCCGAGAGCGCGGCGAAATCCTTCGGCGCGAACGGATAGAGCGCCTGCACGGCGGGCGAAAGGGAGACGGTACTCATTGGCATTCGACGGCGAGCATCATGCTGGCGAGACCGCTACCGATACCCAGCAGTGCGACGCGATCGCCGGCCTTGATGCGTCCTTCAGCGAGTCCGAGCGCCAACGTGGCGGGCACGGAGACCGAGCCGACGTTGCCGAGGCGATCAAAGCTCTGGTAGTCCTTAGCGGGATCGAGGCCAAGCTTCTCGAAGAGCAGCGACGAATGGCGTCGGCCCACCTGGTGCGTCACCACGCGATGCGGCGTGGATTCGTCCCAACCCGTCACGCCCTTAAAGCGACCCCAGCAGCGCTGGGCCAGCGCCACGCCCGCGGCGAGCAACGCTTCGGAGTCTGTACGCATATCGAGTTCGGCAGACGACGTATCGCCTTCGCAAAGTCCGTTGGCGGAAGAATCGGTCTCGGCGGCACCGCCCAAGAGACGGATTAAGCCAGGCCCGGCGAGGTCATCGCGGCAGATAACCGCGGCCGCGCCGCCCGCACCGATGGTCAGGTTCGCGAAGTACGGCTTGATCGTCTCACGCGTGAGCGAGAGATCTTCGTTCAGCATGCGGATTGTGCGCTCGACGAGTGGACGACCATCTTCACCCGAGCAGACCAACGCGCGGCGGATCTGACCCGACTCCACCATACCCGCGGCGAGGACGACAGCGTTAAGGAAGCCTAGGCAAGCGTTGGAGACGTCGAGGATCTGCGCCTGCGGGCCGAGGCCGAGCAGGCCGTGCACGTAGGCCGCGGTCGAGGGCTCGAGGCGATCACGACAAACCGAAGAATGAATGAGCAAATCGATATCAGCAGGACCGACTCCGGCGGCCTGCATCGCACGACGGCCCGCCAGCGCGGAAGCGGCGGACGGGCGGATTGCTTGCGGCCAGAAGCGGCGCTCACGAATACCCGTCATCAGCTCGAGACGGCCCTCAGGCAGCTTCAGGCGGCCGTAAAGGGGCGCCAGACGGCGTTCGACCTCATCGGAGGTCCAGACCTCGGGAGGCAGTTCGGCCACGAGGCCGGACAGGACTGTGCGCTTGAAAATCACGCTCCAGGAAGGCGAGAAGAAGCGGCCACGAGTTCTTCGTCGAAGAAATTCCACCCCATGCCGGCGTCGACCACGATGCCTTGGCCGTTGATACCGCTCGAACGAGGCGAGAGCAGCCAGACCGCCGTGTCGGCGACCTCCTGCGTCTTCAAGGCTTCCTTGCGGAAGGTCATCTTCTCGGCGTGCAGGTAGTTGTGGAGATAGCCCGGGATGCCGGCGCTCGCGCTGGTCTTCAGCGGACCAGCGTTGACGGAATTGAAACGCACGCGCGTATCAGCCGAGAACGATTTGGCGAGGAAGCGACTGGCGGATTCGAGCGCGGCCTTGATCGGCGACATGTAACCGTAGTTCGAGGCCGTGACTTGCGATGAGATGCCGATGGAGACGACCGAGGCGTCGGACTTCAGGTGCGGCTTGAGCGCACGGGAAAGTTCGACGAGCGAGAATGCGGAGATCGCGGTGGCCTGGAGGAAATCAGCGCGCACGGTCTCGTGGAACGGCTGCATGCCTTTCGAGAAATTGGCGAAGGCGACGCTGTGCAGGACGCCGTCGAGCGGGCCGTGCTCGCGGCCGACATTGGCGGCGAGCTGCTGCGTCTGCGCCTCGTGCTCGAGATCGCACAGGTAGACCGGCTTGCCGTCGAGCAGGCCCTTCAGCGAGTCGAGGCGGGCCTGCGAGCGCACGGAGTAGACCACCTTAGCCCCTTCGGCCTCGAGGGTCTTGGCGACGTGCCAGGCGACGGATTTCTTATTCGCGACGCCGAGGACGAGGTAGGTCTTACCGGTAAGGCCGAGGAAGGACATAGGTCAGGCGGGTTGGTCGACGAGGGCGAGGGCGAAGCGGATGGTCAGGACGGCCTTGCCATCGCGGCGCACCGTGCCGGTCATGAAATGGAACTGCTGGAGCGTCTCGACGAGTTTCACGTCGATTGAGACCGTATCGCCAGGCATCACCATCCCTTTGAATTTGGCCTCCTCGATGCGGCAAAGCACCGGGGTCTTACCAGAGGGAGCGCCTCCTTCGGACTGGAGCTTCTTCGTCAGGAAAATCGCACCTGTCTGGAAGACCGATTCGCAAAGGAGCACGCCCGGGGTGATCGGGTTCCCCGGGTAATGGCCCGAGTAGAAAGGCTCGTCGGCCCGAAAAGTGCGGGTGCACGTGGCGCCATCGGCCCGGACCTCGTCGATTCGGTCGAGAAACAAGAACGGCGGGCGATGAGGGATGGTGTCGAGAACAGCCTGCAACATGGACACATTTTTGTCTCCGGAGAGACCGACAAGCGACACGAAAACAACGTCGGTCGCATTTGCCTTTTGCCGGCGGACTCCCAACCTACGGCACATGAAGACACTCTACGCCACCCTCCTCATGTCCCTCCTCCCCATCTTCGGTGACGCGGCTGAAAAGCTCGCCGTCGGCGCCTCCATCCCGGACGTCACCTGCAACGACCAAGACGGCAAGGCCGTCTCCCTCGCCAAGGAAGGCGCCAAGGGCTACCTGCTCGTATTTTTCTACCCTAAGGCCAAGACGGGCGGTTGCACCAAGCAGGGTTGCTCGCTGCGCGACGGCTGGGCCGACCTCCAGAAGGCCGGCGTCAGCGTCCTGGGCGTGAGCACCGACGACGAGAAGCTCCAGAAGGAATTCAAGGAAGAGCAGAATTTTCCTTTCCGCCTCCTCGCCGATAAGGAGAAGAAAGCTGTGACCGAAGCCTTCGGCGTGAAGAACCTCATCGGTATGGCCGGTCGCAGTGCCTTCCTCTTCAAGGATGGCAAGTGCGTCTACGCTGACCACAAGGGCCACACGGGCGACCAAGCCAAGGTGATCCTCGACTTCCTCGCCTCCGAAAAAAAGTAAGCCCGGGACAGTCTCCCAATAAAAAGGCCGCATCAATGATGCGGCCTTTTAATGTCCTGAGGCGGAGCTCAGTGGCCCTTGGTCGGGAAGAGGTCGGTCACGCTGTTGTTGCCGTGGATGCGACGGATCGCATCGGAAAGCAGCGGGGCAATCGAGAGCACCGTGATCGGGAGGTCCTTCGGCCAGTTGGCCGGGACGGAGTTGGTCGTGATGACTTCGTCGATGACCCCACGGCGGAGGCGCTCGAAGGCGATTTCCTGGATCATGCAGTGCGAGACCACGGCGCGCACCGAGCGGGCGCCGTTCTTCTTGAGCAATTCGGCGGCGGCCACGAGTGTACCCGCGGTCTCCGTCATGTCGTCGACCAGGATGATATCACGGCCATCGACTTCACCGACGAGACTCGTGGCCTGCACGGTGGTCGCGCTCGTGCGGCGCTTGGCCACGAAACCGTAAGGCAGGTTGAGCATATCGGCCACGGCCGAGGCGTACTTCAGGCCGCCCACGTCAGGCGAGATAACCGTGGCGTCCTTGAGCCAAGGCTTATTCTTGATGTGCGCGTAGAAGACCGGCGATGCGTACAGATGGTCGACCGGGATATCGAAGAAGCCCTGGATTTGCTGGGCGTGCAGATCGACCGTCAGGACGCGGTTGGCGCCGGCGGCGGTGAGCAAGTTGGCAACGAGCTTCGCCGTGATCGGCACGCGAGGCTTGTCCTTACGGTCCTGGCGAGCGTAGCCGAAGAACGGAATCACCGCGGTGATACGGGCAGCGGAAGCGCGACGGAGCGCATCGATCATGATCAGCAGCTCCATGATGCGATCGTTGGCTGGCGCGCAGGTGGGCTGGATGACGTAGACGTCGCAGCCACGGATGTTCTCGTTGATCTGAACGAACGTCTCGCCGTCGGGGAAGCGATTGACGGTAGCGGTGCCGAGAGGAACGCCGAGATGTTCGCAGATTTCCTTGGCCAGCGCCGGATTGGCGTTGCCGGTGAAAATCTTCATCTCAGGTAGGCTCATGTCGGTTAACGTTTAGCAGAGTCCAAGGAGGCGGCCAGCGAATCAACCTTTTTGAACAATTCAGGCAGACGACGCGAAAGGACGACCAAACGTCGCTCCAGCCCGAAGGGCACAGCCGGCGTGCCGTTCATGAAGCCGTCAGCGGGCACATCCTCGAAAAGGCCTGTCTGGGCGCCCAGCTTGACGCGGTCGCCGAGAGTGAGGTGTCCGGCCACGCCGGCCTGCCCACCGAGGACGCAATGGTCGCCGAGGGTCGTGCTGCCGGCGATGCCGACCTGCGCGGTGATGAGGCATTGGCGGCCGATCCTCACATTATGGGCAATCTGGACGAGGTTATCGATCTTGGTGCCCCGCCCGACCACCGTCTTGCTGAAGCGGGCACGGTCGAGGGTGGAGTTGGCGCCGACCTCGACATCATCTTCCAGGACCACGTTGCCGATCTGCGGGATACGCTGGATCTCGCCATTGACCGGCTCATAGCCGAAGCCGTCGGAACCGATGACCGCGCCGGACTGGATGCGGCAGCGGGCACCTAGGACGCAATAGTCACCGACGACAACGCCGGGCTTAAGCCAGCAATCGGTGCCGACGGACGCGTGGGCGCCGACGTGGCAACGGGCCTCGAGCACCGCGCCGGAAGAGACCGTGGCGCCTTCACCGATCACGCAGAGCGGGCCGACATGAGCGGAGGGGTCGATCTGAGCGGAGGCGGCGACGACCGCGGAAGCGTGGATACCGGCGGCGGGACGCGGCCAGAGCCGTGCCTCGAGCACCGAGCAAAGGAGCGCCAGCGCGTAGGAAGGATTGTCGACGCGGAGGAAAGCCTGGCCAGCGGCAGGTTTGCCCTCGAAGGCGATAGGCACGAGGATCGCGCCGGCCTGGGAGGCGGCGACGGCGTCGGCATACTTTGCGTTACCGAGGAAAGAAAGGTCGGTCGAAGTCGCTTCCGCCAGAGCCGCGATACCGGTAATCGGAGCGATGCAGGCACCCTCGACGGACTTGGCTCCGGTGAGGGACGTGAGTTCGACGATAGTGAAGGCGAGCGACATGGTCCTAAATGAAGCGCCCCTGACTGGCAGGGGCGCGGCAGAGTCTTACTTGGCGGCCGGCTTGTCGCCGGCTGCGGGAACGGGGGCCGCAGGAGCGACTGGTGCGGGGGTGATGGTCGGCACGGCGACCGGAGCGGAGGCCTTGTAAGCAATGTTGAGCTCCTTGATTACGTCCTCGGTAACATCAAGGGAGCCATCAGAGAAAAGGACCGGTGCCTTACCGATGATGAGGTTGAGCCCCTTGGCCTTGGCGACCTTCTCGGCCTGGACGCGGGCGTCGGCGACGATCTGCTTGTTCATCTCTCCCACGCGCTGCTGGATGGCGTTACGGGCTTCGTTGACGAAGGTCTGGAGTTCGGCGCGGCGCTGCTGGAAGGTGGCGTTCTTCTGCTGAAACTCGGCGGCGACGGCCTTCTTACCGTTCTCGCTGAGCATCGGGTCCTGACCGCGCTTATCGATACCTTGGAGCTCGGTCTGCATCTGCTCGACGGCCTTGATGCGCTCGTTGACGGAAGCCTGCGCGGATTCCTCAGACTTGCGAATCTCAGCCTGAAGGTCGGTGGCCTTGGTGTATCTCTTGAAGATTTCTTGGTCGTCGACGATACCCACGTTAGGGGTGACGGCGAAGACAGAAGCGGAGGCGAGGAGGAGGGCGAAGAAGGACTTCATGGGCGTATTCTGGTTTAAGAAGTGGTTAGGCGGGCGAATGGCAATCAAAAGACCGTGCCGAAGCTGAAGTTAAACTTCATGCCTCCGGCGTTGATGTCGGCGCCGCCCGGAGCCTTGGTCGTTTGAAGCGGGAAGCCGAAGTCGAGGCGCATGACCGCTCCGCCGAGGAGGATACGCATGCCCAGGCCGTAGTCGGAGTTCGCCTCGGAAACACTGAAATTGGTCTCGGAGCGATTGACGATACCGTAGTCGTAGAAGGCGGCAAAGCGGAGATTGTCGGCGGCCTTGATGGTGTATTCGGCACTGAAGAAACCGTAGGTCATACCACCCATTGGTTGGTTGCCATTGGAGGTATCGTAGGTGTCGTAGGCGCCGACGTCATTGTAACCAAAGCCGCGCATGTCGTAGGCGCCGCCGAGGTAGAAGCGTTCGTAGAACGGCAGGTAGCCGCCCGAACCGGTGAGCAGGCCGACGCGGCCGATGACACCGATTGTCTGTTCGGCGGTGGGCGAGACGAGGAACCAGCGGCCCGTGCGGAGTTCGGACTTCAGATACTTGATATCGCCGCCGAGGCCGTTGCCGGCGAGTTCCTCGGTGAGCGAGATGCGGGAGCCCTTGGTCGGGAAGTTATATTCGTCGCGGGTGTCGTAGGTCAGCGAAGCCGAGATCGAGGAAATCACGCGGGCGCCAGCATTGCCTTCGGTCACCACGTCGGCCGGAGCGTCAACGGTGACATTATCGACGGACATGCGACGCAGGTTGTAACCGATACGGCCCTCGATGTTGCTGAAGATACGACGGCGAGCGTAGAGGCTGATGCCTTCGGAAAGCACCGAGTAGTTGGCCGAAGCATAACCGGCGTAGCGGCGCTCGATCGAGTAGCCTACGGCGAGGTCGCGCTCCCACAGGGCCGGCTCCTCAAAGGAGTGCTCGAAAGAGTTGGTCAGGCTGCCGACGGAAAGGCGGACGCGGAACTTCTGGCCGTCTCCACGATACCAACCTTCCGAGTTCGAGAAGTCGAAATTGGATTCGGCGTACTCGACGAAGCCGACGAGGCCTTCGACGGTGCTATAGCCGGCACCGAAGCTGACCTGCCCGGTGGGGCCTTCCTTGACCGTGACGCGCAGGTCGCTCTGGCCTGGGATCGAGGTCGGGACGGCCGTCACGCGGACTTCCTCGAAGAACTGCGTGTTGCGGAGGCGCGCCTCGGAGACGCGGGTGCGGGCAAGGTCGAAGACCTCGCCGGGCCCGAGCGCGAGTTCGCGGGCGATGACGGTGGAGCGGGTCTTGGTATTCCCCTGGATCTCGACCGCGCGAACCGTGTGGCGCTGGCCTTCTTCGATCTGGAATTTCACGTCGATGGCGCCGGTCGTGAGATTGGGCTGACGGAAGATTTGGACGGAGCTGTTAATGTAGCCCATCTGACCGTAGTATTCACGTAGCTTTTCGGAGGCGGCCTCAATGGCCGGAACGGCGAAGGCCTCGCCCGTGGCGATTTTGTCGAACTCGGCGGGGTGGGCGCCGCGACGGAGGGAGGGTTCGGCGACGACCTTCTGCAGGGCAGCGGTCGCGTAGAGTGGATCGGTGGAGCCGAGGCGGTTGCCGTCGAAGGCGATCGCGCCGATGGTGTACTTGCGGCCTTCTTTGATTTTGAAGACGACGTCAACCCAGCCGGCGGCATCCTTCACGTCCTTGACCTCGCAGACCTTCTCGGGATCGGCGTCCTCGACTTCCACATCGAGATAGCCCTTCGCACGGTAATATTCGCGGAGCTTCTTGCAGTCGGCGCGATACTGCTCGGGGTCGAGACGGCCGCCGCCGACGAGCCAGGACCACTTATACCAGCGGTATTCACTGGTCTTGAGATCGGCCGCAGACCAGAGATCATAACGCTCAAAGGCCGTGGCGCCCTCGAAGCGGAAGTTATCGACCTTCAATTCGATGCCCTCGTCGATGACGACCGCGACGATCTGTCCGCTGCCATCGACGGCGGCGCGGGGCTGGGAAGTGACGCGGGCGAACGGGCGCTTCTTGCGGAGTTCGTTCTGAAGCTTGATCTCGGAGCGGCGCAGTTGGGCCATGTCGAGAGGTTCACCGATTTTTATGTCCTCGATCTCAGCTCCGCCGAACCAACCGGCCTTGCCAACGAGTCCGTCGCCGCCGACGTATTCGATGGCCTTAAGGATTGGACGAGCTACGACCGTGACGACGATATCAATCTGACCGGTTACCGGATCTAGGATGGGCTCGACCGAGGCCTGATTGAAGCGACCGGTGGCGTAAAGGGAGCGGACCGTGTTGGCGACGGCGTCCTTGGAGTACGGCTGGCCTTCGCGCAAAGCGACGAAGCCCAGGACGAATTGTTCGGAGACGGCCGTTCCCTCCTTCTTGACCTTGATGGAGCGCACGAGCGAATCCTTCGGCGCCGGAGCGGTCTGGGCCGCGCCGACGAGCGGCGATAGGGCGAGGGCGAAGCAGGCGGCGCGAAGCCAGCTGCGGCGGAAGGAGGGGTTATTCATTATTTCGGTAATCTTTGGCCGGATTTTCGAAGCGTGTCAGCCCCGGATTAAAGAGCAAGTTGATGTCAGAGGTGGGCCCGTTACGATTCTTGGCTATAATCAACTGACGGGAATAGCAGCCATCCTGCCCTGCCTGCTCGGCCTCGGCCTCGGCAGCCTTACCCTGGCTGATGGGGGGTTTGGAGATAAGCATGACGATATCGGCATCCTGCTCGATAGACCCGGACTCGCGAAGGTCGGACATGCGGGGCTGGCGGGCTTCGTCCTCGGACTTACGGTTCAGCTGGGCCAGGGCGATGATGGGGATCTTAAACTCCTTAGCCATGGCCTTGATGCTTCGGGAGACCTCGGCAATCTGCTGTTCACGGGGTAGGCCCGAGTCCAGTCCGTTGATGAGCTGGATGTAGTCGATAACCACCATATCCAAGGGGGTGCGGGCATGGACGCGACGGCACTTGGCGCGGATCTCCAGGATATTCTGGCCGCCGTTATCGTCGACCACGAGGGGCAGGCCTTTGTATTCGTTGGCGGCTTGGACGAGGTCGACCTGCATGCGTTCGTCCGGATGGGCGGTCCGGAGTTTCTGCATGTTCACGCGGGCGCGCGAGCAGAGTAGACGCAGGGCCAGTTCGCGGGCCGGCATTTCGAGGGAGAAAAGCAGGATGTTGGACGGCTTCCGGGCCTCGTTGGGCTTGGGAAAGAGCGCGGCTTCGATGAAGTTGAGCGCAATGGACGTCTTGCCCATGCCAGGGCGGGCGGCGACGACAACCATCTGCCCGGGCTGGAAACCGAAGGTCATCGCATCCAGCTCGGGGAAACCGGTCGGTACGCCTTGTACCGAGTTGCGGTCGCGGATGATGCGCTGGACGAGCTCCATCGCTTCGGCGATGGGTCCATCAATCGTCTGCGCGGATTCGGAGATACGATCTTCGCTGATGCGGAAGAAGGATTGCTCGACCTCTTCAAGAAGGCGCTCGATGCCTTCCGCGTGCGCGTGCGCCTTCTCGACCGTCGTGACGGCGGTCGAGATGAGCTGTCGTAAGAAATGTTTCTCGCGGATGATCGCGAGCCAATGGGGCGCGTGTGCGCTGGAAGAGATAAGCCCCGTCAGCTCGTTGATGTAGGTCGCGCCGCCGGCGGACTCCAGCTTACCCTCGCGACGGAGCTTCTCGGTGAGCGTGATCTCGTCGATACCCGTACTCACCTGATTCAACTGCACGGCGACGGCGTAGATATCTTGGTGCTTCGGATCGAAGAAGTAGTCGGACGTGACGCGCTGTTCGAGACAGCGTTGGAGCGTATCGCCGCCGTCGATCACGATGCTGGCGATCAGGCCGCGTTCGGCGTCGAGGTTGTGGGGCGGCACGCGGTCGCCATAATTAGGAGCGGCGGCCTGGCGTGAACGGGGGCGGCGGCCGGAAGGGGAATCGGTCATGTGGAAGGCGGTACTCTGCGCTCGGCCGTCTGCCCTGGATAGTCAGAATTAGACGCAGATTATACCCAAGAGGCTGTGAACAAGGATGCAAGCAATTGTCACAATCGCCGCTAAATCGACACCAAGACACCGCCTGCGTTACAAGTGTGAGGCAGGGCGAACGCTAATAAGTGAAAATATAAAACCGGGGGGCATTTGGTTAGACGGTGGGGGACGGGCGGACTCAATGGGCGGCATGATTGCATACCTTCTCATGCTTGGCGCACTCACGCCAGAAACTGAGTCGACGCAAATCACCCTCAAGGCGATGAGTTTCGACCTACCCGAGGCGGAAGTCGTGATCCTTGACCTCGCCGGACGGCCCGCACCTGTCACTCTCTATGCCCACGCGCTGAGCGAACCAATCGTCTGCCGAACCAAGGAAGGCAAGCTGACCTTCTTCCGGAAACCGAAGACAGCAGATCCGAAGGAGCCGCTGGTGCCCCTGGCCTCTGTGCCCGCTCCGCCCGCGAATGGGAAATATATCGCGATTCTTTCCGGCGCCGGCGAAGCCTCCCGGCTCAACCTCATCGCCGATGGCGGCGGAGCCGCCGCCGCAGGCACCATCCGATTCTTCAACCTGTGCCCCCAACCGGTCGGGCTCAGCGCGCCAGGCGTCAAACGCGTGCTGCCTTCCGGTCAGGAATTCACCGTGCGCCCTCAGGTGAAGGCGCAGCAATACGGGCAGGCCCAGTTCTTCCTACCGGGAGAGGACGGCGATTGGCGCCTAGCGGGCGGTCTGCGCTGGCTTCAGCTCGACGATATCCGCTCGCTCCTCTTTCTTGTGCCCGCGCCTGGCGAAGAAGGCATCATCAAGGTGCGCGGCGTAGAGGAACGCGTGACCGCAGATGCCCAAAAGTCACCCGCAGGTCCCGTGACGCCCGCCAGTGGCGGTGAAAAACGCCGGACGGGCCTCCGGACACTCCAGTAGGGTGAAAGCAGCGACCTCAGCGAAAATGGGCGGGCGGGCGGGCTTCTCGATCATCCTCTCCCTGACGATGATGACGATGATTGTCATGCTGCTGCTCGTGCTGATGACCTTTTTGACCGTCGAATCCCGCGCATCGAAATGGTCAATTCTGTCGACCAGGTCGCGCCTCAACGCCCTGATGTCCGCGCGACTCGCGTTAGCCCACCTTCAACAAGCGACCGGACCGGACACGCGCAGCACTGCGACCGGCGAGCTGGCGTGTACGCCGGCACCAATCAGCCCCTTTGACCCAGGGATGAATTGGACCCAGCGACCGGGGCAAGGGCAGCGTTATTGGACCGGCGCCTGGCGGACCGACAAGCCGGACGAGCCACCCCAGTGGCTAATCAGTGGCAAGGGCGGCAAGGCACTTACCAACGCCACCTCCTACCTTGCACAGTCGGTGAGCCTTTCGGGGGCCACGGATTACAGCGCGGATAAATCCTACTGGGCGCCTTGGCAACGCGACTACCCCATCACTTACGCCGCGGGAAATAAGGAAAGTTACGCGACCCTGGTCGGCAACGGTAGCGCCACGCTCGACCCCGGCCCGGACGGACTCCAAGGCACCGCCGATGATATCGACGGCCGCGTCGCGCTTCCCAAGATTCCGCTGCCAGGCCCATGGACTAACAGCACGACAGGGAGCTTCGCCTACTGGATCGGCGATGAAGGCGTGAAGGTCTCCCTCGGACTCACCGACCCTCGAGACGTAACCAAAGCCGCGCCAGCGGCCCTCGATACGGTCAACGCCCTCCGGTCGCCGGGCCGGCGCGGCACCGAGATGTTACTCGGACTGAAAAGCGTCAACATCAAGGAGCCAAAGTTCTCGTCCGTATTGTCTCCGGCCTCATTGCCCTTGTTGCCCGGCTACGACCTCAGCGACCCGGCCGCCGCCGGCCTGCCTCCAGCCAAGCTCGCCTTCCATCACCATACCCTCTGGTCAGCCGGTGTCCTCGCCGATAGTTACCGCGGCGGCCTCCGCCGCGACCTTTCACTGGCGTTCGAGATGGAGGACTCCTTGTTCGATAAATCGGACTTCGGTTCCGGCAACGGGCATGAGACCGTGATCGAAGCCTACACCGCGGACCCGCTCCTCGGCCAGCGTCGCTCGTGGTTCCCGGGTTACGGTACCGCCAAGACGAACCCTGGCACCGTCACTTCTTCGGATCCGCGGCCCCGCGTCTGGGTACCGATGTACGAAGACAACATCGACAATCCCGGCCGCAAACTCGGCACAAACGGCACCAAATACCTCCCTTGGAGCCCAGTCTTCATCCGCGAGGATGAGATGCTTCAGCCGCTGGTGGATACGAGTAAGAACATGCCGACCGTGACGACGAATACGGCGTGGGACGGACAGCCGCGTCGTCTGGTCGGCCCACTCTGGCACTTGGTCCGGGATTACTATCGGCTGTACAAGGAAGTTGACTGGGATGCCGGTAAGCCCGTGCTCGGCGCCCGAGCCTTCTTCCCCAACACCAACCAGTTCGACAAAGGCGGCTACCGCATCGATAAGTATGCCCGCTACGACCTGGACAACGCCCTCTGGTCGGGCGGCGGCAGGAGCACCTCCCCTTATACCGACAACTTCAACGCCACCCCCGATCCGCTCGGCTGGTTGAACGGCCTCAAGGGCGGCTATGTAGCCAGCGGGGCGGCGGGAGGCGGACGCTTCATCCCCCGCCCGGTACGCGGTGCTTACATGCCCGCAGTCCACCGCTTCTCGATGGTGTTCTCCCTGCGTACCGTGCAGTCGGGCGCTAACTACACGCTAAAGTTGGTCTGCACCCCAATCCTGGTCATCCACAACCCCTACAACGTCCAGCTGAAGCTGAAGGAGCCGACGGCGGGCGAACCAGATCCTCGCATCAAAGGCGGGCTGAAGATCTCATTCTCGCAGTTCGACCAGATGCGCCTGCGGGTATTCACCCATGTCGGCAATGATCCAGCGCAGGCGTTCAAGACGACCGCAGACTCCAGGCTCTTCGACACCTTGTTCAATTTCAAGGCAGCTTCCGCTGCCTCGACCGGCGCCAACGCCGAAAATCTCGTCGCGGTCGTGCCAGCGACCACCCTGGAACCCGGCGAGTTCGCCGTCTTCACCACGAAGGACCTCGTGGACGCGTCCGCGCTAGGCAAGTCCGTCGACGCCGCGAATATCCCAATCCTGAACATGCAGCGCGGGTTCTATTTCACCGGCGGCTTCCACACCGATATCCGCGCCGACAGCACGACCGCACCTTACCTTTTCAGTGCAGCAGACCAGGTCAAGTGCTGCATCGACCTGACGAGCTCGATGTATTGGCACCACTGGATCTATCTTAACTCGGGCTGGAAGAAGAGTTTGAAGGACGACACCGTGAGCGCCGATGGCCAAGACCTCGGGGCAGGTGAAGTGCTCGGGACGAGCCGTAACAACTCGCTCGCCAGCTACGCACACTACATTAACGCAGGCGGTAGTGGGTTCAACGCCACGCACCTCGGCGACGCCGGCAGCGTGACGAACCCAGTCGTCATCGGCCCGGTGTCCTCGATCCGCACCGTCACCGAGATTGCGCCGGGGCCGGTGATCGGGGCATTCGACACGCGGGCCCGCGTCGCGGACACCTCCCGTACCACCAGTTACAATCGCGACGCTCTCTCCTGGCTCGCAGCCGTGTCCAATCCCGTGCCGGCCGCCCACCCGGCCTGGCTCTTCAGCAACCCCCTGCCCCAGACCTCTTCCAATCCGGCGCTCAACGGACTCCCCGGCATCGGTATGGCGAGCCTGCGCACCCAGCTCTTCGGAGGCGATGAACTCGCCCTCAACGGCTCGACCACCTCCTGGAGTAACCTGTTGCAGATCGACGCCGCGAAAGCCAATGGAGCCAACGGGCTCGGCGGCCCTTCGCACGGTGTGGGCGGGCTGAACGCCACGATGGCGGTCGAAGTCCCCCTGGCCGCGCCGGTCTCGCTTGGCCAGTTCATGCATGCGAATCTCACGCCATGGGACTGGATGCCCTATCGCACGGTGGGTAATTCCTTCCCCTCGATGGTCGTGCCCCTCGACAAGAGCTGGACCCATGGGACACCGCACACCAACGCCGGCACCATCGGTGGACACACCTTCGGCGACATGAGTTACCTCATGAATAACGCCCTCTGGGACAGCTTCTTCTTCTCGGGCGCGGCGCCGATTCTCAGCGACGGCTCGCGCAATGGTAACTACAACGCCGTCCGCGCGAAGAGCCTCACTCAAGTGATGACCGATTTCGCCGGGGGCACGGGCAAACTGGCCAACCCCCGCATGACACTTTTCCCGAACGACAGCGCCTCCGCGAGCGCCCTGCTCGCCAACGGCTTCCTCACGGACAGCACCGGTGCGGCACCGGATGGTTACCGCCGTTTCTCGAGTTACCTGCTTAACGTCGGCGCCTTCAACGTGAACTCCACCTCCGTCGAAGCCTGGACGGGGCTCTACGGCTCGCTGAAGGGTTTGGCCCTTGGGTCGCAGGCTACGAATTCGCCGGCGGCGACGAACAATGCCCGCGTGCCCCGCATCATCGGCGACTCCACGCAGGCGCCCGCTACCCGCAACATCGCCGACGCCGCCTATTGGAACGGCTATGCCAACCTTTCGGATACGCAAATCCGGGCGCTCGCGGTTGCGACCGTCGCCGAGGTGAAGGCCCGGGCGAAATTCCTCCAGCGCACGGAGCGTGATCAGGAATACCCGCCCGCCGCCCGCCGTTTCCTCGGCTTCCCCGCCGCCCAGAGTCCGGGGACACCTTTCCTCGGTCTCTGTGAGTTTGTGAACCGCTTCCTCGGTCCGACCAAGAAAGCCGGGGCGTTCGTCGGGACTACCGCATCGGCCAACACCTCCTATTACCAGATCGAAAACACCGCTGTAGACACCACGCTACCCGTCACAGCGCAAAACTCCCGCTGGATGTTCCGTTCAGGCACCTTGGAATCAGCTATCGCGCGGGCCGATAAGGCCCTCGGCTCCGAAACCCTCGCGAAGATGCCCAGCGGATCTAGCGCGAAAATGATCGACCCATCCGTCTCGCACAACTGGACCAATGGCGGCGTCGCTGGCGGCCGCACTGGGATGCCGCCGGGACTCTATTTCCGCAACGTGGAGATTCTCGACACCGATAATGTCAACCGGACCCACTCTGGCTTTGGCGCCAATGGCTGCCTCTTCCAAGGCGACCTCCTGCAGGCGCTTGGTCCGGCGCTGGCGACGCGCTCCGACACGTTCAAGATCCGAGCCTACGGCGAGGCCGACGAAGCCATGGGGCCTGGTCAAGGGGCGGTGCTCGAACTGGTCGTGCAGCGCTCCCCAAACTATATCGACCCCGCGACCGCCCCTCACGATCGACTACACGATGCCGGCCGCCTCCCAGTCAACGTGCTGCTGGGGCGTCGCTACATCATCCTGTCCTTCCGCTGGCTCTCGCCCTCTGAAATCTGACCACCCCATGGAAACGCTCAGCCTCCGATCTATCCGTAAGACCTTCCCCACCCCGACGGGACCGTTGACGGTCCTCGACGACGTCAACCTGACGATCGCGCCCGGGGAGTTTTTCTTTCTGCTCGGTCCCTCCGGCTGCGGTAAGACGACGCTACTGCGCTGCCTGGCCGGTCTGGACTTCCCAACCTCCGGCGCGATCTTCTTCGGCGATCGCGAGGTGACGGACATGGCGCCGCACCTGAGAGAAACCGCCATGGTCTTCCAGAGCTACGCCCTGTGGCCGCACCTGAGTGTGTCGGAGAACATCGCCTTCGGGCTCGTGGAACGCAAGGTCCCCGCCCCCGAACGCGACCGCCGCGTTCTCGAGGCTTTGGCCTCCGTCCGCCTCGATGGGCTGGGCGACCGTTCCATCGACCAACTTTCGGGCGGCCAGCAGCAACGCGTCGCCCTCGCCCGCGCCTTGGTCATCCGCCCTCGTTGCCTGCTGTTGGACGAACCGCTCTCGAACCTCGATGCCCAGCTACGTGTCGAGATGCGCCAAGAGATTCGACGCATCGTGAAAGAGAATGGCCTCACCGCCGTGTACGTGACGCATGACCAAGAAGAAGCCCTGGCCATGGCGGACCGGATGGCGATCCTGAGCCGCGGTCGCGTCGCCCAGGTCGGCACCCCCGAGGAAGTCTATCGTCGACCCGTGACGTCGGAAGTAGCCCGCTTCATCGGCGAGACCAACCTACTAGCCGTCGAGATCATCGGACAAGATGCGGCCACAGTCTCTGTACTTTCCGCCGCCGGGGTCTTTACCGGCATCCTCGGCGACCCGCACCAGAAAGCCACGGCCGGACAGCCCGCGGAACTTTCTATCCGCCCCGAAGCCTGGCGGCCGGCCACCGTCGGCGAGGCCAATGCGGTGACTGGTGTCGTCGTCGAAAAAATCTACCTCGGACAGCGGGCGCAGCTCACCTTGCGGACCCAGCTGGGTCTACTGCGCATCGTCATCATCAATCCGCCGGGTGACCTGACGACCGGCCATGAACTCACCGTCGCCGTCGCGTCCTCGGACGTCGTGGTGCTTCCGCGGAAATGAAGTCGACCCGGGCATGGTGGATTACTTTGGGCGTACTGGCGCTGCTGATCGCCTTGCCCATGCTGCTGCGCAAGGACACGACCCAGCGCCCAGCGCCCGGTACGCGACGCCTCGTCGTCTTCACCCCGCACAGCGAAACGATTCGACGCGAATTCTCCGAAGCCTTCTCCCGCCACTGGCGCGCTGCGCACGGCGAGGATGTGTATATCGATTGGCGCAGTCCCGGAGGGACCTCCGAAATCCGCCTGATGCTGGACGCCGGCTTCAAGGCGGCGGACGAAGAAAAGCGGGCGGGCATCGGCGTCGATGTCTTCTTCGGCGGCGGCGAACCGGACTTCGCCAGCCAAGCCAAGAAGGGGCGGCTTTTGCCGCTCCAGGCCTTTACGCGACATCCGGAGTGGTTCGCGACTGGCGGACCGATTCCGGAATTCTTCACCGGCGAGCGCCTGTGGGCCAAGGATAAGACTTGGAGCTCCTCCTGCCTTTCCCGCTTCGGCATATGCTGGGCCCCGACCCGCTGGCGCGCCAACGGCCTGCCGGACCCCGTCCGCTGGGCGGACCTCGCCGACCCCCGTCTCCGTGGACAGCTGGCGCTAGCTGACCCCACCAAGAGCGGCTCCGTGGCGCGCGCGTTCGAGCTCATCATCCAGGCCGAGATTCAGCGCAGCCTCCTATCACCCGAACGCTCAATGCTGCCTGAAAAAGAACGCCTCGCGCTGGGCTGGACGGACGGCTTCCGCCTCGTGCAACGCATGGCGGCCAACGCCCGGTACTTCTCCGACAGCTCCACCAAGATTCCGCTCGACGTCGCCGACGGCAACGCGGTCGCCGGCATGTGCGTGGACTATTACGGGGCTGCCTTCGCCCATCAGGTCAACCGACCCGACAACGTGCGCCTGATCTGGACCGCCCCGGCCGGCGGTACGACCGTGAGCGGCGACCCCATTGGCGTCCTGCGCGGCGCGCCCGAACAGGAACTCGCCCAGGCGTTCGTCGAATTCGTGCTCAGCCCCGCAGGCCAGGCCCTCTGGAGTTCGCCAGTCGGTGCCCCAAACGGACCGCGCGAGCGCGAGCTCTTTCGCCCGCCCGTCCGCCGCGACACCTACGCGACCCTGCCGCCAGAACGCGCTGCCCAATCGCCCTACGTCGGCACCGACCATCTCCAGTACCGCCCCGAGCTCACCGCCGCTTCCTTTGGGACAATCCGCCGTGCGGTGCGCGTGATGTGTATCGACACGCACGAGGAACTCAAAGAAGCCTGGGCCGAGATCATCAAGGCCGGCATGCCAGCGGACGCCTTGGCCGTCATGGGCGACGTCAGCGCCCTGCCCTATCGCGCCGGCGGCGAAGGCGATCCTGGACTCGAAAGCCGCGACGCCCTCGTCTCGGCGCGACGCATGACGGAACTCGGCGCCATCTTCCGCGAAAACTATCGCCGCGCGGCCGAGCTCGCGCGCCAGCACCAAGAGAAACGCTGATATGGACCGCCGTACCGCTTGGATCCTCTGCACCGCCGTCGGGCTCCTGCTCGCCGTCGGCTTCCTCTACCCCGCCTTCTGCGTCTTGCGTGAGGCGTTCGTCGACCCGCTCGACGGCGGCTTCACCTTCGGCTACGTCCTCGCCGTGCTGCGCGACCCGCTCTACCGGGACGGCCTCACCAACGCCTTGCTCCTCGGATTGGCCAGCACGCTCGTGGCGGGCCTACTCGCCCTACCCCTCGCGCTGCTCAATCACCGCTATAGCTTCCCTGGCCGCGGCTTCCTCGCGCTGGCGCTGCTCGTGCCGATGATCCTGCCGCCCTTCGTGGGCGCCATCGGCATCAAGTGCATCCTCGGAACGGAGGGTTCGTTTAATGCCGTCCTGGCCGGACTGGGCTGGATGGATCCGCTGCACCCGCGTGACTGGATGGCCGAGAACCGTCTGCTCGGGATCGTCGTGATGAACGCGCTCCACCTTTATCCCATCCTCTACCTCAACCTCGCTGCCGCGTTAGCGCAGATGGATCCGGCCATGGAGCAAGCTGCGGCCAACCTCGGCTGCTCGCCCTGGCGGCGGCTCACGCGGGTGACTCTGCCCATCATCACCCCGGGACTATTCGCCGGCGGAGCGCTCGTCTTTATCTGGGCCTTCACGGAACTCGGCGTGCCACTCGTCTTCGACTTCCCCCGCGTGGCGCCGGTGCAGATCCTGGACGGCATCAAGAACCTCGACCGTAATCCGCTGCCCTACGCCCTCACCACCATCGTGCTGGTCGTGGCCAGCGGCGTCTTCCTGGCGTCCAAGCTCCTGTTCGGCAGCGGTCGGCACGGCGCCGCGCCCCGTCCGAGCCTGCGCTCAACCCCGCAACCGCTGCTCGGTTGGCGCGGGTGGGCGTGCAGCGGGCTCTTCGCCGGCGTCGCGGCATTGGCCTGCCTACCGCACCTTGGCGTGATCCTCATGTCGGTCTCCGGCCATTGGCATAACTCTGTGCTGCCGGCCGAACTGACGCTGGCGCATTGGCAGGAAGCGCTCGGCAGCGCCTTGGTCGTGCCCTCGATCCAGAACAGCCTATCCTATGCCGGATTAGCCACCGCCATCGCGGTGGTCATGGGTGTCGCCGCCGCGTGGGTCATCGCCCGGTCGGACCTGCGCATCCGCCACCTGCTCGACACCCTCACCATGTTGCCGCTCGCCGTACCGGGTCTCGTGTTGGCTTTCGGCTATCTGTCGCTGTCTCAGGAAGGCAAACCCTTCGCCATTCTCGTTGGCGCCGGCGGCAGCCCGCTCCTGCTCCTCGCACTCGCGTACGCCGTCCGACGCCTGCCTTATGTCACGCGGGCGGCGATTGCTGGCCTGCAACAGTGCGACCCCGTGCTCGAGCAGGCCGCGCGTTCCATGGGAGCCTCGGGCTGGTCCACCCTACGCCGTATCTCCCTACCCTTACTCGGGGCGCACCTCGCCGCCGGCGGCGTGCTGGCGTTCGCCTTCTCGATGCTCGAGGTCAGCGACAGCCTGATTCTCGCCCAGCGTGCGGAGCATTTCCCCATCACCAAGGCGACCTTCTCCCTCATGAGCGCGCTCGGTGACGGACCGCAACTGGCCGCGGCCCTCGGCGTCTGGTCCATGGCGTTCCTCTCGGCTGCGCTCATCGGCGCCTCGTTGCTCAGCGGCAAGCGCGGCGGACTAGGAGGGGAATAACCTGTCTTTCGACTTAGGCCTTGCGCCTACGCCGACGGATGGCCGCTGCGGCCAGGAGGAGCGCTCCGAGACCCAAGCCATAGGTCGAAGGCTCGGGCACGGCTGCCGTGAGCGTCATCGTTGTCGTGTTTTGATCAAAGGACATAGACCAAAGGCCGGCGTTGGACGACGTGCCGTCGGAATAACGGAACTGCGAGACGTCATACGTGAACAGGTCAGCGATATTGGTCCCGAACGTCGGCGGCGTCACCGAGGAGGCGGTCGCGAAGGCGAACGTATAGAGCGACCCCTTATTCATGGCCAGGGGATTACCGGCGGCGAGATCGCCAGGGCTATTGAAAGAAATAATCCGCACCACGACCTTGTTCGAAGTCGATGCGGTGCTCAGGTCGAGGCCCGTCGTGAAATTGAAGGTATCGTAGCCGAAACCGGCCAAGCCAGCGGCGTTGTTCAACTTCCATTCGATGACGGAGCCGCCCGCCAACGTCGCCGTGTCATTGGTGGTCAAGGTCGCGGCGTTCAGCTGCGTGGGCGAGGTCGCGGCGGCAATCACGCCACCGGAGTTGACGGTGATCAGATTGAGCTGACCGTTGCCAGAAACACGCCCGCCAGAGTTGACGGTGACGGCGTTGGCGATGGAAGCGCTGACGAATAACTGTCCGCTGTTATTGACGACGACCCCGCCTGCTGGCGCACCCAGCGCACTACTGACGGTGGAGGGCGTAGCGCCCGTCACCTGGAGCGTGCCGGCGTTGACCGTGACTCCTCCGGAATAAGCGCCAGAGCCCGACAGAATCTGCGTATTCGTGCCTGTCTTCACGAGGGCGATGGTGCCGGCGCCGTCCGATATATAGCCCGAGAAAGCCTTCCCGGGGCTGACCGCGCCGCCCAGCGTCAGGACCGAGGCGGAGGATGCGCTGTTATTGACGATCTTGAGATACTTGGTGGCCGTGGCATTCGCGCCGTCGGCCACGTAGGCGAGCTGCTGATTCTTGCCGTTCAGGTCCATCACCGGCACGCCCACACCCGTCTTCGTGCCGACGATTAGGCCCGTGCCGATGGGCAAGGCGTTATCGACGCCAAGGATGACGCTACTGACAGCCGGGCTGGCCGGCGAATTGGCACTGATAGACGTATTCCCGGTGTAGGTACTCGCGCCGGTCAGGGTCAACGTACCCGCGCCACCGCCGCCCGTGGAGTTATTGGATAGGTCGATGTCGGAATCACCCGAAAGGAAATAGATGCTCAACGCGCCGCCAGTAGTTCCGCCGACGGTGGTGAGGAAACTGGTCGAAGGCGTGTATGCCGACCCGGCCCAGGTTCCTTTGGTGAACGCGATAGCGTTACTATTCAAAGCGATCTCAGTTGAAATCGTGCCGCCGATATCGCCCGAGGAGTTGGAAATCAGCGCGCCAGTGGCGGCGACCTTGATCTTGCCGGACCCGGAAACCGTGCTGCCGCCATCGACGTCGAAGCGGATTCCGCTATTTAACACGAGGTTGCCGGTCAGGGTAGTGTTCGCAAAGACCTTCACTACGCCGGAGGCCTGACCGAGTACCAGGTCGCCGGCACTGACCGTGAAGCCGGCCCCAGCGGAAGAGGTCACCATGCCGACCGTGAGGCTGCCCGCGCCGGTTTTTGTCAGCATCCCGGAAGTCGTCAGGGCTCCAAGGTTTAGGCTGTTCGCACCCGTGTCGATCGCACCACCGCTCGCACCGACCGTGAGAGCATTAGCCGACATCGACAAGGCCGAGGAAGAAGTGCTGACAAGACTGGCGCCAATGCCGTTGAGGCTGATCGGACCGGTGCCGAGGCGACCCGCCCCATCGATCTGCACCGTCCCGCCCGTGATGGTGAGGCCACCCGTGAAGTCGTTGGCGGAAGTCAGCACCAAGGTGCCGGCGCCGGACTTCGCGATACTGGTGCCTCCGGTAATTTTATCCGCAGCGGTGGGGCCGTTGAAGGTATACGTGCCCGACGCCGCGGAGACCTTGACGGAGGTGGGAACCAGCGAGCCAGACAAAGTGATGATGCCACCGGCGGCATTATCGAAGGTCACGTTGTCGGTAGCTGCGAAGGCCGTGGCGGAGCCGCCGGATGTGAAATTAGCGGTGCTGGAATTCCAGGTGCCATCGATAATTAGACCCCACGTGAGGTCACGCACGCCGGCGGGCACACTGATGGAAAAGTTGTCCACGCCGGCGGCTGCGTCGCTACCGAGTTCGTTAAGGTCATTCCAGGCGATGTAAAGGTATTGGCCGGCGCCCCAGCCCAAGGACGAAAGAGTGCCGGTGATAGTGTTCCCGATTTTTAAAAGTGGATTATACGTGGTGAATGCCGTCGAGGAGCTGGGCGCACCAGTACCTGATGAAGGTGTCGAGAAGCCTAACGTGGTCGAGTTCAGCGTGGCACCAAAGGTACCCTCCGTACCCGCCGCCGCCTGCGTCGCGGTCACCACTGCCGTCGAACTCACCGCGTAACCCAGGGCGAAAGTGTTGACGACACCAGTAGTTCCGTTGGGATTACGGTTCATGACCGCGTCGTACGCGATGCTCAGGTTGTTGATGGTCTGACTGGAGCTGTTCTGCAGTACCAATCCGAAAAAGCCGGCGGCTGAACCGGAAGCCAGCGAACCGAACGCCCGTCCCACCGTCGGCTGGGTGTCGATGAGCTCTCTGAAGCCGCCGCCGGTACCACTCCCAGTATCGCCCGCCACCCATTTCGCGGTCGAAGCCGTCGTCCAGAGCTGCCCGTAGAAATACCATCCCGCGACGCCCACGCCCCCTCCTGCCAGCGTGGATATTTCCGTCATCGTAGAACCAGCGATGGCGACGGTGTTCGTCCCCGTCGTCATCGACTGGAAGTCCTGCGTGTAAGTCGTGGTGCCGTCGAAACTGATCGGGCCGGCGGACGTGCCTGCGGCGCCGAGCGCGAGCAGAGCGGCGAAAGGGAAAATTCCGCGGCGAGGAAGGCGGACCAAGGATGAGGGCATGCCGACATCCTCTCCACCCGAGTCTGCTTATCTATTATTAATATGTCACGGGGAGTGACGTGTTTTTGTCGGGAAAGCGGCGGATGTGTGTCATGGTTTTTCGGCTACGCCATGGTGACGGTAAGGTGAAAAGCCATCTTACTGTCACGTGGATTTCACCGAGTTCGCAATGGGGTTTACGCTTAGCCTGCCCATGGTTGTGGGTCATATGTTCCTTAAAAAAATCCTGCCCGTCCTAGCCCTCGCCGCCGCGCTGCTCACGTCGCACGTCAGTCGCGCCGAAGAGAAGGCGACGACGGCAAAGCGCTGCACCGTGATGGCGTTCAATGTAGAGAACCTCTTCGACCTCGATGCGGTATCGCTATACGATAATTTCCCGGTCACCGGAACCGGAGTCGAGCGCTGGACCCCGGAGAAGCTGGCCGCTAAACTTAGCCGCCTCGCGGCCGTACTGAAGACCTCGGAGAATGGCCGTGGCCCCGACGTCCTGATCCTCCAGGAGCTCGAGGCCGACCACACCCCGGCCACGACCATCACTCCCGAAGCCTTTGTGGCCGCGCACCGCGACCGGAACTACCGCGACATCCTGAAGGGCGAGCTCACCCCCGAGCAGAGCGGAGCTCCCATCGAAGCCTGGCTCATGAAGGCGCTAGAAGACGAAGGCCTGACGGGCTACAAGCTCGTCCTCGGCGATGTGCTCGACCTCTCCAAGGAGGCCATCCATTGCGCCATCCTCACCCGCCTGCCCATCAAGAGCACCCGGCAGCATCACGTGGAGGAAGCCCGCACGATCGTCGAAGCCGAATTGGAATTCGTCGGCGAATCGCTTTTCGTCTTCGCAAACCACTGGAAGAGCGGTGCCGGCAGCGCCCAGACCGAACCCACCCGCATCCAGAATGCCGGCGTGGCCCGCACCCGCCTCGACGAGATCCTCAAGGCCGACCCCAAGGCCAACATCATCTTCGGAGGTGACCTCAATTCCCATTACAACCATAAGCAGCGCTACCCATACATGCCCAAGACCGGCATCCAAGACGTGCTCGGTTCGCAAGGCGACGCCGGCAAGTTAGCGAGCGGTGCCGCCGACCTTTACAACCTCTGGTTCGACGTCGAACCCGCCGAGCGGAAGTCCGACGAGTACCAAGGCGAGTGGGGCACGCTCATGCATCTCGTCATCTCGCGCGGACTGGCGGACGGCAACGGTGTCGACTACGTCGGCGGCAGCTTCGGCGCCATAATCCTCCCCGGTCTGAACGCCCACACCTACCCAGTCGTCCCCTGGCGCCTGAGCAACTACGGCCCTGGAGCCGGCGTGAGCGATCACTTCCCCGTCAAAGCTGAATTCGTCCTGCGAACCGAAGCTGGCGCCTCGCCGCTGACCCGCCCCGAACTCGCTCCGACGCTCGGCCTACCCGCGTTCCCCGCGGAGTTGGACCGGAGCAAGCTGCGCGATGCCAAGACCCTGCCGACTTTGAGTCCAGAGCAGATCACTAAGAGTATCGGCGAGCTTTATCTGCTCGAAGGCATCTGCGGCGGCGGAGCGAAGCCTTCGATCATCATCGGGGACACTCGCTATGCGGTCTATGTGCCGGACCCCAAGCTCCTGCAGGCCGTGAAAGCGATTAAGAAGGGCGTGGCCGTCAAATGGGTGGGGCAGCTCAACTTCTACAAAGGCAGCCTCGAATTCGCCATCGTGAGCCCGGACTGGATTAAGGCGCGCTGATCGCCCGAGCATCCAGGCACAAAAAAGCCCGCCATTTGGCGGGCTTTTGTTTGGTAAGCAGCAAAGCGTTACTTCGCTTCCTTTTCCTTGCGGGGCTTGCGGGCCTTCTTGCCCTTGTCGTCGCGGAACTCGCGCTCTTCCGGCTCGGGGGCCTCTTCGGCGGCGACTTCGATCGGGTTCTCGGAGACGACTTCGAACTCCTGCTCGACCATGACGGAGCCATGGAGGCGGATGCTCGTGGTGTGCTTACCGAGAAGTTTGACGGGGCCCTGGCCGAGATGGATGCGCTTGCGCTCGATTTCGATACCATGCTCGGCGAGCTTGGCGGAGATTTCAGCGGTGCTGATTGCGCCGAACATCTTGCCTCCTTCACCGGTCTTGACGGCGAAGACGAGTTTGATGGCGGCCAGCTTGGTGGCGGTCACGTTGGCGGCTTCGAGGTCGCGCGATTCACGGACTTCGCGGGCCTTCTTGAGGGCCTCGACGTACTTCGTGTTCGAGCGATTGACGGGGAGCGCGATGCCCTGCGGAAGCAGGTAATTACGCGCAAAGCCCGCGCGGACGCGGACCTGCTCGCCTTCGGCGCCTAGGCCGTCGACGGGCTTGATGAGGAGAACTTCGGTGAATGCCATGATCTTGCTTGGGTTATAAGGTTAGTGAGGAAATGTTTTAGAACGGGACGTCGTCGCCGCCGCCCTGGTCGCCAGAAGGAGCCGGGGTATCGTTGCCACCGCGGGAACGGGGAGCGGAACCGCCCTCTTCGCCACCCTGGGCTTTGCCACCGATGAAGGTGAAATTCTCGAGGACGACGCCGAGGCGCGAACGCTTCTCGCCGGTCTTCTTGTCTTCCCACTGATCGAGCTTGAGGCGGCCTTCGACGAGGATGCCAGAGCCCTTGCCGCAATACTTGGCAATGATCTCGGCCTGCTTGCCGTAGCTCTCGATGTCGACGTAGGTGACTTCTTCGCGCTTCTCGCCTTCCTTGGTGGAGTAGGAGCGGTTGACGGCGAGGGAGAACTTCGTGAGAGCCTGGCCGGACGGGAGGGCGCGGGCCTCAGGGTCGCGGGTCATATTGCCCACGAGAACTACGCGATTATAGGAAGAGGCCACGGCGAGGCGGGGTCGGGGATTACTTGGTCACCTGCACGAGCAGGCGGTTGATGGTGCGGTCGAGGCGCAGCTTCTCGCGGAAAGCGGTGGGCGCGGTGACCGGACCTTCGAAGTGGAACTGGACGTAGAGGCCGGAGGGGAACTTGCGGTCGACGACGCGGGAGAACTCCTTCTGGCCGAGGTTTTCGACCTCGTTGACCTTACAGTCAATGGACTTGAGGACTTCCTTGAGCTTCTCGATGACGGTCTCAGGCGCATCCGTCGAGCCGCGGAGGTCGAGGATGAGGCTGGCGCGATAGTCGCGGCGGATCGTGGCGGTGGTCATGGTGATGGTGATTTTCTGTTGGTGAGGTTTTGGGCGGCCGGGAGGCCTTGGGAAAGGAGGGTTTCGAGGTTCTTGATGAAGTCGGGGATGCGCTGGGTTAGGTTAGCAAGGTCGGCGTCGGGAAAACGTCCGAGGACGTGGTCGGCGAGGTCTTGGCCGGGGTGCTGCTTCGGTCCAATGCCCAGACGGGCGCGGACAAATTGTTCGCCGAGGTGGCGGATGCAGCTGGCGACGCCATTGTGGCCAGCGGCGGAACCTCCCAGGGAGAGGCGGAGCTGACCAGGCTCGAACGCGATGTCATCATGGAGAACGACGAGCTCGGGGAGCTCGATCCGGTGAAACCGGAGGAAGGCCGCTAGGGGCGACCCGCTGTCGTTCATGAAGGTGAGTGGCTTGATCAGGTGGACGGAGGAACCTCCGAGCGTGATTTTTGCGACCGAGGCCGAAAAACGACTCTCTTCCTTCCAGACCGCGCGAGCCTGAGAGGCGAGCGCGTCGATGACGATCCACCCCGCGTTGTGGCGCGTGGCGGAATATTCTCGGCCTGGATTGCCGAGGGCGGCGATGACCGAGAATGACATTTGACTTCAAAGAACAGGTACCGGGGACGCCCGGCGCGGAAATTACTTCTTGGCAGCCGGAGCGGCGGCCGCCGGAGCGGCACCAGCGGCGGGAGCAGCACCAGCCGCCGGAGCGGCGGCACCTTCGGCGCCAGGAGCGACGACGGCACCGGCGACGGGGGTCGCTTCGGGCGCGGCTTCTTCTGCAGCCATCTCGGAGCAGACGATGACGACGCGCTTGGGGTCGCCCGGGAAGGTGATGCCCTTGGGGGCCTTGACTTCGCCGACGTGGATGGACTCGTTGACCTTGAGCTCGGTGACGTCGATTTCGATGAACTCAGGCAGATCCTTCGGGAGACAGCGAACGTTGATGGTCTGGGAGACGATAGCGAGCGTGCCGCCGTCGGTCTTGACGCCATGGGCTTCGCCAATGGCACGCACCGGAATGGCAGCGGTCATCTGGGAATTCGGGTCAATCTCCATGATGTCGATATGGAGGAACTTCTGGGTGATTGCGTGGCGCTGGAACTCCTTGATCAGGGAAAGGAACTTCTTGCCGTCGACATCGAGCTCGATGAGCGAGGCAGCGTTGCCCTTGGCGCGCATGAGGTCGCGGAAAGCTTCCTGGGCGACGGCGACGCTCTGGTTGCCGGACTTACCGTAAATGATGGCGGGGATGGAGCCATCAGCGCGGAGGCGGCGGGCGGGGCCGCGGCCATGGAGCGCGCGGCTGGTGACTTTAAGGGTGAGCTGCTTCATGTTGGTATAAGGTCTTTTGGTGCCCAGTAAGTCGCGGACCCGCGTTGTGCGGCCGTGCCTTGCCTAGGGAAAGGAGGGTCGAACCTGATAAACCCAGCCCCAGAAGCAAGCGGTAAATTAAAAGGGGGTCTTCCTGGTGGAAAACCCCCTTGAAACAGCGCTTTAGGGCGTTCGGGCTTACTTGTAAGAGGCCAGATAAGCGGCGATATCGGCCACATCCTGGGCGCTGAGACCGAGTTGCTGGCTCGAAAGCATAAGGGAGCGGGTCAGCTTGACCTCCTTGCCAGCGACACGATCCTTGGGGACTAGCTGGGTGATGCCGCCGGTGGAAGTGATGACAATCGGATCGTTGTTGGACATGAGACGCCCGTCGATCTTGCCGCCAGCCTTAAGCTTGAGGGTGACCCCTTCGAAACCCAGAGCGATATCCGCCGAGGGGTTGACGATGGAGCGGACGAGGGCCTCGCGGCTCTGGCGGGAAGCCCAGCCCTTGAGCTCAGGACCATAAGCGGGTCCGTTGCCGTTGAGCTGGTGGCACATGATGCAGCTCTGGGCCAGAACGGCGCCCTTGGCAGCGTCACCGGTCTTGGAGAGCACATCCTGTTCGGTGTAGGTTCCAGCCGGGGCTTCGGGGACCTGGATGGCGTTCACGACCACCGTCTTGGCGTCATAGACGCCGGCATTCTTGAGCTCGGTGCGGACATCGAAGGCGGCCCAGGAACCGGTCATTCGCATAAGAGCCCAGGTCTTGGCTTCGGAGGCCGACGGGGATCCGGCGGCGCAGAGCTTGATCATCGCGAGCGCAGCTTCCTTGGACTCGACGAACGAGAGGGACTCGACAGCGAGGGTGCGGGAGGCCTGCGAGACCTTCGTGGAAGCGGCGCGAGCCAGGAAGTCCTGCACGGCGGAGGCGGGATGGAGCAACCAGGCGATGCGCTCGACTTCAGGGGACCAGGCTTCGGCGCCGTCCTTAGCGAGTTCGGACTTCACGGCGGACCAGACGGCGTCCAACTTATTGGTGGAACCGATACCAAAGGAGGCGATGGAGTTCTTGTCGGAGACGTCGAGACGACGCGCGAGCTCGATGAGGATCGGCACGGCCTTGTCGGCCGGAGCGGCACGCAACGAGGTGGCGACGTCGCGTCGGACGGCGATATCGGCGTCCTTGGCGAGTTCAGCCGCGATGCCGATCGTGTCGTGGCCAGCGCGACGCAGCGACTGGAAGGCCAGGCGGCGGAGCGACGGATTCGGATCCTTGAGGAGTGCCTTGGTGCGCGTGACGCCTTCTTCGCCGAGGTGAGGCAGGAGCCAGACGCCGCGGGCGGCGACATACGGATTCGCTTCGCGGAGAATCTCGGAGACGACCGGGAGGGACTTAGCGCCGAAACCTTTCAGCGCGTTGAAACCGAGGTGGCGGACGTTGACGGCAGGATTACGCAGCACGGCGGCGGCGCCTTCGGGCGTGGAGACATCGATCTTCGGGATAACGGACTTGAAGCCCTTCGGAGCGATGCGATAGATCGCACCCGTGCAGGTATCATCGAGGGTCTGGTGACCGCCGACGCGGGAGTCGTACCAATCGGCGACGTAGAGGGCGCCATCTGGACCGACAGCGACATCGGAAGGGCGGAACAGAATGCTGTCGGCGGGCTTGACGGAGGGATCCGTCTTCAACCGGTGGAAGTCGGTGCCTTGGAATTCGCGGGAGGGATTCGAAGTGATGAGGTCCCGGCGGGTATCAGCGTTGAGCGCATAGGTTCCCTTCTGGGCGACGAGTTTATAAGCCAGGACCGTGTTGCGGGACGGTTCGCAGTTCAGGAGCGTGCCCTCCCAGGCGGTGCCAAGGGCGCCATTCTCATAGACCGCGACGCCGGTAGGGGAGCCGCCGCCGTAGACGTCACCGACGTCCATGGTGTCAGGATCGTCCTGGCGCCAGTGCGCGCGCGGCATCGACTGGCCGGGTCGCATGACCGAACGATAGCCGGCGCCGTCTGGAGTGGTGTATCCAGCCGTGCCGTATTCGAGCACGAAGGAAGTGCGGCAGCTCTGCTGGTCGTCGTTGTCGCCCTGGAAAAGGTCGCCGAGCGAGGACGGGACGCTTTCGTAGCTGTTGCGATAGCCGTTGCCGAGGATTTCGAGGCCGGTTCCGTCGGCGTTCAGGCGACCCGAGAAGCCAGAAGACCAGACGAAGCCGTCGTCGCTCTTGGTGCCGATGTTGGCCTTAGCGTCGAACGGCCACTTGCCGCCGCGTTCGTCAACGTAGCCGCTGGTGACGCGGAAGGTCTTGCCGGACTTGTCGGTGACGACCGCACCGCAGTTGCCAGAATTGATGTAGAGCTTGCCGTCGGGCCCCGCGACAACCGCGTGGAGCGAGTGGTCATGGTCCTGGCCGCCGAAGCCGGTAAGGAAAGTCTCCTGCTTGTCGACGGAGGCGTCGAACTTGCCGTCGCGATTCACGTCGGTGTACTTCGTGATGGTCGGGGCGTGTGAGACGTAGACGACGTTGTCGATGACGGCGATGCCGAGGGGAGAGGTCCACTCGGGGTTCTGGACGAAGGTCTGGACGGAGTCGGCGAAGCCCTTACCCTGGGTGTCGCTCAGCACAATCACTCGATCGCCTTCGGCGCGACGCTTGCCGCCTTTATTGTAGGTACGGTAGTTGACGCCTTCATTGACCCAGAGTCGGCCTTGGGCGTCGAAGTCGATGTTCGTCGGATTGGCGAGCATCGGCGAACGAGCCCAGAGGGTCACCTCGAGGCCTTCGGGAAGCTGGAAGAGGGACGCCGGGAGCGCGCCGCCCTCGGAAGGCTTATAGGGTTCCGGCGGAGCCTTATCGGCCGGGGCTTTTTTAGGCGCAGCAACCAGGGAGGCCGCGGCGAAAAGGAAGAAGACGGAGCGGGGCATAACGGGGAGACTGTTTCTACATCCCGAAAGACCGCAAGTTCCAGCCTATCTTTTGAGAATCCCCCCGCCCTGCCGCCTCAAGCCCACCACTCCTTAAGAGTAGCGAAGTCCTTGCGGGTGGCATCCATGGCGGCCTTTAGGCCCCCCTGGTCGGTGACCTTGCCCTTCAGGTATTCGACATGGAGGCAGACCGGGCCCGTATAGCCCGATTTGCGCAGCTGCACCACGGAGTCCTTGCTGACCCTGCCTTCGGCGAGCGGGCAACCTTCGGCCAGCCTCCCCTGCCAGTTGAAATTCTTGAAATAGACCATCGAGATGTGGTCACGAGCTAAGGCCAGTTCGTTCGGCCAAGACAATCCGCCTTCGACCGTCGCATGGAAGAAGTCGAAGTTCCAGGACAGTTCATCGGCCCGATAGTCCTTCATCAGCATCGCCATATCCCAGATGCCAGCGCCGACATACTTCGGTCCCGAGTGGTTCTGGTAGCCTGGCAGGACGCGGACCTCGCGGCTGAAGGCGACCAGGTCGCGCAGCTGCGGCTTGATCGCATCAAGCTGATCCCAGTGCGATTTACCAGCCACATAGCCATACCACTTCATGCGATAGCTCGGGATGCCGAGCGCGCCCGCGGTGCGCAGAACTTTCTCCGTCCGGTCGTCCGCGTTGACCGCATTGATGTCGGTCGTCATCAGCGTCATCTTCACGCCGCACTTCTGGAAGGCCTCGACAAGTTTAGGGAGATCTTCCTCGACGCGCGCCGGCTCGACATGCCCGCCTTTACGCACTGGCGCCTCGACGCCTTTGAAGCCGAGCGCCGCGACGGTCTCGGCGAGCTGGTCGTAAGGAAGGCCGACGAGGTGCTTCGTGAAGAGGCTGAATTCAGGGGCTTTCGGCGAGGGCGCCGCGGCGAGCACCGGTCGGAGCATTGCTCCCGCCATCAACGAACCGGAAAGACCCAGCATCGAGCGGCGGGAGAGCATCGGCTTACTTTTTGACGATCCGCTTGAGCTGACCGGCAAGCGAAGCGACAAGGACGTCCCCGTTGCTGGGATCGTGGCCGAAACCGGAGACAGCCGAGTCGCGGGCTACTTCGCTAGACTCCCACTTGCCGCCGCGGTCATGCAGAGAGAAGATGCGGCCTGAGGCGAAGTCAGCGAAGACATAAGCTCCGGCGATGGCGGGGACGCGCTCGCCACGGCAGACGACGCCACCGGTCACGGACCCGCCGAGCTGGCGGCCGTATTCGTGAATCGGGCGCTGGTAACCAGAAGCGTTGGCCTTACCGGGCATACCTTTTTTACCAGCAGCGTCCTTCTGGTTGAAGTCGTGGAAACCCTCGACGTCGTGCCAGCCGTAGTCGCCACCGGAGACCAGGATGTCGATCTCCTCGTAGAGGTTCTGACCGACGTCCCCGGCGAAGCAGGCCCCCGTCTTGGGGTCGAAGGAGAAGCGCCAGGCGTTACGCAGGCCAGTGGCCCAGGTTTCCGTCCGGACGGAGCGGGGGTCGAGGGAGCGCCCGCGGTGGGAGGTAGCCTTAAGGAAGGGGTTATCGGCCGGGATGGAGTAGAAGGCTACCCCCTTGGAGTCGGTGATGACCGAGGGATGGGGGTTGGGGGCGGGGTTGCCTGCCTTCTTGTCCACATCGATTCGGAAGACCGCGGCATGGAAGTCCTTGTTGATGAAACCTCCGGTGTCGAAAGGGTCGCCACCGCCGCCACCGTCACCGCAGCTGATGTAGAGGTAACCATCAGGTCCGAAGTGGAGGTCGCCGCCGTTGTGATTGCCCGCCGGGTCGAGCTGGGAAATGAGGGCCTGTTCGGATTGGGGGTCGACCGTGAAGGGTTGCACGCTCGAAAGCAGGAACCGGGAGATACGCTGGTGAAGCTTTCCATCAATCCTAAGACTGTAATAGACAAAGACTTGCTTGTTTTCGGCATACTTCGGGTGAACGGCGAAACCAAGGAAGCCGCTCTCCCCTTGGGCATCAAACTTTCCGTCCTTAGGGCTTAACTGGAAGACCTCGCGCTTGACGGGATTGGAGGTGGAGAGCCCGCTGATCATCTGAACCTTCCCGCCGAGAAAATCGCCACCCTTCTTCTTCTTATCGGTGGACTTGGTGTCGGCGGCGGAAGGAGCAGGGTCTCCTTTCTCGATGATGAAGACCACATCCTTACTGCCGGGCAGAGGGGAGATCGCGACCGGGAGGCTGAACTTCATCCCTGGGAAGGCAGGCTCCAGGGCGACGATGGCGTCATCGGCGAAGGCGGAGGCTATGCCGAGAAAGGCGGTCAGGGCGAGGGCGGCGGACGGACGGAGTCTCATGGTGTGGGGGAGTTCAGGACACCTAAATCGAAAGGCGGACGCATGCAAAAGATTTTTTGCGGGATACAGGGGTCTGAAGAAACCTGCACCCTGCCCTTATTTTTCGCTGGTTTTCAGCGTACGCTTCGATACTTAATACACCCGCATCACTGCACAACCAACCCATAACCAACATGTCCAAAGCCCTCACCAAGTCCCAAATCGCCAGCGCCATCGCCGAAAAAGCTGAAATCAGCAAGAAGCAGGCCGTCGCGATCCTCGAGATCATCGCTGGCCTCGCCTACAAGAACGCGAAGAACTCCTTCACGCTCCCGGGCCTCGGCAAGCTCGTCCTCGTCCACCGCAAGGCTCGCCTCGGTCGCAACCCTGCCACCGGCGAAACCATCCAGATCAAGGCTAAGAAGGTCGTGAAGTTCCGCGTGGCTAAGGCCGCCAAGGACGCGATCCTCGGCGCCAAGTAATCTCTCCCGAGATTCCCGCCAAAAGGCGCTCCGCAAGGAGCGCCTTTTTTGTTGTCCGCGTTTTTGCATGATGCGCGCTACGCCGACAGGCACGGTTTTTCTTGCACGCGTCGACGCTCGCGGAATGAATGCATGTCCGCAATCCGCCCGGGTGGCGAAATGGCAGCCGCAGCGGACTCAAAATCCGCCGCCCTCTAAAGGCATGAAGGTTCGAGTCCTTTCCCGGGCACTTGCGGCGACGATCGTCGGAGGCGCCAACGCTTCCGACGAAACCGCGTTCAGCGCACGCAGATGACAACGCCCGCGAGCGCGGATGACAGCATCAGCGCGAAGACGAGCACCGATGCGCAGCCGCGATTCGCCAGACGCTCCTTATACGAAAGTCCGCTGCCAGGAATCCCGACCGTTCCGTCGACGCGGTCCTTGCGCACATTGACCGTCGCGCCAGGGCGACCAGCCGATAACGAGGTGCCAGTCTTCGAGAGATTGATCCGGAAGAATTTCCCGAGAGGGATTGATTTACGGAAACGGAAGAAACCCATCGAGGAAACGTTAGGGGGGCACCCCGCCCGCCGCAAGCCCCGGCCGACCCGGACGGAACCGGGGGTTTCTTATGACACAATACCCGCCACCGTGGACTTGCAATTTCCAGGCCGGCCGGCCAGAGTGACGTCAGTTCATTATCAGACGCATTACGAGCAGGACGGGCGAAAGCCGAACCTGCACCAACCGAGCCCAACAGGGCCGCGGTGGTTATCGGAGCCGAAAGGCGCCGAGATGAGAGCCGAAAGGCTAAAACTCCAATCCCTCGTGGATTGATCGTGATGCGCGCTTCTTTCACCGCCGCCCACCATGATCAACACCAACGATACCACCGCCCGCCCGCCCGCCTCCAAGCTGTCCATCCGTGTCAGCGAGGATAACCGCCGCCACCACCTCTGGAACAACAACGGGACCTGGTGGCTACACTACACCGAGCACCTCGCGGACTTCACCAAGCGCCGCGTCCGCCGCTCGCTCCGCACGCACGACCTCGAGCTGGCCATCAGTCGCCGCGACGAATGGCTGCAGACGGCGGCAGCTTGATCAGAAGCGGGCGCCGACGCGCGCGGCCAGGCCCCACTGGGCGCCAGGCTGAAATGCTCCCTGCGTCTCGCCGTCGTGCTTGAAGCTGTGCCGCGCGTAGGCGACCCATTCGGCGGAGCCGCGCACAAACCAAGTGCCGGACTTTTCCAAGAACTGCGTCACGCCAATACGAATCGGGACTTCGCCGATGGAGACCGCCCGCGAACCGTAGCTACCATCAGTGAGCGCAAAGCTCAGCGTTTCGTAGGCGACCGTGAGGTCGACCGTAGTCGCGCGGTCTTCCGTCAGGAATCCTCGGACGATAATGCCATTCTGCAGACCGGTGGCGCGCAGCTCGACCTCGGCGTATTTGCACGGACGCCAAGTAGCCTTGATATAAGGGATGGGCAGGAGGGAGGCCTCGAAGCGATCCTCCAACAGCACGCCGAGCGCGATATCGGTCTCGGCATCGGGACGCCAGCGGGTGGCGACGCCCAGACCCCATCGATGTGAACTACCCAAGCTCACGCCCTCTTCGGCCGCGAACTCCAGGGCATAGATCAGCTGGACGCCATATTTCTGATTCCAATCCCACTGACGGAAACCTGTGACCATGACGTCGGTCGTATTACCATAAGAACGATCGGTCCCGGCGATCGCGCCGCTAAAATGGTGAGTGTACTGATACCACTCGAGATCGATTGCACGGTCGGGCGTCTGATAAATCAGCTCGGCGCCCGTTCGGGAACGGCCGAACTCGCCGGTGACGCCGCCGGAATGACTGACGGCATCAGATCCTCGATATTGGTAATCGGCGGCGAACACCCAATCCTTAGCCGGGGTTGGTTCAGCTGCCGATAGTTGTGCGGAAAGTAATGCACAAAATAAGACACTATGCTTAACTTTAAGCAGGCATTTCATGGTTAAAAACTAAATTACCCCGCAATCCCCCGAAGGCAAGCGAGTTGCCAGCCGTGATGATTATGTGGCACGCATTTTGCTTAATAAAACGCATTATGCTTATTTCCGCCACCCCTGTTCCTTCCACCGGTGACAACGTCTGGGTTCTCGTGAGCACGGCGCTCGTCCTCATGATGTGTATCCCAGGGCTCTTCCTCTTCTACGGAGGCTTAGTCCGGAGTAAGAACGTGCTCTCGATCGCCGCCCAATGTCTGGCCCTGACCGCGATGGGGGTCCTGATGTGGTGGGGCTTCGGCTACAGCCTCGTCTTCGGTAAGAGCTACGCCGGCAGCCTCGTCGGACACATCTTTGGTGGCGGCGAGCATTTCGGTTTCGCCGGCCTCGGTTTCACGCCCGACGCAGCCTACGCACCGGGCATCTCCTCCGCCACGTTCGCCCTCTTCCAAGCCATGTTCGCGGCCATCACGCCGGCCCTCATTATCGGCGCCGTCGCCGAGCGTATGAAATTCTCCGCGGTGATGTTCTTCTCGTTCCTTTGGACGATCCTCGTTTATTACCCCATCGCGCACGCCGTCTGGGGCGCCACCGGACACTTCTCGGGCATCGCGAACGCTGACGCTGCCTTCAAGGCCGCGGACTTCGCTGGCGGCATCGTCGTCCACATGACTTCGGGCTGGTCTGCCCTGCTCCTCTGCATCCTCGTCGGCCCGCGCGCTGGTTTCGGCAAACGCCCGATGCCCCCGCACAGCATGGTGCTTTGCGTCATCGGCACAGGCCTACTCTGGGCTGGCTGGTATGGCTTCAACGCCGGTTCGGCCCTAGCGGCTGACGGCATCGCCCTCCAAGCCTTCACGACGACGACGCTAGGTGCCGCCACCGCCACCCTCGCTTGGGCAGCCGTTGAAAAACTGCACCGCGGTAAGATCTCTGTGCTCGGACTCTGCTCCGGCGCCATCGCCGGCCTCGCCACCGTAACCAACGCGGCTGGCTTCGTCTCTGGCAGTTCCGCCGTGCTCATCGGCCTACTCGCTGGAACGATTTCTTACTGGGCCTGCTCGGTGCTCAAGCCGAAGTTCGGCTACGATGATGCGCTGGATACCTTCGGCGTGCACGGCGTAGGCGGCACCATCGGCGCGCTGGCGACCGCTCTCCTCATGAACGCGCAGGTCAATCCGACCGGCGGTGCGCTGATTTCAAAAGGCCTGCTCAAAGGACAGCTGACCGCCATGCTGCTTTGCATCGTGGTTTCGCTCGTCATGACCTGGATCATCGCAAAGATTGTCGCGGCGACCATTGGCCTGCGTGCGACGGAGGAAGGTGAGGCGCAGGGCCTCGACATCTCGGACCACGGCGAAGAAGGCTATAACCATAATTAAGCCCGTTTTCGGGGCCAGCGCCCGCAGTCCTGCTTTTTTTCAAGCAGGACTGCGGGCTGCTTAAGTTGTTTTTTAAACACATTCGAGTCATCGACTCGAATGGCGGCGGTTGGCACGGGGGTTGCGAAAGAGCATTCGCCATGAACTCCCTGCTACGAACTCTCACCATCCTCGCTCTGGCGGCAGTGCCTTACCTGTCGTCCGCGCAGAACACACCCGCCCCAGCGGCTGAACCCGCCAAAGCCGAAGCGGCGAAAGCGGCACCAGCTGCTCCCGCGCTCGACCAGCGCGTGGCCGACCTCGAAGCCTACGTCAATAACACCGGCCCCAAGGCTGGCGACGACAAGGTCGCGGCCGGTCCCATCGCCGCTTCCGCCGGCCCTGGTCACAACGCCTTCATCATGATCTGCGCCGCCCTGGTGCTCTTCATGACGTTGCCCGGCCTCTTCCTTTTCTACGGTGGCTTGGTCCGCTCGAAGAATATCCTCTCCGTCGCCGCCCAGTGCTTCGGCTTGGCGGGGATGGTCGCGATCCTCTGGTGGGCCGTGGGTTACTCCCTGGTCTTCGGTAAGAGCTTCGACGGCACCTTCCTCGGCAAGATCTTCGGTGGCAGTGAATTCTTCTTCCTGAACGGCGTCGGCGCCGCCCCGAACGGAGACTACGCCTACTGGATTTCGCAGAACGTCTTCTCGATGTTCCAGATGATGTTCGCGATCATCACCCCGGCCCTCATCGTCGGCGCCATCGCCGAACGCATGAAGTTCTCCGCGGTCATGCTCTTCATGTTCGGCTGGATGTTCCTCGTCTACTTCCCTATGGCCCACCACATCTGGGGCATCACCGGCGAGATGAACGGCGTCTGGAACGCCAAGGCCGCGATTAAGGCGATCGACTTCGCCGGTGGCACCGTGGTCCACATGACCTCTGGTTGGTCCGCGCTCCTGCTCTGCATCATCCTCGGCCCCCGCATTGGTTTCGGCAAGAAGGCCATGACGCCTCATAGCATGGTGCTCTGTGCCGTCGGCACCGGCATGCTCTGGGTCGGCTGGTATGGTTTCAACGCTGGCTCGGCCCTCGCCGCGGACGGCGTCGGTGCCCAGGCCTTCATGACCACCACGCTCGCCGCCGGGGTTGCCGCCTTCACTTGGGGCGCCCTCGAATGGATCCTCCGCAAGCACGCCAGCATCCTCGGCCTCTGCTCAGGCGCCGTCGCCGGTCTCGTCGTGATCACCCCGGCTGCGGGCTTCGTCACCGCCAGCTCCGCGGTCCTGATCGGTGTCCTCGCCGGTGTGGTGCCCTTCGTGGCCGTGGTCTACATGAAGTCCAAGCTCGGCTATGACGACGCCCTCGACACCTTCGGCGTCCACGCGGTCGGCGGCACCCTCGGTGCCATCCTGACCGGCATCTACGCCACGGCCGACGTCAACGGCAACCTGAACACGAACCTCAAGGACATCGTCGGCAAGACGCTCCTGACCGAGCAGTTCAAGGCGATCGGTATCACGCTGGTCATCTCCCTGGTCGCCACCGCGATTCTCGCCTACTTGATCAAGGCGGTCATCGGCCTCCGCCCCACCGAAGAAGAAGAGGCCCGCGGCCTCGACATCTCGGACCACGGCGAAGAAGGTTACAGCCACAACTCCTAAGCCCCCTCACAGGGAGCCGGCTCGCAGGCCGTCCGATATCGGACGGCCTGCTTCTTTTTAGGGGTTTTCTGACAGCGTCGTTTTCACTATATTATTGCCCTTTCCGAGATGCTGACAGCAGAATGTCTCTATTCGCAGCCCATGTTAAAGATCTCCGCCCAACTGAACGACGAGGAATTCCTCGGGACCGCCGAAGACCTTGCCGCCTTTGTCTCAGATAAACTCGCCTCCCTGGGGTTCGGCGACCGCCACCGCTCGACGGAGCGTCTGGTGCGCTTCTACGCCTATGAAGGCCTGCTCTCCAAGCCCGAGCGCGCCCCCGACGACCGCCGCAAGGCCAACTTCGGCCCCCTGCAGGTCCGGCAGCTGCTCCTGGCCCGCCTCCTCGCTGAACGCGGCTGGGACCTCGACCGTATCCGCACCCTGCTCCACGAGAACCGCATCATCGCCCAGCTGAACAAGCTGATCGACGAATTAGCCACGCCCACCGAGGCGGAAAAGCTCTTCTTCCGGACACGAGGCAGCGAGCAAGTCTCCCCCATGTTGAGCGAACCAGACGCCCGCAGCATGAAGGAAATTAGGACAAGACTGCACTCCCGCTCGCAGCCAGAGATGCTCGATTGCTCACCCTTCTTCGGCTCGTCCTCGCCGAGACCAAGCCGTAAGACCAGCTACTCGACCGTCCAACAGCTCAAACAGATCGCCGATAGCGAAGATAGCCCCGCCGAAGCCCTTCGCCTGATGATAAAAAAGGAGATGGCGCGCGACGATCTTTCCCCGGCCGCCCGCAATCTCTTCGAACAGCTCCTAGCCTTCAACCCGACCTCCCAGGGGGATGAACCTAAGACGGAAAGGTGGACCAAACTTCGCCTGGCCCATTGGTGCGAGGCCCACTTCAATATCGACAGTCGCATCACGCCCACGAAGGAAGAACTGCAACGAATCGTGGACAATTTTAGCAAAGCGTTGATGAACAAGTATTTGTAATTATGACAGTAACTTAAGTGTGCTAATTACCAAAAAGTATCTCTGGCGGTGTTGACATTTTAAGGAGGGTGGTACAAAGTGGGGGTGATGACTCCTCCCATGAACCAACCCAAGATCGAAATCCTGCCCCTGAAGAAGGGCTTCCTCCGCGCCGCCTCTGATGCGACGCATGTCCTCGTCCGTCTCGTCGCCCCGGCCAAACCCGCCGACCTCAGCGAGACCCCTCGCGCCCCTCTCGACCTCGCCCTGGTCATTGACCGCTCGAGCTCGATGTCCGGCCTCCCGATCGCTGCCGCCCTCGAAAGCGCCGTGCGCATCGTCCGCGGCCTCCGCGACGATGATCGCGTCACCATCGTCGCGTTCGATGATCACATCGAAGTCGTGCAGTCGTTGATCGCAGTCACCGATCGCGAAGCCCTCGCCCTGCGTATCAACGCCATCGATGCCCGCGGTTCGACGAACCTCTTCGGTGGCTGGGAAGAAGGCGTGAAGCAGCTCGCTCCCTTCACCCGCAAGGATCGTATCGCCCGCGTCATCCTCCTCAGCGACGGTCAGGCGAACCAAGGCCTGCTCAACGAGCAGGAGATCTTCGCCCAGGTCGCCAAGGCTGCTGGTGCCGGCATCACGACCTCTACCGTCGGCCTCGGCCACGGCTTCAACGAATCGCTGATGACGGGTATGGCCAACGCCGGTGAAGGCGTCGCGAACTTCGGCCAGACGGCCGACGACCTCGACGAAGCCTTCGAAGAACAGTTCGCCATCATCTCCAACTCGTTCCTGCGCCAGGTGAAGGTCAGCGTGCAGGGCGGCAGCGACGTCCAGGCCCGTCTGGTCGGCGAAATCCTGGAAGAAGGTATCGCCCGCAGCCGTAAGCTCGGCACCCTGCCCTGGAACGCCTCGCTCGTGGCGGTCGTCGAACTGAAGATCGGCGCCAGCGCCAAGGGCGACGCGCTCGCGGCGCTCAACTTCGAGGCGCTCACCAAGGATGGCGAGACCGTCAAGTTCGGCCCCGAGCTGATCGCCCTGCCGGAAACCGACCTCGCGGCATTCTCCGTCCTTCCCGTCGACCCTTCCGTGGCAGCGGCGGTAGGCGAGGCAATCGTCTCGGAAAAGATTGAGTTCATCGAAGCCCTCGCACGCCAAGGCAAACTCGTCGAAGCGAAGAAGGAATTCGAAGAGCTGCTCAAACGGAGCGATCTTTCGGACTGGGCCAAGCAGAAGGTCGAGTACCTGAAGCAGCTGCTCGACGAAGACGCCATCATGGCAATCAAGGAGATGCGCTACGGCCGCACCCGCATGCTCCGTCAGTCGAAAGCCGCGATGATGCGCGACTTCGACACGCAATTCTGCGCGGCATCGGAAGACATGAAGGAGATCTACCTCCAAAAGAAGGTCGCCTCGGGCGTGGCCCGTAAGCCCAAGCCCCCGCAGGGCGGCACGGCGGGCGGCCAGGCCCCGCAGGTCTAAGCGGTCCAAACGGCAGATTTCGCCCGGTGGAAGCAATTCCACCGGGCTTTTTGTTGCCCGGTCAAAGTCACGAGCCAAGATAAGTGCCCGTCCTTATGTCCCGCGTTCTCCGCTTTACCCTCTGGAGCGTCGGCATCCTTGCCGTCGTCCTCGGAGCCACCCTTTTCTGGGTCGAATCCCAGCTCCGCCCCGAACCGCTCGGCGCTCGCGTCAAAGGCCTGCTCGCCGACGCCAAGATCAAAGGCGTCATCGCCCGTGTCGAAGCCTCTCTCGACGGAAAATTCTCCGCCGAAGGCATCGACCTGACCCTGCCCGATGGCACAAAGATCTCCGCCGCCGCCATCAAGGGCGAAGCGCAGATCATCTCGATCATCAAGGGCACCTACGCCCTCAGCAGCCTCGAGATCAAGACCCTCGATGTCGACCTAAGCGAACGCAAGCCAGAGGCGAAGACTCCGGTCGCTGGTTCCGTCGCCGCGGCCAAGACGACCTTGCCACCTGTCGTGCTCGGGCCCTACGCCGTCTCCGGACGCGTCAAACTGGCGGATGGCACATTGCTCCGCTTCAGCATCCGCGGCGATGAGTTCGACACCCGGGGTAAGGCCGACTTCCGAGCCGGTATCGCTTGGCCGGGCTTCGCCGTGGGCAAGCAGATGACCGACCCCCGCGGCGAAGTCACGTTGAAGGCTAATTTCAAGCGACCACTCGGCGCTGACGGTATCGGCCTCGACAACCTGATCGCCGATATCGGTAGCCTACGACTCGAACTCGCGGCCAAGGATGCGAGCCCCATCGCCGCTGGCTCCGTCGGCTTCGTCCTGGATGCGGCTAGCACCGTCGGTAAGCCCGGCGTCCATTTCACCGGCACGCTCAGCGACTCGGCCAGCCGTCCTGCAGTGAAGCTCTCCGGCAACAACCTCGCCGGCCGTACGACCGTCGACGCGCAGTTGGAAGTCGACCCCACTCGCTTCGGCATCCTGAGCCAGCAACTGCCCGAAGTCCGCCTGTCAGGCAAAGCCAACGGTGAACTCGAAGGCTCTCGCTGGCAGGCCAGCGCCGACCTCAAGGCGCTCTGGCCCGATCTCAGCAAGTTCTCGAAGTCGCTCGCGAAGAATAGCCGCTCCGAATGGAAACTCGCCGCGAATGCGCAAAGCACCGACAGCGGCTTCGCCGTCAACAGCCTCGCGATCACCGGCAACGGCGTGACGATCGCCATCCCGCAGACGCTGACGTGGAAAGGCGGCCTGCTACCTGAAAATGCCAACGATGCGACGGTGACCATCGCCGCGAATGATGCGGACCTCATGGCGCTCAATCCTTTTCTCGCCGCCGCGGACGTCATCGCGACGGCCGGCCACTGGACCGGCGAAGCCTCGATCTCCTTCAAGGACGGCAAGCCAGCCGTCACAAGCATCCGCACGCACAACCTGCGAGGCGTCACGCTCGAACGCGGCGGCAAGGCGCTGATGCGCGAGATCGACGCCGAACTCCCCATCAAATCCGAAGAGGGCGCGATCTCCCTCTCTCCGTTCAGCATCGGCTGCGCCGCCGGTAATATCGCCACTGGCTCGCTCACGCTTCGTCCCGGGGCCGATGGTGCCTGGTCCGCTGTCGCCGACGTCAACGTCGGCATCGTCGAGCTCGCCTCTCAGCCCAATTGGGAAGACCTGCCCGTCGATAAACTCAAGGGTATCCGCGTGAGCGCCCAGACCACCGTGAACCGCGCCGCCGGCAAAACGCCCGTCGTCAGCTCCGCAGAGGCGCGCATCTTCCGCCAAGGGCTGAACCTGCTTTCCCTCAAACTTCGCCAGCCGTTCGTGCTCGACGGCTCCAAGCCCACTGGCGTGCTCGTGGAGGCCGCGGCCCGCGACCTGCCGCTCGAATCTCTCTCCGCGGTCGTCCCTGGCCTCAAGCTGACCGGCGACCTCAAGCGCGCCGACCTTGTCGCTGGCTTCAGCCGCGAAGGGCTCTTCGTGCGCACGGAGGGCGCGCCGCTCTCCTTCACCCGTACCAGCGTCACGTGGACCGGTAAACTGTGGGTCAAGGATTGCGACCTGGCCGCGAGCCTCGACCTTCTGGTCGGCGAGAAATCCACCCTCATCGGCTTCAACCAAGCCGAGCTGAAGAATCGTAGCCGCACCCTGGCTTCGGGTGACATCAAACTCGGTCTGGGCGACGCTGGTACCACGCTAAAGCTCGAAGGTGATCTCGGTGCGCTCGCCGAGCAGCCGTTCGCGGGGCCGCTGAATATCGTCACCGGCGGACAGTATCGCGCGACGGCCGACCGTGCTCAAAGCGGCGAGATTAACGTCACCCTTCAAGTGCGCGAAGTCGGCCTCAAGCAAAGCGAAGGACGCATTAAGACGGCGGCCCTGAGCGGCAAATACGTGCCGGCCGCCAACGGCCTCAGCGCCGAAGGATCGTTCAAGCTCCAGGCGACGAACCTTAGTTCCGGCAAGTTCACGCTCACGCAGAAAGTTTCCGGTGAAAAGACCGACTGGCAGGCCGCCGTGGCCATCGATAACGTCGATGTCGACGACTTCCTCTCGCTCCTACCGAAGGTCGAAGAGGATATTTCCGCTAACGGCGCACGTCCCAGGCCTGACCGAGCTCCCTTCTGGGCCAACCATAGCGGCTCGATCCAATTGACGATCGGCACGGCGAAAGCCTACGGCATCAGCGCCGAGAAAGTCGTCGTCCGGGCGGAAGCCGAGGAAAAGGCTATCCGCCTGACGCAACTCAACGGCAAACTCGCCGACGGCGTCCTCAGCGGCCGCGGCCAGCTCGCCTTCCAGCCGACGATCAGCAACGGGCCCTATTCGCTCTCGGCCACAGTGTCGCTCAACCAGTTCGATTTCGGTAGCGTCGCCCAAGCCTTCCCCGCGGTGAAGGATTTCCTCCAGGGGCGTGCAGATGCGAGCGCGGGGCTCACGAGCATCTGCGGCACGCCCGGCGAACTCGTCGACAAACTTCAGGTCGACACCCAACTCACCTCCAAAGGCGGCCGCATCCGCCCCTTCGGCGATAAGAACAGCGGCATGTCGCTCTCAGCGAATAAGGCTGGTGATATCGGCGAAACGCTGGGCGGCCTCGCGATGCTCGCCGGCGCCCTCACGAAGAACCAACAGCAAGGCGAGAAGGTGGCCAAAATCGGCGCCGCCATGAGCGCCGCTGGCAAGCTGCAGAAAGCCGTCGCGGATTTCCAATACACTTCCGCGACCATCAAGGCGTCCCGGCTCGCTTCGGGCACAATCAAGCTCGAGGCGGCCGACATCCGCAATGAAGTGCTACACCTCGCCGCCAAGGGCGGCATCAACGTCGACCCTAAGCTCGGCTTCGCCGACTGGCCGATGGCCTTCACCACGCAGATGCGCGGTGCCGGAGAGTTCGCCCAATACTTCCAAGCGCTGGGCTTCGGCACGGGTCCGTCGCCGGCCGACGGCTTCACCGAAGGGCCCGGCGTCAGTGTCGGCGGATCTCTTAATCAGGTAAAGACCGACCTCGCCGAGAAACTCCAACAGGCGATCGACAACGTCCGCGCAAGCCAGTCCACGGCGCCTTCCAATCCGGGCACCCAGGCCGCCCCGGGCACCCAGACTGCTCCCGCCCCGACGACACCAAGCCCGAAGAAGCGGAGTCCCTTCGGCGACCTACTCCAGGAACTCGGTCGCTGATGACGGCAACGAAGGCATGGGTGGCGGGCTGTGTCCTGCTTGCAGGCCTCGTTGTCCTTGCCCTTTCCGTCGGCACCCAAGGCTTCGGCTGGGGTGACGGTGGCTCCCTCCTTCTCCTCCGCTCGCCTCGCGTGCTCGCGGCTCTCGCGGCCGGACTCGCCCTCGGCATCGGCGGCGCCGCGCAACAAGGCGTCTTCCGTAATCCGCTGGCCGATCCGGGGCTGACCGGCGTTTTCGGTGGCGCACTCTTCGGCATCGCCGTCCTGCTCGGACTCTTTCCAGAAGCGGCGTGGCAGCGCGCTTGGTTTATCCCCGCCGCCGCGTTCGGGGGCGCACTCGGCACTTCCGCCTTGCTCACGCTGATCGGCAGCGGGGGCTCCTCCTCCCGCCTGCTACTCACCGGCCTCGGCCTGAACGCCTTCACCGCAGCTGGCACCCTCGTCATCGCCTCCCGTAGCGGGGAGTCACGTGAACTACTGACCAACGGCGCTTACGGCGACTGGCTGGGGATGGCCACGCTCGAACTCACCTGGCTGCCCGTACTCCTCTGCCTCGCGGCGGCGCTACTGCTGCTCCCACTCGCGCGCTCGCTGGATCTTCTGTCCTTTGGGGAAGACGCGGCTCGCGGCTTTGGGTGCGAGGTCGGTAGCGCTCGGCGCAAGGCCGTCCTCCTGACGGCCTTGGCCGCCGCGGCCGCTACCTGCCTTGTGGGCCAGGTAGCCTTCATTGGTCTTCTGGCGCCTCATCTCGCCCGCGCCTTAGTCGGCCCCCGCCATGCGCACGTCCTGCCCTTGTCGGCCCTTCTCGGCGCCGGCCTGCTCTTAGGAGCTGATACCATCGGTCGTGGCCTTTGGCCGCAGGCTCCGCTGTCCGCTGCGGCGGTGACTGCAATTCTCGGTGCACCTCTCTTTATCTGGATAGCAAGGGGGCGCCATGAGTGACGCCTTGATCCACGCGCTTGGACTCGGCGTCGAGATCGGCGGCCGCCGCCTCATCGACGGCGTGTCCCTGTCCGCGGCCCGCGGGCAGGCCGTAGCGATTGTCGGACCCAATGGCGCCGGCAAGACGACGCTACTGCGTGCCCTCGCTGGGCTGCTCCCCTCCGAAGGAGAACTAGATGTCGGCGGATATGATCCGCGGATTATCGATGCGGCAACCTGCGCCCAAACCCGCGCGTACTGCGCGCAGAAACCCGTCAGCGCGTGGGATTATCGCGTCAGCGACCTCGGCGATATCATCGGCGACCCCGTCGGCTACGCGGAGTGGCTGGCGAAGTTGCAACTCGGCGAATTCTCTGACCGCCGTTTGTCCGAGCTGTCCGGCGGCGAACAGAAAGGCGCGCACCTCGCGATGGCGTTCGCCGCACTCGCCGAGCCTTTCGGTGGAGCGTTGCTGCTCGATGAGCCCGCGGCCGCTCTTGATCTCGGACGACAGGAAGCCATCGCGCAGGCCATCCTTGCGTTTGCTCAAGCCGGCGGCGCCTGCGTCGTCGCGACACATGACCTCTCCTTTGCGAAGCGCTGCGACGGGGTTGTGGTGCTCTCGGAAGGCCGCCTCATCGCCGCCGGTGAACCCGCGTCGACCTTGACTCCCGAAATTATTTCCGGGGTCTGGGGCGTGTCGGCTTCGTCGGCACACTGACTTCGGCACGCGTCAGCCGACCGTTGCGGATAGCGGAGAAAAGATACTGCTGCGCCAAACCGGCGGCCTCGCCGAAGTGCGCTTTTCCAAACTGCTCCAGCTGGGCGGGCTTCCATCCGTGCAGGCCATAGGCATCGGCGAGCGCTTGTACGACCCAGGTATCGACCGGGAAACTTTCCAAGCGGCCGAAGCCGAAGAGCGCGACACAGGCGGCCACCTTCGGGCCAACGCCGGGCAGCGACTGTAATTCGTCTAGCAAGTCGGCGGTCGTGAGGGCCGCGAATTCTTCGGCCCAGCGCGGGCGGGCGAGCAGCTTCTTGGCGGTACCGCGAAGATAAGCTGCGCGGTAACCCAGTGAGCATGCGCGCAGCACGGCATCGTCCGCGCTCGCGATCGCCTGCCACGAAGGCAGCGCGTGAAAACCGCCGCCCAAAGGTTCGCCCAGTTTCGAAGCCAAGGCGGCGACCATGACACGAATCTGCAAGATGCGCTTGTTCGAACTACAAAGGAAACCGATCAGCGCCTCGTGCGGATCCTGGCGCAGGATGCGCAGCCCGGGATAGGCCACGCGCGCCGACCGAAGCACGGAATCGGAACGCCACGGCAGCGCCTCGGAGAGTCGCGCCTGCGCGCCCTCGGCATCAAGATAATGCCGTAAAGCGCCCTCGGCGTGAGCCGCGCCTTTCTGGCCGCGCCACTCCAAGCCCTGCGGACCGGAGCGCACGGCGGCGAGCGTGCGGCCAAAGACGCCGACCCAGCTGCCGTCGGCGGCAAGCGACCAGCGGAAAGCCTGCCCGCCGTCCATCTGCTCGGCGAGTGTCTCGGCGGAAACATCCTCGGCGAGCCGCAATGGTCGCCAAGATGTCCACTCCGCCGAGGCCATCGGACTTAGCGGCGCGCGAGGTCCGAAGGCGTGCCCCAGAGGAAGCTATGCTTCGAGGCGAGGAACTTACCCTTGGAGTCGACCACGGATACGCGCCAAGCGATCGGGCGCCACCTAGCCTCGCCAGACTGCTTACCGGTGAGGCCGATCACGTATTCGCCGAACGGGAAGCCCGGCTTCAGGTTGACCGCAAAATCATAACGCTCAGGCGGCGTGTTTTCCTTACGCACCACTTCAAGGACGAGGCGACCGTCGGCCGGTGGGACGACGTCGAGCTTCACGAAGAAATAGTAACCCGGACGGGCATCCTCTTCCGTGCGGAAGACCACGTCGTCCCCATGGTGCTCCTTGGCATAGAATGCCTCCGAGGCGCGGGCCACATCGGCTTCGCTCCGGCGACGTTCGTTGACATAAGCGATACCGGGCACCTCGTCCGAGGATGCCACGGGGGTATCGCAACCCGTGAGGAGCAGCGCAGCGAGCGCGGCCCACGCAGAGGCCTGGCTCACCGCTCGCCTCACTTCTTGGCCTTCTTCTTGCTCGCGGCGACGCGGGCAACCTTGACGCGAGCCTTCTTGCGTTCGAGGTAGGCGCGGCGACGGCGACGCTTGATGACTTTATTGCTCTGTTGGCCCATAGTGAATGCATCCTCCCGCAACCTCTTGGATGGTCAAGGAGAAGGTTTACGGACCTTCCCCGGTGGGTCGGGGCGAGGAAAGAGTCCTTTCTGGCTGCCTGGGTAGGGATCGAACCTACGACCAAGTGATTAACAGTCACCTGCTCTACCGCTGAGCTACCAGGCAGTGCGAAAGGACTGCAATCATCCGAAAAGCACGGATTGGCGGGGGTGCGCGACGACATTCGCCCCACGGCCCCCTAATCTCTGGACACCCTTGTGCGGCCTGTCTTCCTTGTGCGTCTTCCTATGCGCTGGACCCGACTTCCTGAAACTCCCAACGCCCCCGGCTTCGGTGGCGCCTTCGTGGGCACCTCTGGAGACCTGCTCCTTTGTGGTGGCGGCTCCAACTTCCCCGACAAGCCGGCCTGGGACGGCGGCGTTAAGGTCTGGCATGACGAAGTCTTCTCCCTCGCCAGCACCCGCTCCAAGAAGTGGGCGAGCCTCGGCAAACTGCCCCGCCCTTGCGGCTACGGCGTCAGTGTCTCGATCCGCCAAGGGCTCCTGATGATCGGCGGCGCTGACTCGCATCGCCATTACGCTGATTGCTACACGCTGTCGGTCGAAGAAGGCGAACTCAAGGTCCGCCCCTTCCCGTTCCTCCCCCGTCCGCTCGCCTATGCGACCGGCGCGCTCGTCGGCAGCAAGGTCATCGTCGCTGGCGGCACCGAACGCCCGGACGCCACTGCAGCCTCCTCTAGCGCTTTCGCCATCGACCTCGCTAATCTCAACGCCGGTTGGAAAGAACTCCCTCTCTGCGCCGGATCCGGACGCATGCTCGCCCAGTCCGCCAGCACGAAGGACACTTTCTTCCTCTTCGGCGGCGTTGCGCTGAGCCCCGGAGCCAAGGGTGTTGAACGCGAATTCCTTTCCGACTGCCACGCGTTCACCCTCGGTAAAGAATGGCGCCGCCTCTCCGCAATGCCCCGCGCGATCGCCGGCGCGCCTTCACCCTGCCCGATCTTCGACAACGAGATCCTCGTGCTCGGTGGCGACGACGGCAAACTGGCCGGCAAGGTCGAAGCCTCGAAACATCCAGGCTACGCGAAATCGGTCCTCTCTTACGACAAGTCCACCGACACCTGGACCGAAGCCGAAGAAGGTTCGGCCAACGTACTCTCGACCGCTTGCACGAAGTGGTCCGGCGGCTATGCCCTGACCAACGGCGAGCTCCGTCCGTTCGTCCGCTCCGCCGAAGGCTGGCTGCTCCGCCCCGAATAAGCGTTGGGGCTGGCGAGACGCCGGAAAGGGACTACAAAAGTCCCACCCCGGCGCCATGCTCCGCCTTACCCCATTACTCGGCCTCTTCGTGGCAGCGCTCGCTGGCGCGCAGGCTGAGCCGTTACCAGACCTGCCCGATCCGCTTGGCCGTGCCGGCATGATGGCGGCCGTCCTGCGTGAAGCCGACGGCAGCGAGGTCATCGTGGCCACGGGCGGCACGAATTTCCCGGACAAGATGCCCTGGCAAGGTGGCCAGCGGAAATATCACAAGGACATCCTCAAGCTTTCGCGCAAGGACGGCGTCTGGAGTTGGCACAAGATCGGCGATCTGCCCGAAGGTCTAGTCGGCGCGGCGTTCTGTCCGACGCCTAAGCGCGACGGGCTGGTCATCGCCGGCGGAGCTTCGGCCGAAGGACATCGTGCGGACGTCTGGCTCGTCGGCTTGGATGGCAAGGTCACTCGCTTCGCCGAAAGCATGACTCGCCCGCGTGCCTACGCCGGCTTCACCTCGGCCAACGGACACCTCATCGTCATCGGCGGCATCGCCCGGCCCGACGACATGACCACAATCCAGACCCTGACGTCGCTCGACCTCGACGACCCCGATAAACCTTGGCGCACCTCCGACGTCGACCCAAGTTTCGGGCGTATCATCCCGCTCGTGGGCGCGGGTCTAAGCAAACTCGTCTGGGGCGGTGGCTGCTCGCTCTCGGAAAAGGACGGTAAGCCGTTCCGCAGCTACCACGAGAATCTCGCCTACCAATCCACCAACGGGGAAGGCAATCGCTTCCACGGCCTACCCAACAAGCTCGCCGGGGCCGCTGGCCCGGGCGTACTCTCGCAGACGCATCTATTCTTTGTCGGCGGCGACGACGGCACCCAATATGGCCAGCCTTACGAGACGCACACCGGCTTGGCACGTCGCATCCTCGTCATGGACCTCGAGACCTTCGAGGTGACTGACCTCGGCGAATGGCCACACCCCGTCGCGGTCACGCCGCTCCTGAGACTAGGTGATGACCTTGTCACCGTGAGCGGTGAAGTGCGACCCGGCGTCCGCACGCCCAAACTCACCCGATGGCCGATCCCCGCCAAATATCGATGAACGAAACTCCCTCCGCCTCCCGCACGGCATGGTTGGTCGTCATCCTGCTGATTCCGGTCGCGTTGCTCAACTACCTCGACCGCCAGATGCTCGCGACGATGAAGTCGTCCATGCTCGGCGACCTGCCGGACATTCAGACCAAGGCTCAGTGGGGCCTGGTCCTTGGTTCATTCAAATGGGTCTACGCAATCTTCAGCCCTATCGGCGGCTACCTCGCCGACCGAGTCAGCCGACGCCACGTCATCTGCTTCAGCCTCTTCGCATGGTCCGCGGTCACCTGGGCCACCGGCCAGGTTAATAACTACGACCAACTGCTCTGGACGCGCGCCATCATGGGCGTCAGCGAAGCCTTTTACATTCCCGCCGCGCTCGCACTGATTGCCGACTACCACCTCGGGCCTACGCGTTCACGTGCGATTGGGCTCCACCAGATGGGCATTTACATCGGGGTCATCATCGGCGGCTTCGCCGGCTACGCCGCGGACGAGCCGACCATCGGTTGGCGCGGCGCCTTCGCATGGTGCGGTCTGATCGGCATCGCTTATTCCTTCCCGCTCTTTCTATTCCTGCGCAACCGACCAGCGACCGAGCAGGCAACGGTCAGCCCGACCGCAGGCTCGACCGTCCGCTCGCTGCTCGGCAATCCCAGCTTCCTGCTTCTTGTAGTTTACTTCACCTTACCCGCGATGGCGGCATGGGTCGTGCGCGACTGGATGCCTGATATCCTCCGCGAACGTTTCAACCTTGGCCAAGGCAAGGCGGGTGTCTCCGCGGTCATTTATTGGCAACTCGCCGCTATCGTTGGCGCGGTGCTCGGAGGCTGGCTCGCGGACCGCTGGATACGCACGAATATCCGCGGGCGTATCTTTGTCAGCGCGATCGGCACGTTCCTCCTCCTGCCGGCCCTCTTCGGCGTGGGTAACGCGTCCACCCTCCTCGTAGCCGTGCTCTTCCTCATCGTCTTTGGGCTCGGGTGGGGCTTCTTTGACTGCAATAGCATGCCCATCCTCTGCCAGCTCGTCGGACCGGAACATCGCGCCACGGGCTATGGCCTGATGAACTTCGTGAGTATCAGTTGCGGAGGATTCGCTGACTGGATCTTCGGCGTCTTGCGAGACCGGCACATGCCGCTGAACCTCATCTTTGGCGTCTTCGCCGGCATCGCATTGCTCTCCATTTTCGTCGCACTCTGCATCCGCCCGCGCGAAAGCACCACCTCCTGACCATGTCCGCCTTCAAGTTCACCGGCCTCTGCACGGCCACCCATACACCTTTCCATGCCGACGGCTCGCTCAACCTCGCCGTCGTCGAAAAGCAGGCCGCCTTCCTCCGCGGCAAAGGCATCACGTCCGTATTCATCGGCGGCACCACCGGCGAAAGCAGTTCGCTCACCGCCGCCGAACGTGCCGCGCTCAATGACCGCTGGGCCGTCGTCGGCCCGGCCTCCGACATCGACGTTATCGTCCACGTCGGCGCGAATTGCCTGACTGAAGCCGCCCAACTCGCCGCGCACGCGGAGAAGAATCAGGCCAAGGCCGTGTCGATGATCGCGCCTTCTTACTTCAAGCCGCGCACCCTGGCCGATCTCGTGGCCAGCTGTGCGATGGTGGCCAAGGCCGCCCCCCGCACGCCGTTTTATTATTACGACATCCCCGGCATGACCGGTATCAGCGGCTTCCCGGTGGACGAATTCCTCAAGGCCGCCTCGCCGGTCATCCCCAACCTGGCGGGCGTAAAGTATTCCAATCCCGACCTCGACGCGATGCGCCGGGCGCAGACGCTCGAGGGGGGCCGCTTCGACCTGCCCTTCGGCGTCGATGAACGCTTCCTGTTGGCGCTACGCGCCGGGGCGACAGCCGGAGTCGGCAGCACCTATAACTTCAACGCCGGCCCCCTGCTCCGCACGATCGCGGCGCAAGCGAAAGGTGACGCTGCCTTGGCCGAAGCCGAACAGGCCAAGGTTCAGCCGGTCGTCGATATTCTCGCCAAGCGCGGCTACATGGGCGCCGCCAAGGCCTTGATGGGGCACCTCGGCGTGCCGCTCGGACCCGCCCGCCTGCCTAATGGTAACCCCGACGCCACCGAGACGAAGAAGATGATCGGCGAACTCGAAGCCATCGGCTTCTTCAGCTGGAATTTCTAAACATGCGTCTCGCCCTCCTCCTCAGCCTACTCTCCGTTGGCGCTTTCGCGGCAGACGGAAACGACGTCATCGTCTTCGAAGCCAAGCAGAACCTATCGCACCCCTCCGTCCGCATCCCTTCGCTGCTACGCACGCAGAAGGGCACGCTGCTCGCCGTCGCCGAGGGACGCGACAAGCCTACCGACCAGGCTGGCAACGACTTGGTAATCTCCTTCTCAAAGGACGAAGGCGCCACCTGGTCTAAGCCCGTCGTCGCCTACGAACAGGGTGCGGACAGCTGCAATAACCCCTGCCTCGTCCAAGAAACCAAGTCCGGTCGCATCTTCCTTTTCTATCAGGTTTTTCCCAGCGGTAGCCACGAATTCGGAGGCCTGCCCGTCGGGCCCGCCGATCCGAAAGGCAATCGCTCTTGCTACGTGACCTCCGATGACGATGGCGTGACATGGAGCAAGCCGACCGATGTCTCCGCGACGCTGAAGCCCAACGAAGCCATCACCACCGCTTCTGGTCCTGGCATCGGTATCCAGCTCAAGTCGGGCCCCAAGGCTGGCCGTCTGGTCATCCCGTTTAACTCTCAGGACACAAAGAAGAACTTCTATAACTGGGTCGCCTACAGCGACGACGCTGGCGCCACTTGGAAGCGTGGCGAGAAAGTGCCGCAGACCGAAACAATCCAGCTGAACGAAGTCCAGGTGGCCGAGTCCGCGGGCGGCGGCCTTTACCTGAATTCTCGCAGCTGGCGTCGCGGGTCCAGCCTGCGCAAAATTTCTTGGTCACAAGACGCCGGCGAGACCTGGACTCAGGCCGCCGAGGACGCCGTACTGACCGACCCCATCTGCCAAGGCAGCCTGCTTCGCCTGGATGACCGTACCATCGCCTTCCTTAATGCCGCTGGACCCAAGCGCGCCAACGGCACGCTACGCCTCACGAACGACGACGGCCGCACGTGGGCGAGCTCGCGCCTTACCTTCCCCGGCCCCTTCGCTTACAGCAGCATGGCACTCCTCAAGGACGGACGCATCGGCGTGCTCTATGAGCCCGCCAGCAATACCGTCGTCAAGTTCCGCGCCATCGATCCGGCCGGCCGCTGAGTCTCAGTCGTTAGGGATGAACGGAGTCGATACGACCTCGGCGACAGGCTCACCGTAATAATGCCGGATGGCACCCGCGAGGAACTCTTTCACGTCAACCGGCAGGAAAGCCCCGAAGTGCGTCTCCTTGCCGAGTGACGCGACGACGATTGATTCGACCGGCTTCTTGTTTTCACTCGACCCACGGAAGGCCAACGTCACCGCGACCCCTTCGCCCACCGGAAGCGTCCACGTCCAGCCGAGATACGGCAGGATACGCCAGCGGACGACGACGGCAGCGTCGCTCAGGGTCACGCGATAGCGCGCGACGGTAAAGGCGAAGCCCACGAGGAAGAACGGCACGTAGAAGAGGGCCAACAGCGCGAAATGCCACCAGTCAGGCTGCGTGACCATCCGTCCGTTCACCTTCACCGACCCCTGGGACATCCCGTAGAAAAGCGCGACGCAGTGGACACAGGTGAAGATCAGCCAGATCCATCCGAACCAGGAACCAAGGCGCACGCCATAGTGGACACCTTGGAAATCGGTCTCAGAAGAGACCCTGGGGTGACCTTTCGCTAACTCCACATCCGTCAACGCTTTCGCCGGGCGACCGGCCTGCAGCGCCGCCTGCCGCGCCTCTGCCTCTTCCTTCATGCGGACGAGCTTAGCGCCGAGGTCTTGGATGAGTCCCATGATAGTTGATGACCTGATGGCTGGGCTTAGGCAACGCCGTTGAAGTAATGGTCGATCAGGATGGCGAGCCGGGCGCGTTCCTCGTGGTTCAGGTCGTCGCCGAACGCAATCTCGGCGTCGCCCGAGCCCACGACCACGGACAACTGCGCATAGGAACTATGCTTCCCGCTCAGCCGGGCGCCCCGGTAGGCGAGCCCCACGCGGACTTCGTCGGCGACTGGCAGCCGCCACTCCTTATTAAGGCGACCGAAGACAAGGCGACGGACCACTAAGGCATCGTCGCCGAAGATCAGCTCATGTCTGCGCATGATCATCCGCAGGGGGAAGTAGACCACCGCGAAGGAGGGCAGCAGGAAGATGACAGCGGCATAAAGAAACGGATGGTCCGTGCGGTCGACCAGTTCGAAGGTCATGACGAAACACATCACCACACCCACCAGCATCAAGCCCACGAGCAGTAACCAGTTGCCGGTGCCGATGACGTCCGAACGGAGCGACCATCCGTCGGCGCGCGGCTCCTGCCCGGGCAAGGGTTTGACCAATTCGGCCTGGTGCCCTGGCAGGATACGAAGTCCCTTCGTGGCGACGGCCAGATACTCCTTCTCTGAGCGCGCGGCGCACCACTGCTCGCATTCGATTAGCTGCTCGGCCAAGGGCTTGGCGTCGGACATAGGCCGACCCTAATCGTAACCACCCGGCCGACAAGCCAACGCTGGCTTGAACCAAAGGGGTTTCTGGCTGTCCATAAGACAACCCCATGCGAAACTTCCTCGCCCTGCTCCTTCTGCCCTTGGCCGCTCTGGCCGACGGCACCAAATACTCCGTCAGCTATCCGGCTTCGGACAAGCCCGGCGAACTCATCTTCGCCTCGACCTATAATCTCTGGCTACCCGAGGGAGTGAAGACCGTCCGCGGCATCATCGTGCACCAGCACGGCTGCGGATCCGGCTCCAACAAAGGCGCCGCGACCGCCGCCGACGACCTCCACTGGCAGGCCCTCGCCCGTAAATGGAACTGCGCCCTCGTCGGCCCGGTGATCGGCGAACCCGACAAGGCCAACTGCCGCATGTGGTGCGATCCGCGTAACGGCTCCGATAAGACCTACCTGCAGGCTCTCGCCGACCTTGCCAAGCAGTCCGGCCACCCCGAGATTGCAACCGCCCCTTGGTGCCTCTGGGGCCACAGCGGCGGCGGCTTCTGGTCGAGCATCATGCAGGCGAAATACCCCGAGCGTATCGTCGCCATCTGGTTCCGCTCCGGCACGGCCTACTCCTACTGGCAGAAGCCCGAGGACCCGACCAAGGAACGCGCCATCCCCGAAGTCGTCCTGCCGCCTGCCGCCTACGAGATTCCCATGATGGCTAATCCCGGAGCGAAGGAGAACGGCGACAAGCGCTTCAACACCGCCTGGACCGGCGGCCTTGCGATGTTCAAGGACTACCGCGCCAAGGGTGCGCCAATCGGCTTCGCCCCGGACCCACTCACCTCGCACCAGACCGGCGATCAGCGCTACGCCTCCATCGCCTTCTTCGACGCCTGCCTCGAACTCCGCCTGCCTGAATCCGGCAACCAACTCCGTAAGATCGACCAGTCGAAAGGCTGGCTCTCGCCCCTGCTCGGCAATGAAGCCAAGCCCGCTGGCGAATACGCTGGCGATAAGGCTGATTCTAACTGGCTGCCCAACGCAGCCTTCGCCAAAGCATGGACGGAATACGTGCAGACCGGCGCCACGAACGATACCACGCCGCCGCCCGCACCATTCAACATTGCGTCCAAGGCCACCGCCGAGGGTGTCGAGCTCACCTGGGACGCGCACGCCGACTTCGAGAGCGGGATCCGCCAGTTCCTCATCAAGAAAGACGGCCAGGTCGTCGGTCGCGTGCCGGAGAAACTCGCGAGCCCCTTCGGACGCCCGCTCTTCCAGGGCATGAGCTATGGTGACACCCCGACGCAGCCGCTCGCACAGATGCGCTTCGTCGACAAGGGCGCCAAGGCTGGCGCGAAATACCAAGTTGTCGCGGTGAACTCCGTCGGTCTCGAGTCGAAGTAAAGCCCGCCAAAGCGGACCACGAAAAAGGGCCGCCCACTGGGCGGCCCTTTGCTTTGCCTGTATCCAGGACTTATTCGCCCCAGGTGCAGGTGTTGCCGGCGTAGATCGCGCGGCTGCCGAGTTCCTGCTCGATGCGAAGGAGCTGGTTGTACTTGGCGACGCGGTCGGAACGGCAGAGGGAGCCGGTCTTAATCTGGCCGGCGTTGAGGCCGACGGCGATGTCCGCGATGGTGGCGTCTTCGGTCTCACCCGAGCGGTGCGAGATGATGGCGGAGTAACCAGCACGCTGGGCCATGGAGACGGCGTCGAAGGTCTCGGTCAGGGAACCGATCTGGTTCACCTTCACGAGGATCGAGTTAGCAGTCTTGGTCTTGATGCCGCGCGAGAGGAACTCGGTGTTGGTGACGAAGAGGTCGTCGCCGACGAGCTGGGTGTTGGCGCCCATGGCGTCGGTGGCGAGCTTCCAGCCGGTCCAGTCAGCCTCGGAGAAGCCGTCTTCGATCGAGACGATCGGGTAGCGCTTCTGGAGATCCTGGTAGAACTTCACCATCTCAGCCGACTTGCGCTGGGACTTGTCGGACTTGTGGAAGGTGTACTTGCCGGTCTTCTCGTCGAAGAACTCGGAAGCGGCGACGTCGAGGGCGAGGAAGACTTCCTTGCCGAGCTTGTAACCGGAGGCCTTGACGGCGGCGGCGATGGCTTCGAGGGCAGCTTCGTTGGAAGCGACCTTCGGAGCGAAACCGCCTTCGTCACCGACGGAGGTGGAGAGACCCTGGGCCTTGAGCACCTTCTTGAGGGCGTGGAAGATCTCGGTGCCCATGCGAAGGGCTTCGCTGAAGGACTTGGCGCCGGAGGGCACCACCATGAATTCCTGGATGTCGACCGGAGCGTCGGAGTGCGCGCCTCCGTTCATGATGTTCATGAGCGGGATTGGGAGGACCTTGGCGTTCGGGCCGCCGATGTAGCGGTAGAGGGGCTGGCCGAGGGCGGCGGCGGAGGCGTGGGCGGCGGCCATGGAGACGCCGAGGATGGCGTTGGCGCCGAGCTTGCTCTTGTTCTTCGTGCCATCGAGGCCGATCATCGCGGTGTCGATGCCGATCTGGTCCTGCGCGTCATGTCCGACGAGAAGGGAGGCGATTTCTTCGTTCACGTTCTCGACGGCCTTAAGGACGCCCTTGCCGTTGTAGCGCTTCTTCGGGTCGATGCCCTTGGCGAAGGACTTCGCGCTCACGTCGCTGTCGCGCAGTTCGTGGGCTTCGTAGGTGCCAGTCGAGGCGCCGGACGGGACGGCCGCGCGGCCGCGCACGCCAGAGGCGAGGACGACATCGACTTCGATGGTGGGGTTGCCGCGGGAGTCGAGGATTTCGCGGGCTTTGATATCAACGATTTGGGTGCTGCTCATGATGGAAAATGAAGTCCCATAGGGCTAGGGACAAGGGGGGTGGCTGAGCGAGAAAAAAGGTGTTACGTTCCGTCGTCCGATCCTGCGGAAAACCCGCCAAACAAGAGCCCCGGACTGGGGTTTCCAGGCCGGGGCTTCGAAGTGGTGGGGTTAGATGGACTTGAACCATCGACCTCCTGAATGTCAATCAGGCGCTCTAACCAACTGAGCTATAACCCCAATAAAGAGGAAAGTGAACAAAGGGAGACGAACGCCCTCTGGCAAGCCTTCAATGTACGTCCCCGAGATAGGTGGCCGAACCATCTTTAAGGGCCTTGGCGATGACCTCACCCAAGCCCTTGGGCGAAAGGGGGTAATCCGCCAGACGGGCCAGCGGAAGCCATTCGAAACCGACCTGCCGACGATCGCGTTCCCGCCCCTCCCCAATCGGGGCAAGGTCCTCACAGAGGCAATGGAAGACCGCCTCGACTTGATGAAAGTGGCCATGGATTCGATGCATGGCGTGGTTCTTGCCGACGTATTCGCGAAGGTACAGGAGGCCTTGCGGCACGACGTTCAGGCCAAGTTCTTCCAGGACTTCGCGGCGCACGGTGTCGCGCAACGTCTCGCCGTGATTCTGTCCGCCACCGGGGAGAACAAGGAACTCTCCTTCTTCGGTGCGAATGCGGACCGTGAGGATGTCTTCGCCCCGCAGAATGACCGCTCGGGCGGCCGTCCTGACCCCAGAGGAAGTACTACTGGACTGGCGACGAGGAGCGGACACGAGGCCACACTACCCAGACAAGCCGGACAGTGAAGCCGTAAAGCATAGGCGGAAATCCGCCCGACTCAGGACATCAGCTTTTCGTCGATCTCCTGATTACCGTGGACCGCCTTCACGTCGTCCAAGGACTCAAGGGCGTCGATGAGTTCCAGCACCTGCTTGGCCACAGCGGCGTCGCCGACCGGAACGGGGATGCTGGAGATATAGGCCAGTTCGGCTGACTCAGGCTTGATGGATTTCTCCTGCAGGGCCTTGGAGATGGCGTCGAAGGCTGAGATCGGGGAAAGCACCTCGAAGTGGTCGCCGTTATTCACGACATCTTCGGCACCCGCCTCGAGCACGAGCTCCATGAGGGCGTCTTCGCCGATCTGGGAGGCACCGATGAGGAACTGGCCCTTCTTCAGGAAGCTGTGGGACACGGCGCCGGTCTGGGCCATGTTGCCGCCGTTATCGTTGAAGGCCTGCCGGACTTCGGCCGCGGCACGGTTCTTATTATCGGTGGTGACTTCGACGATGAGGCCGACTCCGCCCGGGGCGTAGCCTTCGTAGACAATCTCTTCGTAGATCACGCCAGGAATCTCGCCGGTGCCCTTCTGGACCGCGCGCTTGATGTTATCCGCCGGCATATTGGCGGCGCGGGCCTTATCGATCAGCGCGCGCAGACGCGTATTGGATTCGGGGCTGCCTCCGCCGGCACGCGCCGCGAGAGTGATTTCCTTGGCGAGGACCGAGAAGATCTTGCCGCGCTTGGCGTCAATGACGGCCTTATGCCGCTTCGTCGTGTGCCATTTACTATGACCAGACATGGTGGGTGGGGTTAGGGAAAATCAGCCTTTGGCCTTCTTCGTCACGGACGGGATTACCACGACGTCAGGTTCGTCTTTAGTAAGCCAGGTCTGCAGAATGGTCAACAGGTTCTGGATCGTCATGTACAGCGTCAGCGCGGCCGGCATCGGGTAGCAGATGATCGGGAAGAGCAGCGTCATCATCAGGAAGATCATCTTCTGCGAGCCGTCGGCCGAAGGCATCGGTGTCATGCGCATCGACAGCCACATGGTGAGTCCCATGAGCACCGGCAGGATGTTGATGGGGAAGCCGCCAATCTCGAAGATGGTGTCCGGAGCCGAGAGGTCATGGATCCAGAGGAACGACTGCAGGCGCAGTTCGACAGTCGTCTGGAAGGCGGTGTAGAGGCCGAAGAAGATCGGCATCTGGATGAGGATCGGGAGGCAGCCGGCGAACGGGTTGATCTTGTTCTCGGTGTAGAGCTTCATGAGCTCCTTCTGCATCTTCTCCGGATTGTCCTTCAGTTTCTCACGGATATCCTGCATCGGCTTGGCGAACTTCTGCATCTTCTTCGCGGCCTTCATCTGGATCGCCGTCAAAGGCCAGGTGATGACCTTAATGAGGCAGGTCAGCAGAACGATAGCCCAGCCCCACGACCAGGATCCGCTCCACTCGAGGAGCCAATGGACGCCGCCGAGGGTGGCGAGGAGCAGCTTGCAGATGGCACCGAAGGAAATGAAACCGAGCAGCTTCGAGAACTGGAGCACCGCGACCTGGCCATCCGGCAAGGCGGCGACGCGGGCGTATTCCTTCGGGCCGACGAAGAAATCACCTTCGAGCGTGCGGGAAAGGTCGGCGGCGGGAACGGTCTCCCAAGAAGCGAAGGCGTGAAGGCTGCGCTTACCGGCTTCCAGGGGAACAGGCAGGACCATGACTTCGGTGCGGGTGCCGCGGGCCTGGGCGTCGCGCGGGTGCACGATGGAGGCGAAGAACTGGTTACCGGAGGCCACCCAGAGGAGGGGCTTGGCGACGGAGGCCACCGGGTGCTCGATCTGCGCCTTATGCGAGCCAAGGCCGAAGAAGCCGGAAGAGTCGGTGAAGACATCGAGGCCGACGCGCGTCAGCTCGTCGCCATCATAGGTGAGCACCGAAAGGAACTGGTTAGCGGAATCGGCTTCGGTCGGCTGCCAGCAACCAGTCGAAACCCAGATTGAAGGAGCCGGCTTGCCGGCGACCGGAATCACCTTCGTGGCGAAACGCAGCGAGTGGGCTTCAATCGTCTCACCGTCTTTAGAGGCGCCAAAAAAGAAGGTGCGCTCGACGCGGGCGCCATCCAGCGAACCGACGAGCGTGATGGAGTTGGCCGAAGCCCCTGGCTGGGCGACGAATTCGGAGAGGACGGCTTCCAGCTTACCGGTCGTCGGATTCTTGACCGCGATAGCCAGGGCAGATTCGTCGTTTCCGGAGTTAAAGGTCACGACCTGGGTCTTGGTGACATCGGCGGATTCCTTCTTCAGTTCGACCTTCGAAATCGCACCACCACGGCTGGTCAGCGTCACTTTGATACGCTCGTTCTCGATGACGAAGCTCTTGGCGTCGGCACGGGCGACGGGCTTGGCGGCCTGCGCCGACGGAGCGAGCGAAGTATTGGCCACAGGGTTAAGCGCTGCCGGAGTGACTGGCGCAGACTGCACCTGAGCGGCCGGGGCCGGCGTGGCGCCCGGAGGCGGGGTGGCCGGCTTGGTGAGGAAGAAAAGGGCGAAGGCACCGACGATGCAGGCCATACCTAGGAAGAAGTTCTTGCGATCCATGGAAAGTGAGTGGTTTGGCGTAGGGAAGCCCCCGCCAAGGTGCAAGGCACAAGGCGCAGGCTACCCCTAAACCCTTGTTTTTAGGCCGAAAACCGCCGAGTAGTCCGGCGGCTCAGGAACCCGGCTTGGTCGCCGGCAGCTTCGCCAATTCGGCCGGCACGGCATCCGCCGCATACGTCGGGAAGTTCAGTTCCAGCAACGACACGAAAGGCACGCTAAATTTGGTCTGCCCGGCCGAGCGGTCGACGAGTGAGACGACCGCGACGGCGTTGGCGCCGTTCGCTTGAAGGATGTCGAGGCACTCCTGGGCGCGACCACCTCGGGTGACGACGTCTTCGGCGATGATTACGCGCTCGCCAGGACGGAAGGTGAAATTACGGCGGAGCACGAGCTTGTCGTTTTCTTTTTCAACGAAGACGAAACGGACACCGAGCTGGCGAGCGATTTCCTGGCCGACGACGAGTCCACCCATCGCCGGAGCGAGGACGGTGTCGCAAGGATGCGCGGCGAGTTTCGGGCGGAGCAGTTCAATCAGGCGCGTGACCTTATCCATGTGCTGGCAAACCTGGGCGCACTGGAAGAAGTGGCCGCTATGGAGACCAGAGCGCAGGACGAAATGTCCGGTCAGGAGGGCCTTCGAATCACGGAAAATCTGCAGGACTTCTTCTTGGGACGAGCTCATACTGCCTCTGGATAAGGCGAAACGGGCCTCCTGGGCGAGGCGATATCCGCCCGGCCACCGCAAAAGGTTCGCCCTGCCCCGCCCGCCCACCAACATAACCGACCTCCCCATGGACTCCGCCGATAGCCCGAAACCCGCCCGCAACGCCAAGGCCTGGATCATCATCATCGCCATCGTCCTAATGGTGACGCCATTCATCGTTCTGGCGCTCCGGAAGAATCCCGCCCCAGCGCCCATGGTCTGGATTCCCGGCGGCGAGTTCACGATGGGCAGCGATAAGGCCGACGAAAAACACGCCGAAGAAGCGCCCGGCCACGCCGTTATCGTCAAAGGATTCTGGATGGATGTCACGGAAGTCACCAACGCGCAGTTCCAAGCTTTCGTTGACGCGACGAAGTATATCACCGACGCCGAGAAGGACCTCGACCCGCGTCAGTTCCCTGACGCGCCCCCAGAAATGCTCAAAGGAGGATCGCTGCTTTTCAAGAAAGTCTCGGGCGTAAACCCGTTCCAGTGCGGGGGCGCCAATCTGCCTTGGTGGAACTTCACCGCCGGGGCCAACTGGCGTCAGCCCGAAGGCCAGAATTCCTCCATCAAGGAGCGCATGAATCACCCCGTGATCTGCCTGACCTACAAGGACGTCCAGGCCTACGCGAAGTGGGCCGGCAAGCGTCTGCCGACCGAAGCCGAATGGGAATTCGCGGCGCGCGGCGGCCTCAAGGATAAACCCTATGTCTGGGGCGATGAAGAACGCCCGAGCGGCAAGATCATGTGCAATCACTGGCAGGGTAAATTCCCTGAGCGTGACAACGGCGTCGACGGCTTCACTTACGTCGCCCCAGTGAAATCATTTCCGGCCAACGCCTATGGCCTCTATGACATGGCCGGGAATGTCTGGGAGATGTGCGAGGACTGGTATGGCCTCGAATACTACAAGGTCTCGCCGAAAGACGGCCCCATCGGACCAGCTATCGGCTATGACCCCGAGAAGACCGGCTACGGCCAGCACGTGATCCGCGGCGGCTCCTGGCTGTGCGACGAAGGCTATTGCCTACGCTACCGCGCGACGTCTCGCCAAGGCCTCGACACACTCACGTCGACGAACCACGTGGGCTTCCGCTGTGTGGCCGACCTGCCAGCGCCGTCGACGAAGTAAGGCTTACTGCTTCTCCTGGTAGTCCAGGTCCTTGCCGTAGGTTTCTTCCATCTTCCATAAGGCGAGGAAAGCGGCACCGAAGCAGATAAGCGCCAAGACCCCCGCGGCCTGCGGCGCACTAAGCCAGGGCTGGGCTTTGGTCCCGGTCAGCCAAGTGAAGCCCAAGGTCAGCAAGACGAGCGAGCCACGAGCGAAATTGGGTACGGTGGTCGCCACGGTGGCGCGCAAGTTCGTACCAAACTGCTCAGCGGCAATCGTGACGAAAATCGCCCAGTAACCCATACCGAGGCCAAGTAGGAAGATGAGCCCGTAGAAACTGGTCGCCGTCCAACCCTGGGTGCCCATCAGATAGACTCCCACGCAGACGGCGCTGAAGACGAGGAAGGCAAAGACCGTCTTGCGACGGGACTTGATCAGCTGGCTGCCGAAGCCGCTGCCGAAGTCGCCAAAGGTGAGTCCGAGATAAAAGAGCGCCACCGCGCGGCTGGACAGGATCGCACCCTCGACGCCCATGGCGGGGGCGAAGTGCGAGCCGGCGCGCTGGACGAGGATACCGATCATGAACCACGTAGGCAGACCGATGAGGATACAACGGGCGTACCGGGCGAAACGGTCACGACTGGTGAAAAGGGCGAAGAAATTTCCGCGGGAAATCGCGCCAGGGGTTTCCGACTCCTTCGCGTGATTGAACATGCCGGACTCATGGACTCCGACGCGCATGGCTAGCAGAGCCAAGCCCAGACCGCCGCCGATGAAGAAGTTGGTTCGCCAGGTGACAACCTCGGCCATCAGGCCGGCCACGACGGCACCGAAGACGCCGACAGTGGCCACGAGCGCGGTGCCGTAGCCGCGTCGCTCCTTGGAGAGAGATTCCGACACGAGCGCGATGCAGCCGCCGAGCTCGCCCGCGAGACCGATGCCCGCGATGAAGCGCCAGGTCGCATAGGCCTCGAAGCTGTTGACGAAGCCGTTCGCGATGTTGGCTAACGAATAGAGCAAGATG
>JBEEKW010000007.1:0-50713 GCA_041168485.1 Verrucomicrobiota bacterium
GCGAGGGAGCCGCTGAATTCCATGAAGGCCCAGACGATGACGCCCGTGATCGAGACGTAGAGCCAGACCGGGAAGACCCAGCGCGTGAGGCGCTTGTGGTCCTCGAAGCGGCCCTGCTTGGCCAGCCAGACGGCGCGGACGATGAAGGGGGTGACGACGATCGCGAGGATGACGTGCGGAATCAGAATGAGCAGGTAGAGGGATTTGAGACCGGCCCAGGCCGAGGTCGGGTCGGGCGCATAAGTGATATTGGTGCGGCCTAAGGCCACCCAGAGGTGGACCTTTGAAGCGAGGTAAAGAGCCAGGAAGACGGCGGAAGTCAGGACGGCCACGCCCATCGCCTTGCCGTGGCCGATCTTATCCCCGGCCTTGATGCGCAGGTAGCCAATCAAGAGGAAGACCGTGGCGAGGGCGTTTAAGCCGGCGACGGAACGGGAGAGGAGTTCGGTGGTGGAGGCCATGGGGCTAAGAAGAACCAATTGGCGGGAAAAGCCAACCTCAGGCCGCCCTTAATCTTCACTTAAGCCGATTCATGGTATGCTATCCCCCACTCCGATGAACTCATCCCTCCTCATCCTCTTGACCGTAGTCAGCCTAGCCGCGGCGGACGCCCCCAAGGGCCCTCCCCTCAAGGAAGCCGACGCCAAGCCGCCCGGCCAGAACAAGGTCACCTTCACCGTCAAGGGCGACAAGCGCATCATCGAGTCCAATGGTATCCCTGACCACAAGGTCGCGACCTTCCCTAACCGCGGCAACCCGAACGCCATCTCGGAGCAGAAGTATCGTCTCGAAATACCGGCCAACCCTCGGCCGCTCGCCGGCGGCGCGACCGGCCGGATGATGTCAGCTTGGGGTATCGCCCTCAACGGCGTCGTCTTCGATCCGGGTACCGCCGAAGTCTATAACGACGGCGACCGAAGCAGCCCGTGGCATTACGAGGCGCTGATGAGCAACACCGAGATGGGTACGACCCCGAAGATCAAGGTCGGCCTTGGCCTCGACCAGAATCACGGCCACGTCCAACCCAACGGCGCCTACCACTATCACGGCATCCCCACCCTCCTCTTCGAGCGCCTCTCCGGCGGCGAAAAGAAAATGACTCAGGTCGGCTGGGCGGCGGACGGCTTCCCGGTCTACGCGATTTATGCCTTCGCCAAATCCGAGGACCCCAAGAGCGAACTCAAGAAGATGAAGAGTAGCTATCGCCTCAAGACCGCCGACCGTGGCGGCGACGGCAAGGAAACTCCGACAGGGAAGCCTGACGGTTCGTTCGGCCTAGACTTCGAATATGTGGCGGGGCACGGCGACCTCGACGAGTTTGGCGGCCGCAGCGGCGTCACCCCGGAATTCCCGAAAGGCACCTACTACTACGTGATGACCGAGGAATACCCTTTCATCCCGCGTAAGTTCAAGGGCACGCCCGACCCCTCCTTCAGCAAGCAGAAGATGGACCCGCACGCCAATCTCGGCGGTCAGGGCGGCCCCGGCGCCAAGGGCGGCAAGAAGGGGAAGAAGGGTCCGCCTCCTGGCGGCCAGGGCGGCCCGCCTCAAGACGGCCCGCCTCCCGAAGGCGCGGCGAAATAACCAGCAAGAAGGCAGGGACGTGATTACCATCACGTCCGTTCGCGGGCGGACATGCGGTGTCAATGCCCCTGGCTAAGGGCCGATGACTTGCCGACCACGGACTCAAACGGCGGTGATGGCGATCACCGCCCTACCTTGAGGCAGCGAGAAGGTCACGCGCCCTGCTTAGGGTCGAACTTCTTCTTCGATTCTTCGGCCGGCACGGGCGCAGGCGAGAGCGGGAAACCCGGCAGCGTAAAGCCTTTGCCCTCGACGAGCTTCAGGCGGCGGCGGACATCAGCCGGCAGCTTCTCGACGGAGGCCTTATCGGTGACGTCGCCCTCGAAGAGCGTCTTGCCGTCGCGATCCTTCACCACGGCGTGCTTCTTGCCATCCTTCTCCTCGAGCGAGACCGTGCCCTCGCCATCCGAAGCCATCGAGGTGGAGGAGGATTTCGCGCCATTACCGAAGCTGAACGAGAACGAATGCGATGAAGATGAACGGGGGCCGGACTGTGCACGCAGCTCATCCGCCGAAGGGCTCCGCGGGCGAGCCGACGGGGGCGGCAGGATACCCGATTGCATATCCTGGAGCTGCTTGAGCAATTCAGGCGGAATCACCCCGCCAGGGGTGATCGTGATGCCATTAGGGGTCTCGATGACGCCCGCGCGACCGGCGCGACTGGCGGAAGCGACCTTCTCCGCTGGCCTGGATCCAAGCGCAAAGTCGATTACCATGGGCTCAACCCCGCGCACGAGCGTGAGCTTCACCTTATCGCCCGGCTTACGCGTGCGGACAAGCGCACGGAACTGATCGGCGTTGAAGAGCATCTGGTCGTCGAGACGGGTGAGGAGGTCGCCTTCTTCGACCTTGCCCACGGAAGGGCCCTTGGGGTCGATGAAGCCGACCTGGATGCCGACGCCGACGGGCACCGTAGCGTTGGCCGCTTCGAGGCGCGGGCCGACGTTAAGGCCGGCGTAGGCGACCTCGTCGGAGGCGGCCAACTTGGCGGCGGGGGTCTCGTTATCCTTGTTCTTGGCCTGCATCGGGCTGATGAGCCCGGCGAGCAGGAGCACATGGAGGGGAATCTGGCGGAGGGAGTTCATAGGGTCTTTGAAAGTTAAGCGACGGTGGTCGGCGGATTTGTTCAATTAGTCTCGAGCGGCAGCAGCGCGAGCTGGTCGTTCGGGCGATAGTTGATCAGTCGGGTATTGCTACGAGCATCTTCCCAACGGGTCGTGTCCTGCCAGCGCACGCGGACCGGGCGGGCGTACGAACCGTCCTCCATCTGCACCGGGCGGAAGAACTGCACGTCCGGGCGGGACTGCTCGACGTTGACGAGCTGATACTGCGGAGCTTCGGGCTCGGCGACGCCGCCGAGGAAAACGAAGGCGGCCACGAGCGCGGCCGCGAGGGCGGAGAGTCCGGCGGACCACGCGATGATCACGCCACGGCGGGAGGACGAGGCGTCGAGCCCGCGGGCGACGCGGGCAGTCACGGCGGGGCCGGGCGCGCGCGGGCGGAGCGAGGCGAGGGCCTGTTCGATATCGTGGTCAGGGTCAGTCATGGGTGCGGGCGGTGATATGTTTGCGCAGGGCCTCCATGGCATAGCGCCACCGCGAGGCGGCGGTGTTCGGGGAAATCGAAAGCTGTTCGCCGATCTCGTCGAAGGTCAGGTCGCCCCAGACCCTTAGGACCACGACCTCGCGCTGCTCGGCGGGCAGCAGCTTCAGCGAATCGGCGAGCGCGGCGAGACGCGGATCGGCCTCCGGCTCGAACCAGGTCACCGTCTCCATGTCGGCTCCGACCACCTTTTCCCGCGCCGTGCGGCGGTCGCCGCGACGCAGGAGGTCGAGAGCGGAGCGACGGATGGAGGTCACGACGAGGGCGTTCGGATTGCCAGGCAGGTGACGTTGATGTTTCCAAAAGCGAACAAATGCCTCCTGCAGGACATCGTCCGCATCGGCCTCGCTCCGGGTCCACTGGCGCGCGATCAGCCGGAGCCTGGCGCCGTGTTCGGCGAACCAGGCCCTCCAGTCTTGGCCGGAATAGGCATCGTGCATGTTCAGGTTATCAAAGGAGCGGCGCGGCGGGCGGTTTCCGTCTACCAACCAGGCGATTCTGGGCGGGGAGCCAAAATCGTCAAAGCAGTTGCGAAACGCCCCCTCCCCTTCTAACTGCGAATCAGATGTCCACCCCCCCTGCCCAGCGCCCCGAGGACGGATTCTTCCGTGCCCTGATCCGCTGGTTTGATGCGGACCACATTCCGGAAGGCGTCGAAGCCCTGCAAAACACCCCTAAGAAGGTCGATTGGGCCCGCTCCATTCCCTTCATTATCCTTCACCTGGCCTGTTTCGCCGTCATCTGGGTCGGTGCTAGCCCGATCGCCGTCTGGACCGCCGTCGGCCTCTACTTCTTCCGGATGTTCGCGATCACCGGCTTCCTGCACCGCTACTTCTCGCACAAGACCTACTCCACCTCGCGCGCCTTCCAGTTCGTGATGGCCGTCTGGGCCGCCCTGGCCGTCCAACGGGGAGCGCTCTGGTGGGCCTGTACGCATCGCCATCACCATAAGCACTCCGACGAGGAAGACGATAAGCACTCCCCGGTGGTCGACGGCTTCTGGTGGTCGCACATCGGCTGGATTACCGCGAAACGGAACTTCCCGACCGATTACTCGAAGATCTCCGACCTCGCGAAATACCCCGAGCTCGTCTTCCTCAACCGCTTCGACGTTCTCATCCCATTACTCGCCGGCGGACTGCTCTACGGAGTCGGTGCCTGGCTCGGCGCCGCTGGCTACGATACCAATGGCCCGCAACTCCTCGTCTGGGGCATCATCTCGACCGTCGTGCTCTTCCACGGAACGGGCTGCATCAACTCCCTCGCCCACGTCTTCGGCACCAAGCGCTTCAAGACCACCGGCGACGAATCCCGCAATTCGCTGATTCTTACGCTCATCACCCTCGGCGAAGGCTGGCATAATAACCACCACCGCTACCAGGCCACGACGAAACAGGGCTTCTATTGGTGGGAGTTCGATCCGACGTATTACGGCCTAAAGGTGATGTCATGGATGGGTTTGATCTGGGGCCTCAAGGGCGTGCCGGCTTCGATCTACGAGGAGGCGGAACGCACCAAGGCGGAGGCCACCTCTTCGCGTGCGTGAGCGGATCGCCATTGTCGGCTCCGGAGTGAGCGGCCTCGGCTGTCTCCGCTTCCTGCACGCCCATCACGACGTCACGGTCTTCGACCACGATACTCGGCCTGGCGGCCACGCCCATACCATCGACGTCACCGAGCCTGACACTGGGCGCGCCCTGCCGATGGACACGGGCTTCATGGTGTTCAACGAGGTGACCTATCCGCACCTCTGCCGCTTATTCAAGGAGCTCGGCGTGAAGCCCAAGCAGACCTCGATGTCCTTCGCGGTCCGACACGACCCGACGGGACTCGAGTGGTGTGGCAGCTCGCTGAATCACCTCTTCGCCCAACGGCGTAACCTCTTCAGCCTGCGTTTCTGGAAACTACTGCTCCAGATCAACAAGTTCAACAAACTCGCCAAGATCGAGTGGCAGTCCACCGAGGCCGAGACGACCTCGCTCCGCGATTGGTGCGCCCGCAAGGGCTTCGGTCAGGACTTCCTCAATCTCTACCTGATTCCCATGTCGGCGGCGGTCTGGTCGACGCCGGCGGATAAGATGCTCGGCTTCCCCGCCGCGGCGTTGATGCGCTTCTTCCACAACCACGGCTTCCTCGGGCTCGACACCCAGCACCAGTGGCTGACGCTCGAGGGCGGCTCACGGACTTACGTCGACGCAGTGCTCAAGGCTTACCCGGCCGATTTCCGCTTCGGCCAAGGCGTCACCTCCGTCCGGCGTGATGGCGACCAGGTCGTGGTCGCGACCGCCCACGGCGAAGAACGCTTCGATCGCGTGATCATGGCATCGCATGCGGACACCACGCTTAAGCTACTGACCGATGCCAATGGAGAGGAGCGTCGCCTGCTCGGCGCGTTCACCTACAACCAGAACGTCGCCATCGTGCACACCGATATGGCACCTCTGCCGCGGACGGCCAAGGCGCGCTCGTCCTGGAACTATCGCACCTGGGCCAAGGACGGCGGCCTAGCCACCTCGACGCACTACTGGATGAATTCTTTGCAGGGCCTCACGGACAAGGGCGACTTCGTGGTAACCATCAATCACCCCGAGCAGGTCGACCCAGCGAAAGTCATCCGCACTATCCCGACGGAGCACCCGCTCTTCTCGCTCGAGGCTGTCGCGGCTCAGGGAGAGATTCCTGCGCTCAACGCCCGGACCGGAGCGCGCGTGCATTTCACTGGCGCCTGGCAACGCTACGGTTTCCACGAGGATGGCTTCTGGTCGGCCCACCGACTCTGCTCGCAGCTCCTCGGCCACGACGCCTGGGCGGCCTGATCAGAAGGCAATCTTCTGGGCCTGACGCTCAAAGCCTTCGGCCTGGAACAGAGGCTCCGGGTTCATCTTCACGATATCAGCCACATAACGGTCCGGCACGCGCTCGAGGCGGGTGTTATAGAACGTCGCGATATTATTGTGATAGGCCCGAGCGAGCGCGATGCGGTCCTCGGTCTCGACGAGATTCTTGCTGAGCTCGGCGAAGACCTGCTGCCCTTTGAGCTCCGGATACTGTTCGGCCACCGCGACCAGCATCGGAGCTAATGCGAAAGGCCTGGGTCCAGCCGCCTGCGCCCGGAGCGCAGCGACCAGCATCTGCACCGAGGCCTCATGGGCGCGGAAGCCTTGCACACAGGCGACCAGCGGAGGAATCAGGTCAGCCCGACGCTTTAGTTGAATATCGATCAATGAAGACGCCTGCCGGACGCGATTGCGTAGGCCGGTGATGCTATTGAAGACCATCCAGACCCAGCCAGCGCTAGCCGCAATCAGGTAGAGGCCGAGGCCAATAACCAGGCCGACCGGTGCGACGTCGGGACGAGCCCCGGCTGTAAGAACAGCGCCGAACCCAACGGCGCAGGCGGCTCCGACAATATGCCATAACACGAAAGCGGTGGCCTTCCCTTCACTGATATCCTCCGCCTTGCGCGGGGTGATGATGAACATGTCCGCCTTATCCTCATGCTTGATCTGGGCAGCGACGATATCAGGGCGTTCGCTGGCGCGGCCGCGGACAAACAGCGGCGTACCGATGACGAGACCGCGCTCGGTGAAGCTACGTTCGCCGGTCGAACCTTCGACGGCATCGTCAGGGCCCTTGTCGTAGTAAAGCGGATCGTCGCGCTCCACGTCGCGGTCAAACATCGTGAGCGTATCTAGATCGGCCCCCTCCGGATTGACCCAGACGTAACCGGTATCGTCTTGGATATAGAAGCCGCCCGTCTCGCCCCCTGAGGCGACGGTGTCGCTCCCCGTATCGATCACCGTACGCGTGCGGGTGCGGCCCTTATCATCCGTATAGGTTTCCTGCCGGGCGCGGCGCCAATGCTCGTCCACCGACCAACTGTAGAGCACGCAGGGCTTCTCGGCCAGGTAGCTGATGAACGGATCGCGGCGGACGCAGACGCCCTCCACCTCGACCTCGCCGACAAACACCCCTAGGGCTTTTGAGACCGGCGTGTCGTCGAGTAGGCGACGCTTACGGCCGGCGTTCAAGGCAAGGAGCAAGCACCCGCCGGAGGCGAGGAGGGCGATGAGACCAGCTCCGGTGGCATCTTGGGACACGGACATCGTTATGCCCGGGGTGGGCGGTTTAGCAAGGTTTCGGCGAGGGGACGCTTGCGCCTGACCCCGAACCTTTCACCCTCCCGAATAGATGTCCCGACTGTACGACGCGGAAGTGATGCACGCCCGGCTCCAGCCGAAGCGTCATGACTTCACGCATGCGGCCTTCGCCTTAGCCGTCGATGCCGCGTCCCTGGAGACGGTGAGAGGCGGAGGCTTCATGCTTGGGCGACGCTTTTCACCCTACTGTTTCCGTGACCGGGATTTCCTGCCCGCCGCTGAAATCTTCCAGCCGGAAGGCGTGACGCAGGATTTCGGCCAGCCGGGTGATACACTGGACGGGCGCTTTCGCGCCTTCGTGGCAGCCCAAGGGGAACCGCTGCCGGCTCGCGCGCAGATTACGCTCGTCGCAATGCCTCGCGCGTTCGGCAAATCCTACAACCCCGCCGTCTTCATGATGGCGACCGTGGATGGCGAGCTATCCTGTGGCGTCGCCGAGGTCCATAACACCTTCGGCGAGCGCAAGGCGTGGTTCTTGGGCAAGGCTTGTCTGAAGCGGGATCACGACGGCGACGCTTACCTGCAACTGCGCACCCCCAAGCGCTTCTACGTCTCGCCCTTCTCGAAACTCGATACCGAATTCGAGTTCACCCTCCGCCTGCCTGTCGGCCGATTAGCACTGACCGTCGACCACTATGAAGGCGGCGAGAAGAGCCTCACCAGCGCCTGGACCGGCAAGCAGGTGCCCTTGACGGACCTTCGTCTGCTCTGGCTGACCGTGAAGTCGCCTCTGCTGATCCTGAAAGTCATCACGCTGATCCATCTGCACGCCGCCTGGCTTTGGCTGGTGAAGAAACTTCCCTTTCGCCGTAAAGGGGCTGACATTCCCGACCAGCGAAATCTACGGCACCCCACCCCTGAACTTACCGGACGACATGACTAAACCTTCCCTCGCCCGTCGACTCGTCCTCGGGGAACTCGCGAAACTCTCCAAGGGGCGCCTCTCCGTCCGCCTGCCCGAAGGTACGGAGCTCACGCTCGGTGACCCGCAGGCCCAAGCCGGCGCACGTATCGAGATCTCGGACGAGAACGCCTTCCGCCGCATCATGCTCGCGGCCGACATCGGCCTCACCGAAGGCTACATGGAAGGCGAATGGGATTCGCCCGACCTCAACGCCCTCATCGGCTTCTTCATCGAGAATATCGACCAGACCCCAGGCATGTCCGGCTCGGCCCGCAAGGCCCTCGGCGTCGGCTTGTTCCGTATCGCCGACCGCATCGGCCACCTCCTGCGTCCCAACGACAAGAAGACCGTACGTCGCAATATCTCGGAGCACTACGACGTCTCCAACGACTTCTTCCGCCTCTTCCTGGATCCGTCGATGATGTATTCGTCGGCGCGCTGGGAAGGCACGGACTCGCTCGAGCAGGCGCAGGCTAATAAGAACGAGTCGCTCTGCCGCTTCCTCCAGCTCAAGCCGACGGACCACGTCATTGAGATCGGTACCGGCTGGGGTGGTTGGGCTTTGCACGCCGTCAAGAAATACGGCTGCCGCGTGACTTCGCTCACCATTTCTAAAGCCCAGCACGACCTCGCCGTCGAGCGCATCGAGGCCGCGGGGCTCTCCAATCGCATCACCGTGAAGCTCGAGGACTTCCGCGACCACCAGGGTCTCTACGATAAGTGTGTCTCCATCGAGATGATGGAAGCCCTCGGCCACAAGTACCTGCCCGCCTTTTGCGCTTCGATTGGCCGTCTGCTCAAGCCGGACGGTATCGCCGCTTTCCAATACATCACCTGTCCGGACAGCCGCTACGCGCAGTTCCGCGACGGCGTGGACTTCATCCAGAAGCATATCTTCCCGGGCTCACTCCTCCTCTCAATCAATCGCGTCGGCGACCTCATGACCCAGGAGAGCGGCTTCCAGCTGGACCGCGTCGAGGAATTCGGCCGCGACTACGCACGCACGCTCGATGCCTGGTGCCAGGCCTTCGAAGCGAACCTGGATAAGGTCCGTGGCATGGGCTTCGACGAACGCTTCATCCGCAAGTGGCGTCTCTACTTCCGCTACTGCCAGGCCGCCTTTGAACACCGCAACATCGGCGTCGTCCAGGCCGTGTACGTGCGCCCGAATCGAAAGGGGTAGTCATAGGTAGGGGGCGTGATTGCCTGTTCGCCGCAGGGCGAACCATGGTAGGGGCACGATTCATCGTGCCCTCCACTAAAGGAGTGCGCGGCGAAGCCGCGCCCCTACCCGAGATACCTAGGACAGCACGTGGTGCTGTCCCTACCTTAAGACAGTAAATCAGTAAGCCTTCGCCATCACCACGCGGCGGGGGCTGGGCTCGCCAGTGACGACGCACTTGCCGGGCTCGTCCTTGGCGTCGAGCGGGATGCAACGGATGGTGACCTTGAGCTCATCCTTGAGGCGCTTTTCGACAGCCTTGGAGCCGTTCCAATGGCACATCGCAAAACCGCCGTGGATTTCCGGACGCTCCGGGGTCTGGGCGGTGAAGTAGGCTTTCAGTTCTTCGAAGGTATCAATCTCGCGGGTGTTGGCGGCGCGGTGGGCCTTGGCACGGGCGAGGAGGTTATCCTGGATGGACTGGAGACGGTCGACGACGGTGGCGACGAACTCCGCGCGCGGGATGCCGGCCTTCTCACCGGTGTCGCGACGGGCGACGAAGACCGCGTTGGCCGCGAAATCGCGCGGGCCGACCTCGACGCGCAAGGGTACGCCCTTCTTGATCCAACCCCAAGCCTTGTCGCCGCCGCGGATGTCGCGGTTATCGACGGTCACGACGACTTTGCGGTCGTGGAAGCGCTGGGTGGAGAGTTCCTTCTGGAGCGACTGGCAATAGGCGAGGATGTCGGCCTTGGTGGCGTCATCCTTATAGATCGGGCAGATCACCACGTGCTGCGGGGCGAGGCGGGGCGGAGCCACGAAGCCATCGTCGTCGGAGTGGGTCATGATCATGCCGCCGATGAGCCGGGTAGACACGCCCCACGAGGTCGTGTGCGCGAACTGCTGGGTGCCCTTCTCGTCCTGGAACTGGATATTACAGGACTTGGAAAAATTCTGGCCGAGGTAGTGGGACGTGCCGGCCTGAAGGGCCTTGCGGTCCTGCATCATCGACTCGATGCAGAGCGTGTCGACGGCGCCGGGGAAGCGTTCGCCTTCGGTCTTGCGACCCTTGATGACCGGCATCGCCATGTGGTTCTCGGCAAAGTCGGCGTACACCTCGAGCATCTTGTTGGTCTCTTCGACGGCTTCGGCCTCGGTCGCGTGGACCGTGTGGCCTTCCTGCCAGAGGAATTCGGCGGTGCGAAGGAAGAGGCGCGTGCGCATCTCCCAGCGGACGACGTTGGCCCACTGGTTGATGAGGATCGGGAGATCGCGATAGGACTGGACCCACTTCGAGTAGGTCTCGCCGATGATCGTCTCAGAAGTCGGGCGGACGATGAGCGGCTCCTCGAGCTCGCCAGCGGGGATGAGCTTACCGTCGGGGCCCATCTCGAGACGCGAGTGGGTGACCACGGCGCATTCCTTGGCGAAGCCATCGACGTGCGCGGCTTCCTTCTGGATGTAGCTGACCGGAATGAAGAGCGGGAAGTAGGCGTTCACGTGGCCGGTCTCCTTGAACTTCTCGTCGAGGTCGCGGTGGATGTTTTCCCAGAGGGCGTAGCCCCACGGCTTGATCACCATGCAACCGCGGACCGGGCTATTCTCAGCCAGGTCGGCATGCTTGATCACCTGGAGGTACCATTCCGGATAGTCATCCTGACGGGTCGGGGTGATGGCGGTCTTCGGTTTGGCGGCGGGCTGCTGGGACATAAGGTCAGTAAAGAGGGAAGGTGCGCGGAAGGGCAAGAATGGAGGGTCAGGCCCAGGACTTGGGCTAGGGCCGGGGCTAGGCAGTTACGCCTTCTTCGCTTTCCAGAACCGCGGGCGGCCACTCATGTCGGGCAGGCCGGCGGACTCAGCGTAACCGAGCTTGGCCGATAGCTCAGCCAACGCGGCATGCTGGTCGATGCCAGTCTCGCAAAAGAGCCAGCCACCGGCGCGCAGGAACTTGGGGGCATCGGTCAGGATGCGGCGCAGGTCGGCGAGGCCTTCCTCGGGAGCGATCAGCGCGGACTTTGGATCGAACTCACGGACCTCAGGATCGGCCTCAGCCACTTCGGCTTCGGTGAGATAGGGCGGGTTCGAAACAATCAGGTCGTACGCATCGGTGACGGCCGCAAACCAATCGGACTCCGCGAAGTGGACGCGCTCCGTCAGGTTGCACTGCGCGGCGTTCTCGCGGGCGAGCGCAAGGGCGTCGGCCGAACGATCGACCGCGTCGACCTTCCAGAGCGGACATTCGGAAGCGAGGGCCAGCGCGATGGCACCCGAGCCCGTACCGAGGTCGAGCACACGGATGGCTTGGTCTTCGGGAAATAGGGCCAACGCCAGGTCGATAAGCTCCTCGGTCTCCGGACGCGGGATGAGCGCGCGCTTGTCGGACTTCAGGATGAGGTCGCGGAATTCCACCTTGCCGACGATGTGCTGGAGTGGCTCGCGATTACCACGGCGGACGGTGAGGTCACGCAGACGCTTCACTTCCTCGTCATTGAGTAGGCGTTCGAATTGCAGATAGAGGTCGAGGCGTTTCAGCCCCAGACCGGCAGCGAAGAGGTGTTCGGCTTCCACACGTGGTTTTTCAAGGCCTTTGCGGGCGAGGAATTCCGCGGCTTTCTTAAGCGTATCGAGCAGGTTCTGCATCAGCGGGCGGACGCGCGGGTCAGGCGATCATTGTAGGCCGCGCCGATACCGGCGGACGGGGCCAGTTCGGCGTGGATCGTCTCATAGCCGCGTCTGTCGAGCTGGCGGAGCAGGTCGAAGAGGTTGCGCGCGGCTTCTTCGGTGGAACCGCTTTCGGAAAGCAGGAACACATCGGCGTTGCCGGGCGGCGACGAGCGACGCCCCATGAAGAGGATCGCCGACCGCAGATTCGCGATGACCGGCAGCGTGCCGTTCGGGAACAGGGCGACGCGCGTGGCGGGGCTGTAATGACGCTCCAACATACCCGGCGCGTCCTGCGCGGCTTGCTGGCTTGCGGCGCGCGTGACCACTTCCACGTCGCCGAGTAAGTCGCGCAACGTCTCTAGCGGAATCGGGCCTGGGCGGAGCAGGCGGGCGCGGCCGGGGACCGAAAGATCGAGGATCGTGGATTCCACGCCATGGGCGCAGGCGCCACCGTCGACGATCCATGGGCAACGTTCGCCGAGAGAGTCGCGCACGTGCGCGGCCTTGGTCGGGCTGACATAACCGAAAGGGTTGGCGCTCGGCGCGGCGAGCGGGCGACCCGCGAGACGGAGCACCTCGCGGAAGAGCGGATGGGCCGGGATGCGGACGGCCAAGGTATCTTTGCCGGCGGTGACGAGATCCGGCACGACGGACTTGCGGCGCAGCACTACCGTCAGCGGGCCCGGCCAGAGGTGCGCGAGCTTCGCGAGACGTGGATCAGGTTCGGCGACTTCCGCGAGCGCGGCTTGATCGAGCACATGGACGATGAGCGGATCCAGAAGCGGACGGCCCTTGATCGCGAAGACCTGGGCGAGCGCGGCGGGATTCGTCGCATCGGCGGCGAGGCCGTAGACCGTCTCGGTCGGCAGGGCCACGCAGGCTCCCTGGCGCAGAAGCTCAGCCGCGCGAGCGAGGTCAGCGGGAGCGGAGGTCAGGAAACTGGAGGCGGACGGAGACAAGGGAGACGGGACTTTACGGGACGAGACGGCAGGTGTCCCGTCCGATTTACCTCGGGGCGCCGGCGGGGGCAACCTCCCAGACCGACAACAAAAAGGCCGCCTGAAAAGGCGGCCCGGAAAAGTCGTCGCGAGGACGATTACTTCATCGTGATCATATTGCGGGCGCGCTTGACGGCCTTGGCAATATGACGCTGCTGGCGGGCGGTGAGGCCGGTCAGCTTACGGGGCATGATCTTGCCCGTCTCGGTGACGTAGCGAGTCAGGGCCTCGGGTTCGGTGAAATCGAAGTCGAGGGGGTTGCGGGAGCGCTTGAGCTTACCTTCGGTGGTCATGGGAGGTTTGGAAGTAAGAGGAGCAGGGCCGAGGGCAAGGAGAAATGGGGGGCGCCAAAGGCGAGAGAGACAGGGCTAGGGCTAGGGACGGGGCCAGAATAGACATAAATAACCATAATTTGGCTCTTTTCTGAAAACCCTAGCCCTAGCCCCAGCCCTACCTCTAGCCCTTTTTAGGCCCTTTTGACCGCGATCAGGAACTCTTTGTTGCCATCCCGACCTTCAATCGGAGAGGGAATCACCCCGAGGACCTGGGCGCCGGGAAGCGACTGAATGGAAGCGGTCAGGCCATCGACCACGCGGGCATGGATGACCGGGTCCTTGATGATCCCCTGCGCCTTGTCGGCCTCGGCCCGCGTCGCCTCGAACTGCGGCTTGATGAGCGCGATCAGATGCCCGCCCTTCCCTGTCCGCTCCCACGCGGCCGGCAGAACTAGCCTTAAAGAGATGAACGAGAGATCCATGACCACGATGCCGTAGGTCCGGTGCGGCAGCTCGACGGTGTTGATCTCGCGCGCGTTGAACTTCTCGAGGTTCTTGATGCGCGGATCATTGCGAAGCTTCGAATGCAACTGAGCCGTGCCGACATCGACGCACGTCATGCTGACGACGCCGCGCTGAAGAAGACAATCCGTGAAACCGCCGGTCGACGCACCGACATCGAGCCCGTGCAAGCCGTCGACGGGAATCTTAAAATGGTCGAGCGCACCTTCGAGCTTCTCGCCACCGCGGGAGACGAAGCGCGGAGGCTGATCGACAATCAGCACCGCATCTTCGGGAAAAGACTGCGAGGGCTTGCTGACGACCGCGTCAGGGCCGGAGCGGACCTTGCCGGCGAGGATGAGGGCCTGGGCGACCGAGCGGGTCGGGGCGAGCGAAAGCTTCAGTAGCAATTCATCCGCGCGCATCCTGCCGGGCTTCGCGGCCATCGGTCAGTCGAGGAAGCCCGTGAGGGGCGAGGTTGGTTCGGCCTTATCGGAACCGATACCCAGGCCGGCTTCGCGGGCGGCGCGACCAGCTTCGACCGCGAGGCGGAAAGCGCGAGCCATAGCGATAGGATCGCCTGACGAAGCGATGGCGGTGTTCACCAGGACGGCATCCGCGCCCATCTCGAGGGCTTCGGCGGCGTGCGAAGGCGCACCCAGACCGGCGTCGACGATGACCGGCACGCGGGCCTGTTCGATGATGATACGGAGGAAGTCGCGGGAGAGCAGTCCGCGATTGGAGCCAATCGGTGCGCCGAGTGGCATGACCGCGGCGGCGCCGACTTCTTCGAGACGCTTAGCGAGGACTGGGTCGGCGTGAATATAGGGCAGGACCGTGAAACCCTTCTTCACCAGCTCGCGACAAGCCTCGAGGGTCTCGATCGGATCGGGCATCAAATACTTCGGATCTGGATGGATCTCGAGCTTCAGCCAGGAAGTGCCGAGGGCTTCGCGGGCGAGCTCGGCGGCGAAGATGGCCTCCTTGGCCGTACGCACGCCGGAAGTGTTGGGTAGGATGAGATGCTTCTTCGGATCGAGCGCGGACAGGATACCGTCATCCTGGGCACCGAAGCGTACGCGCTTGATGGCCATCGTGACGACCTCGGCGCCGCAGGCGTCGAGCACGGCGCGGAGCTGCGCGGCGGAAGCGTATTTGCCCGTGCCCGTGAAGAGGCGCGAAGCGAAGGTACGGTCGGCGATACGGAGCGAGGACATCGTTGCTTGCACAATCCGAACGGAGGCGGGCTTGTCCAGCCCTCGCATCCGAAACCTAGGCGGACACCGCTTCGACCAACGATTTCGCAGCCGAAACAGGGTCGGTCGCCATGGCGATAGCGCCGCTGACGGCGATACCATGAGCGCCGAGGGAGCGGAGCACCGGCCAGTCGGCGGCGTTCACGCCACCGATGGCGTAGCAAGGCAGCGGCGCGGTGGCGGCGATGAGGGCCGCGAGGGATTCGGGCGTGTGGATCGCGGCGAGCTTCTGCTTGCTCGCCGTGTGACGGAAAGGGCCGACGCCGGCGTAGTCGATGCGCACGCCGGCGAAGCGGGCGAGATGCGCGGGCTCGTTGAGCGTCACGCCTACGATAGCGAAATCACCGAGCAAGGCGCGGGCCGCGGCGGGCGAGGCATCGTCGCCGCCGAGATGTACGCCGTCGGCTTCGGCGCGGAGCGCGACCTGCGGCGAATCATTGACGATGAACGTCGCACCATAGTCGCGGCAGAGTTCGGCGATGGCGGCGGCTTCGGCGACCCAGATATCTTCGGGGAGATGCTTCGCGCGGAGTTGAATCCAGCGCACGCCGCCTTCGAGGGCCGCGAGGGCCTGCGCCCGATGCGTGAGCGGCGAGGCGTCGAGCGTCAGGAACTGCAGGCGCGGGAACACGGTCTAGTACTTGCGCTTCAGCTTACGCGCTTCCTTACCGTACCAGGCGCGCTCGAGGGCGAGGAATGCGTGGACGGGGTCGGGCTGCTTCCAGACCGAACCGATAAAGGCGATGCCATCGAAACCCATCTCACGGGCCTGCCCGGCATTCTTCGGGGTGATACCTCCGAGCGCGTGGACGGGGGCGCCGCCTTCGGCCTTCCAGCGCTGGAGGATGACCTCGTACTCGCGGAGCGTCCGGCGAGGGCGATGATCCTTCTTCGAGACGGACTCGAAGATCGGCGTCAGGAAGACGTAACCGCAGTCCTTGTCGGTGGAGCGGAGCTCGTCGTAATCATGGCACTTGGCGCTGACCGGTGCGTGCTTGGGCCAGCGGCGGGGGATGCGTTCGCCTGGGTGCATCTGGAAACCGCCGAGCTTGTTCGCTTCGACCAGTTCCGGCTCTTCGCCGAGGACGATGCGAGGCCAGAAGGTCTCGGGGACCGCGCGGAGGAACTGTTCGTAGTGGCGGCGATCCCAATCCTTGCGGACCTGGACATGAAGGCGACCGAGGCCGGCATCGAAGAGGCGGCGGACCTGCTTGGTGTCCCAGCTGCCGTCGTTGGGAGTGAAGAGCACGAGATTCTCCGGGGCCGGGGCTTCCGGCTCGCTGACGAAGAGTCCTTTGATGAATTTGAACATGAGAGGGGAATCAGCCGCCTTGGGCGGCGCGGATGACAAGGATGCGGGCGCCCTCGGCGAGGGGGTGGGCGGACCAACGGGAACGCGGTACGACCTGTTCGTCGACCGCGGCGGCGACGGCCGGCTCCTGGGCGACGCCCAGCTCGGCGAGCAGGTCCGCCAGCGAACGGGCGGCGGTCTCCTTAGGCTCATCGTTGACGGTCACGCGCATGTGGGAGCGACCCTGTCCCGCGGGGGGCAGGCTGGCAAGCGGAGGTTTGGGGTTGCGAGGGCGGGCGGGCGGTCTTGGCTTAACCCCATGAAGACCCTCCGCCTGTGCCTGCTCTCCGCCGTGGCCATCGTGGCCGCTCTCACCCTTTCCTCCTGCAATAACAAAGAACAAATGAAAGAATCCCCTGCCGCCGGCACCCCTCGTGCCATCATCCACACCAACTATGGCGACATGACCGTCGAGTTCTGGCCCGACGTTGCCCCGCGCACCGTGGACAACTTCATCAAGCTCTCCCGCGAGAAGTTCTACGATGGCTCCGCGTTCCACCGCGTGATCAAAGGCTTCATGATTCAGGGCGGCTGCCCGAACTCCAAAGTCGGAGCCCGCGGCACGCCCGGCACCGGTGGCCCTGGCTACCAGATTAAGGCTGAGTTCAATCCCCGTCCCCACGTGAAAGGCGTCCTCTCCATGGCCCGCTCGAGCAACCCGGACAGCGCCGGCAGCCAGTTCTTCATCTGCCACGGCGTAGCTTCTTCTCTTAATAATCAATATACGGCCTTCGGCCAGCTCGTCTCCGGCGAGGAAGTCCTCAACAAAATCGCCAATATCCGCTGCGTCGGCATGGAAGGCTCTACCCCGACCGAACGTGTGGAAATCACTAGCGTTGAGCTGGTTGAGGCCAAGTAATCGTTCCGCCTTTACAGCCCTTCCCGGCCGCCTAGCCTAACGTCTCCCCATGAAAACCCTCAGCACCCTAGCCCTCCTCACCGCCGCCACCGCCGCCCAAGCTTACACCCTGGACGTCAACGTCGGTCACTCCCGCCTCTCGAACACCTACGACGACGTCAGCCTCATCGGACTCGGCGTTGGCTCCCAGCTCAACAATGAGTTCCACCTCGGCCTGAACGTCAGCCGCAAGAGCATCTATGACATGAACGTCGCCCTCGTCGACGCCAAGGCCACCAGCGCCACCCTCGACCTGACCTACAGCCTGTCCCCCATGGGCGGCATTCGTCCGTTCGTCGGAGCCGGCGTCGGCGCTGTCCGCTTCAAGGGCGAGAGCATCCACACCAAGAACGCCTTATCTACGAAGTTCTTCATCGGCCTCGCCTTCCCGATCAACCAGAACGTCGAGTTCTCCGTGTCCGCTCAGAACTCCAAGTTCCATGGCGTCCAGGAGATTGAGTACGGCTCAAAGGCCACCGTCACGAGCTGGGACGGCATCGCCGCTCTTCGCTTCAACTTCTAATCGGAGTTAAGGCCCAAACAAAAGCCGCCCAATCGGGCGGCTTTTTTATTGGCTTAATTTCAGCCGACCTCAGGGGACGAGCAAGCCGGTTTCCTTCATCCAGGCGCCGAGCAGGTCTGTCCACTTCTTCGCGGCCTCGCATCGCTCGGAGGCGCCCCAGCCGTGGCCGCCCTTGGCCCAGATATGAACTTCGGCGGAGCCACCCATCGACTTGAGCATCTTGGCAAGGGCCATCGAGCCTTCGGCAGGGTAAGAATCGTCCGCGCTATGCGCGAAGAAGGCCGGCACGGGCTTCTTCCCCTTAGGCGGAATCACGCCATCCGGGCCATCGCGCAAGGTGCTGTCAGGCTTGTCCTTCTCAAAGAGATAGGCCGGGTAGACCATCACCGCGAAATCCGGGCGGGCAGCATCGACCTCAGCCGGCGAATAGGCCACGCGTGCAGCGAGATTGCCACCGGCGGAGAAACCGAGGATCCCGACCTTGGCCGGATCCGCATTCCATTCTTTAGCACGCTCGCGCACGATCTGAATTGTGCGACGGGCGTCCATCACCGGGACAATCCATGGCTTATCCTTATCACGACGCGGCACGCGATAACGCAGCACCACAGCGGCGCTGCCAAACGCGTTGAGACGACGCGCGACTTCGGCGCCTTCATGTTCTTCCGCGAGGATACCGTAACCGCCGCCCGGACAGACAATGACAATCGGGGCGCCAGGCTTGGCGGCGGGATAGACGACGAATTCCGGGATGAACACATCACCTCGGTGCGTCTGCTTGTTGAGCGTCCCGCGCGGGTCTTGGCCAGGCTTGAGCGTGAGCGTCTCGGCCGGTGGGGCGCCCTCCCAGACGGCTAGCGGGGCGAGAGGAGCGGCGGTGCAACCAGCGAACGCCAGGAGCAGGGGTGATAGGAGACGGGTCTTCATAGGTAAGGTCATTCGTGGCGAAGGGCTTCAATCGGGTCGAGACTCGCAGCGCGAAGCGCCGGGTAGACGCCGGCCACGAGGCCGACGACGACCGAGAAGGCGAGGCCTTGGGCCATAATCACCCAGTCGAGCGTGGCGACTGCCCCAGTCGGGAGTGCCTGCATCAGGATATAGTTCATCAGCGAGACGATGCCCATTGAGACCACGAGGCCGATGAGGCCGCCGACGACCGAGATCACCGCCGCCTCGGAGAGGAACTGCAGGAAAAGGTCGGACCCGCGCGCCCCGACGGCCTTGCGTACGCCGATCTCGCGGATGCGTTCATTGATGGAGGCGAGCATCACGTTCATGATGCCAATACCGCCGACGAAGAGGGAGATGCCGGCCACGCCGCCGAGCGAGAGTTTAAAGGCTGCCTCCGTCTTGCGGAAGTCCTCGAGGGTCTGCTCGTTCGTCGTGATCGCGAAGTCGCGGAGACCCTTATGGCCAGCGAGTATCGTGCGCTCGGTCTGCTCGACCGCGTCGCGCAGGAGCTCGGCGTCGCCGATGCGCAGGCCGAGGCCGCTCAGACGGTCGTTGCCGATAAACTTCGCCTGAGCCGTCGAGACGGGGATGAGAGCCCCGCTGTTGCGCCAGCGCCAAGAGCCACCGGAGCTGCGCGAATTTGCGGAACGGATCTGCATGCCGCTACCCTCGATGTTATTAAGTATCCCGATGACCGTGAAGCGGCGGCCGCGAATCTTGATGACTTTGCCCACGGGATCCACGTTGGCACCAAAGAGTTCCGGCACGACGGCCGAGCCCAGGACGATGACGTCGTTCATGTTGAGCACGTCCAGGTCGCTGATGAAGCGGCCGAAGCCGGGGTCGACCCAACGCTTGGCGACCGGCAGGTAGTCCGCCGTGACGCCGGTGACATAGGTGCTCGTCTCGCGTCCGTCGATAATCAGGCGCTCGAACCCGACGCGGGCTTCCGGCGAGATGTTATCAACAAGCGGCACCGTCTTGCGGATGCGCTCGACGTCCCGCATGGTGATACCTTCGGAGAGCTCAGCCAGATGCTCCTGCTCCTTGGGTAATTGTTCACGTGAGACCGTGATTTTTTCAATGCCACCCATGGCGTCAACGAACTGGCGGAAGTTACCGACCATTCCTTGAACGACGGTGACCATGGCGACGAGGGAGGCCACACCGAGGATGATCCCTGACATCGAGAGGAGTGAACGGATCTTGTTGGCCTGAAGTTCACGGAGGCCATTGATGATGGCGGGCCGAATGCGGTCGAAGAGCTTCATCGGGTACGGTCCTCATGGACGAGACCTGCGCGCATGGAGATAACGCGATGCGCATTCTCGGCGACGGAAAGGTCATGGGTGACGAGCACGACGGTGATGCCCTCCTTGATGAGGGATCCCAGTAGTTCGAGGATGCGGTCGACGTTCTTCACGTCGAGGTTCCCCGTCGGTTCGTCAGCGAAGATGATGGAAGGCGAACCCACGATGGCGCGAGCGATGGCGACGCGCTGGCGTTCACCGCCCGAAAGCTGACTCGGGCGATGGTCGAGACGATGCGACATCCCGACGCGCTCCAGCGCGACAGCGGCCGCCGCCGCATTGGCGACGGGGTCGGAGTTCTCGCGATACAGCAACGGCAAGGCCACGTTCTCGAGAACCGTAAGGCGGGGCAGCAGATTAAAAGACTGGAAGACGAAGCCGACGCGGTTGGAGCGATACCAAGCGCGCAGGTCGGGCTCGAGCTTGGCGACTTCTTGGCCATCGAACACGATACTGCCTTCGCTCGGCGTATCCATGAAGCCCAGGATATGCATCAGGGTCGACTTACCGGAGCCCGAAGGCCCGAGGATGGCGACGAACTCCCCTTTCTGGAAATCAAGGTCGACGCCCGCGAGCGCATGGACGGTCTCATCGCCCATGACGTAGGCCTTGCGCAAGCCGCGGATGGCAATGAGCGCGGGCATTTTCAGCGGACGATCGCGGGTCGGATGAGGCTGACGATATCTCCGGGAGCAACGCCTTCCTTGATCTGGGACCAACCGGCATCACTGAGTCCCACCTTCACCTTATGAGCGATCCATTCACCGTCGGCATTACGGACGTAGACAAGGCGGTCGGCGCCGTCGATGAAGACCGCTGATACCGGCACGGCAGTGCAGCCCTTGACGCTGTCGACGGTCACCGTGACGTTCGCGCTGATACCCGGCCGGACGCCGTCGCCCGCCAGGAAGGAGACCTGCGTCGGGAAGACGCGCAGGTCAGGGACCTTGAGGTCAGCCGTGCCGAACGGGGTCATGAAGTTGATCTTACCGTCCTTACGCAGGCTGGGGATGGAGTCGAAGGTCACCATCGCATCCTTGCCGATCTCAACGCGCGTGGCGGCGAACTCGTTGAGGTTGACGTCAACCCGCAGGAGCGAGGTATCGGAAATCGTCATAATGAGCGTGCCGCTATTGATCGACTGGGCGCCGATGACAATCTGGCCCTCCAGGATTGTGCAGTCGGAAACCTGGCCGTCATGCGGAGCGCGAATCACCGTCTTGCGGACGTTCTCGGAAGCCTTGTCCAGACGGGATTGGGCGATCTCACTCTGGAGCTTCGCAACCTCGTAGGCCGTCTTGGCGTCGAGCATCTCGCGCTCGGAGACAAAGCCCTTGGCCTGAAGGGCCTCCGAGCGGCGGAGGTCGCGGGTAATTTTCTCCAAAGTGAACTTCTGCAGCTGCAAGGTACGACCGGCTTCATCCGCATCGGCCTTGGCGAGGACCGGGTCAAGTTCGGCGAGGACCTGATCCTTCTTCACCATATCGCCCGTCTGGACGTAGAGCTTCTGGAGCTTGCCGCTCACTTCTGCGCGGATGTTGCTGTAAATGACAGCGCGGACGAACCCCGCGGCTTCGACGGTCTCGAGGATATCGCGCTTCTCGGCCTTGGCTTCGAAGGCGGGGGAGAGCGGCTGACGGCCGCCGCCCTTCTTCGCGGGCCAGAAGGCGAAAGTTAATCCGCCGATGACAGCGATGATGACAAGAGGCTTGAGAAATTTCATGGGGTGACGGTCAGAGGGGGGAGTGGGTCTTCGGAGCCAAGGCCGGCGCCGATCTTCTGCTCAACAGCATCCATCGTGAAGCCGTGACGGGTAAGGATAGATCCGTCGAGGCGGGCGACCTTCGCGGAGGCCGCACGGGCGTCGAGGTGGGACTGCACCCAGTTAAGCTGGGCGGAATCAAGGGCGGCCTGCGCTTGGAGTACGCGAAGGACATCGGACTGACCGGCATCATAGCGCGCGCGCTCGCCCTCGTAGGACTTACGTTGAAGCTCAAGGGAGGACGTGGATGCGTCGACGCGGGCGCGGGCGGCTTCGAGTTCGCGCCAAGAAGCGCGGGCGCTGAAAACAATATTCTGGCGGGCATCCGCAAGGCGGAGTTCGGCCTGCCGGCGGGCACGGGTAGCGGAACGCAGGTTCGCCTCAGACTCACGAAAGCCTAGCGGGAAACTCAGGCGAAGTTCCGCGTAATTATTCCAGCCGGACTGCTGGCGATAGCCGTCGTAGCCGCCGGAGACGCCACCGCCAATCGCGCCATTGCCGTAGCGCGAGCTGCCCACGGACAAGTTGAGGCTCGGATGATCGTTCTGTTCGGCCTGAGCGACGCTGGCTTCAGCTTGCACAATATTGGATAGCTGGATGGCCGTGCCGAAGTCGAAGTCGGCGACCGTGCGAATCCAGGGAGCGAAAGCCTGCGGAGCTGGTACGGTGGCCGTCGGCATCTCGTCGACGAGCAACGCCTGCTCGACCGCGGCGGCGTCGCCTTGGCCAAGGAGCCGGCGCAGGTTCATCTCCGCGCTGTCGAGCGACTGGCGCGCGTTGAGCACCGAGACGCGCTGGCTGGAGACATCGGCTTCAGCCTGCAGCTCCTCGAGCACCGTTGCGTCGCCGAGCGAGCGCTTGGCGCGGATCTGGGCGAGCAGGGATTCCGCCGAGCGCTGACTCGTCTCGCGCAAGGAGACCAGGGTGCGGGCGCCGGCGAGGGACCAATAGGCGACTTCGGTATCGCGGATGAGGTCGAGGGAGGCCGCGCGCAGCGCTAGGCGATTACGATAGGCCGCCTGACGCGACGAGATCAGCGCGCTGAGGTTCACCGCGCGCCAGCCGCCAGCGAGGAGCGGCTGCGTGTAGGCGACGTTGGTGCCAAGCTCGTAAGCGGAAGCCGTTGCGAGGCTACCCGATTCCGTCCAGGTGCGCGTCAGGCCGGTACCGACGGAGAGCGTGCCGCCCCAAGTGAACTTCTGGCTCAGCGCTACATCGGAGTCTTGCAAGCGCGTGGCAGCGAGTCCACCCGTGAGGTCAGCCACGGAGCGGCTTCCAGTGATGCGGTTAGTCCAAGCGAAGGTCGGGTCGAAGACCGACTCCGAGACCTCGACCGCATCCAAGGAGCGGAGGGCGTCGAGGCGGGTCACCGTCAGTCCGAGATTAAAGAGGAGGGTACGGTCGATAGCCTTTTCTAAGGAAAGCGGACCAGCCTGGACCGCAGCGGGGGACGTCGACACGGGGACGCCTAGCTCGGCTCCTCGAAGGGAGGCCGCCGCCAAGAACGCCATGGTGAGGACAAAACGCATGAATGAGGGGTAGTACCTCATAATGGAGAGATTGTTCCCACTGCAAAGCAAAGCGGCGCACCTTTCGGTGCGCCGCGAGGAAAGGACTGGAAACAGCCCTTACTTAGCCTTGGAGATTTCGACGAGCTCGACCTCGAACTCGAGGACGGACTTGGCGGGAATCGGGCCCTGGCCCTGTTCGCCGTAGGCGATAGCGGCCGGGCAATAGAGGACAATCTTACCACCGACGCCGATGAGCTGGACGCCTTCGGTCCAAGCCGGGATGACGCCGCTCAGGGGGAACTCGGTCGGCTCATTGTTACGGGTCTTGGTCGAATCGAAGACTTTTCCGTCAACGAGCTTACCTTCGTAGCGGCACTTCACGGTCGATTCCTTCGTCGGCTTCACGGCGGAGCCCGGAGCGAGAATCTTGTAGCGGAGGCCCGAAGCGGTCTTAGTCACCGACTTGTCGGCGTCGACCTTGGCGAGGAACTCGTCGTTCTGCTTGCCCCACTTGCCGGCCTTAGCGTTGACGCGTTCCTGGAACATCGCGTCGGCGCCTTCACCGAGTTCGGCTGGGTCGAACTTCGGCTTGTCGCCGCGCAGTGCCTGGCGCACGCCGGCGAGGAAGAGTTCGACCTCCTCATCGGTGAGCTCGAGCTGCGAGTTCACTTGCGGCATGGGGGACTGGCTGGCGATGGAGTAGCCAAGCATGGTCCAGGCCAGTTTGACCTGATCGGGGGTGAGCGGTTTCACGATTTTTGCGGGGGGAGGAGTGGGGATCGCCGCGGCGGCGGCGGGCTTCGCCTCATCGGCGGCATGGAGAGATGCGACGGCGACGGCCAGCGCGGCGAGGACGGGGTATTTCATGGGAGAGGGGAGTTGCTAGACGATTCAGGCCTTCGGGGGAAGCACCTTTGCGTGCTCCTGCAAAGAACTGACCGTGAGGGGGTGTTCGCGCAGGGAGCGGATGCCCAGGACGGCTGCGCGGGCCGCGTTCATCGTGGAGGCCATGTAAACGCCCCGCATGACGGCTTCAGAACGCATCGCGTTCTCATCCTTACGGGGGAGCATGCCGGCGGCGGTGTTCACGATCATCTGCAACTGGCCGTTCTTCAGGAGGTCGAGCGCGTTGGGGCGGGCACCTTCGGAGATTTTGCCGAGCTTCGTGACCTTAACGCCGGCGGCTTCGATGGCCGCGGCGGTACCGCTGGTGGAGTAGATGTTGAAGCCGAGGGAGGCCAGGTCGCGGGCGACGGCGACGGCACCGTCCTTATCGCGGTCCTTGACCGAGAGGAAGGCGCTACCAGCGACCGGCAACGCGGGCTGCGCAGCCATCTGCGCCTTGGCGTAAGCCATGCCGAGGTCGTCATCGCAACCCATGACCTCACCGGTCGAACGCATCTCAGGCGAGAGTGTGACGGGGGCGCCGGGGAAGCGGCTGAACGGGAAGACCGATTCTTTGACGGACCAATAAGGCGGACGGATTTCGCGGGTGAAGCCTAGGTCCTTGAGCTTGGCCCCGAGCATGCAGAGTGAAGCGAGTTTCGCGAGCGGCACACCGATGGCCTTCGACACGAACGGGATCGTGCGCGAGGCGCGCGGGTTGACCTCAAGCATGAAGACGATGCCGTCCTTGATCGCGAACTGGATGTTCATCAGGCCAATCACCTTGAGGCGCTTGGCGAGGGAATGGGTGATACGGCGAACTTCGTCGACGAGGGCCGGCGAGAGCGAGTGCGGAGGCAGCACCATGCCGGCGTCGCCGGAGTGCACACCCGCGTGCTCGATATGCTCGAGCATACCGCCAATGACGGTGGTCTCGCCATCGCAGATCGCGTCGACATCGAGTTCGATCGCATCTTCGAGGAACTTGTCGAGCAGCACCGGCTTACCGGGAGCGACGTCGAAGGCCTCGCGGACGACAGACTTCAGCTCATCCATCCCGTAGACGATGAACATGCCGCGACCGCCGAGCACGAAGGAAGGACGGAGGAGGACCGGGAAGCCGATTTCTTCGGCGGCCAGGTAGGCTTCTTCGGTCGATAGGGCGGTCTTATTGACCGGCTGACGGATGCCGAGCTCGATGAGGATGTCCTTAAACTGCTGGCGATCCTCGGCGAGGGCGATGCTGGCGGGCGAGGTGCCGACGACCGTGACACCGGCGGCTTCCAGGTCCGCGGCGAGATTGAGCGGGGTTTGGCCGCCGAACTGAACGATGGCGCCGATGCACTGCTCGGTGCGGTAGATCTCTAAGATATCCTCGAGGGTCAGCGGCTCGAAGTAGAGGCGGTCGGAAGTATCATAGTCAGTCGAGACCGTCTCGGGATTGGAGTTTACCATCACCGTCTCGTAGCCGGCGGCGCGGAGCGCGTAGGAGGCATGGACGCAGCAGTAGTCGAACTCGATGCCCTGACCGATACGGTTCGGACCGCCGCCGAGAATCATCACCTTCTTCTTCGGAGACGGGCGGACCTCCGACTCGTCGCCGTAGGTGGAGTAGAAGTAAGGCGTGAAGGATTCAAACTCCGCGGCGCAGGTATCAACGAGACGGAAGACCGTCTTGATGCCGGCGGCGTTACGTTGCGAGTAGACCGTGGCAGGCGCGATGCCCGTCGCGTGGGCGATTTGGCGGTCGGCGAAACCCGCTTCCTTGGCCTGGCGGAGCAGGTCGGTACCGACGGACTTGCCGGCGGCCTTGAGGGCGAGCTCGATGTCGACGATACCGCGCAGCTGGCGCAGGAACCACGGGTCGATCTTGGAGAGGTCGAAAATTTCCTTCTCGGTCAAGCCGGCGAGCATCGCATAGCGGACGAAGAACGGACGTTCCGGATTCGGGCGGGCGAGGCGCGCGCGGATCTCGGTGAGGTCGGTGAAGGCCGCATCCCCGAACTTGCCGCCGCAGCCGAATCCCCAGGCGCCGATTTCGAGGGAGCGGAGCGCCTTCTGGAAGGATTCCTTGAACGTGCGACCGATCGCCATCGCCTCGCCGACGGACTTCATCGCGGAGGTGAGGGTCGTGTCGGCGCCGACGAACTTCTCGAACGTGAAGCGTGGGATCTTCGTGACGACGTAGTCGATGGTCGGCTCGAAGCAGGCCGGCGTGGACTTCGTGATGTCGTTCTGCAGCTCGTCGAGCGAGTAGCCCACGGCGAGTTTGGCGGCGATTTTAGCAATCGGGAAGCCCGTGGCCTTAGAGGCGAGGGCGGACGAACGCGACACGCGCGGATTCATCTCGATGACGATCATGCGACCGTTGGCCGGGTTGACGGAGAACTGGATGTTCGAGCCACCGGTCTCGACGCCGACGGCGCGGATGACGGCGAACGAGGCGTCACGCATCAGCTGGTATTCCTTGTCGGTCAGCGTGAGGGCGGGGGCGACGGTGATGGAGTCGCCCGTGTGGACGCCCATCGGGTCAAAATTCTCGATTGAGCAGATGATGACGCACTGGTCCTTGTGGTCGCGCATCACTTCCATCTCGTATTCCTTCCAGCCCAAGAGGCATTCCTCGATGAGGACTTCGTGGACAGGCGAGGCGTCGAGGCCGGCCTGGGCCATGCGCTCGAATTCTTCTTTGTTGTAGGCGATGCCACCGCCCGTGCCACCGAGCGTGTAGGAAGGACGGATGATGACCGGGAACTCGCCGCCGATGAGGGCGATCGTGTCGCGCGCGGCGTCGAGGGACTTCACGACGCGTGAGCGCGGAACGTCGAGGCCGATTTCGAGCATCAGCTTCTTGAAGATTTCGCGGTCTTCGCCGCGCTCGATTGCGTCTTCCTTTGCGCCGATGAGCTCGACGCCATATTTCTTGAGGACGCCGGTGCGGGCGAGCTTGAGGGAAAGGTTGAGCGCCGTCTGGCCGCCGAGCGTCGGGAGGAGCGCGTCGGGCTTTTCCTTGGCGATGATACGTTCCACGGATTCGACCGTGAGGGGTTCCACGTAGGTAACGTCCGCCGTCTCCGGATCCGTCATGATCGTGGCCGGATTGGAATTCACCAGAATGACACGATAGCCTTCTTCACGTAGGGCCTTGCACGCCTGGGTGCCGGAATAATCGAACTCGCAGGCTTGGCCGATGATGATCGGTCCCGAGCCGATAATGAGGATTGAGCGGATATCGGTCCTCTTTGGCATAGTGTTCCGCGGACTGTCAGCGACCGCTGGAAGGGTGGTCAAGTGGGGACTTCTAACAATTGCGGGCGCCCCGCGGGAAGGCGCTTGCAGGGTCGTCCCGGGCGGGCATTCATCGGGACGTGGACATCATCAGGATAGCCGGCATCAAGTCCTTCGGACACCATGGCGCCCTGCCCGAGGAGAAACGCCTCGGACAGCGGTTCACCGTCTCGGTCGACCTCGAGATTGACACCCGCCCGGCGGCCGCCGCCGACGATCTGAAACTGACCGTCAATTACGCCGATGTCATCAGGACGGTTGAAGCTCAGCTGACTGGCAAGCCGGTCTACCTGATTGAGACCCTCGCCCAGCAGATCGCCGCACGCATTCTGGGCACTTTCATGGTGGTCAAGGCCGTCACGGTCGAGGTCAACAAACCCTTCGCCCCGGTGGCCGCCGAGTTCGACGCCATTTCGGTGAAGATTCGCCGTGAGCGGGTGTGAACGGGTCCCCCCAACACACTATCCTCGGCCTAGGCAGCAACCTCGGCGATAGGGCTGACATTATCGCCCAAGCCATTGGGCTTCTGGGTAAACTTCCCGAAACACGCATCTTGGCCATTTCGGAGGCTGTCGACTCGGATCCGGTAGGGTATGCCGACCAGCCTAACTTCTTAAACCTCTGTCTAGCAATAACTTGTAGATTTGAACCCGACGAGTTACTGATAAAAACCCTCGAGATCGAGCGCCAGCTCGGCCGGGAACGGACCGCTCACCGTAATGGCCCCCGGACCTTGGACATCGACCTGCTCTTCTATGAAGGAGGATCCTGGGACAGCCCGACCGTCACCCTCCCCCACCCTAGGTGGTCTTCCCGAGGGTTTGTCGTGATACCCCTAAGTAATCTCCTTCAGGACCCTGTCCTCGCCAAGCACCCCGCCTGGACTTCGCTCGCTGCGGAGGTTCGGTCCCTGTCCCTCGGAGGCCAAGGCCTCCGCGCATGGCAAGGCCCGACCCCCTGGAGCAAGACTCCCTGACCCCTGATCGCTTCGGACACTGTCCGGCGCTGTGGCTCGCCCTCCCCCTCCTACTCGGCTGCTCGATCGATGCGGCCACGGGGATCTCGCCCGGCCCCTGGCTACTCGTGGGCGGACTCGCGGCCGGGCTGGGCTGGTTCAGCCGCCGACAAGCGATCATCGCCGGCATCGCGATCGTGATCGCGGGTACGGCCATCGGCGCGGCGTGGCATCAGTTACGAATGCCGCCGCAGACGCCAGCCATCGTCCGACGACCGTTCGTCGAAATACCGATCATGGTCGAACGTGCGACGCCGCGGAAAGACGGAGACGGCTGGACTGGACTCGGCTGGATCACTGATCGCGACGGCGGCCTCTTCCGCCGACGCGTCGCGCTCTCGGTCCGCGGAGTTTGTCCGGCCGAAGGGGGCGAACTCATGATCACTGGCGGCCTCACGCCCATCTCCGCCGTCGCAGACGGCTACGATGCTTGGCTGCGCTCGCAAGGCGCCACGCTCAAACTACGCGGCGGGCGCGTGCTCGGCGAACTCGCGCCACCCTCACGCTTCGCGGTCTGGAGGCAAGCCCAGCAACGCCGGCTAGACGCCTGGCTACGGTCGTTGCCGTGGGAAGATCCGGATGGCGGTGCGTTACTGGCTGCCACCATGCTGGGCCGGACTGCCTTGCTACCGGCGGACGCAAAGGAGGCGTTTGCGGCGACGGGAACATTGCATCTCTTCGCCATTAGCGGCCTGCACATCGCTGGTATGGCCGCGGCCCTACTCTGGCTCGCCAAGCGAGCGCGCCTGCCAGAACTCCCCTCGGGCCTAGTCATCCTCGCGCTGCTCTGGCTCTACGTCCAGGTGACGGGCGCTTCACCCTCTTCGGTCCGCGCTTGGATTATGGCAGCCTTCCTCTGGGGTGGACGCGCCAGCAGTCGCGATACGCCGCCCTTGCAGTCGCTGGCGCTCGCCTGCGCGGCCACACTCATCCTCTCGCCCGAAGCCTGCACTGACGCCGGCTTCCAACTGAGTTATGCAGCAGTGCTCGGGATCATCGCAGCTGGCGGGCCGGCGGCGAATCTCTGCGCGCGACCGACGGAAGAAGAACGCCTGACGCCGGCCGAAGCACAGACCGCGTCGCAGCGGCTTCGCTGGCGTACTCGTAAATTCCTGCTCGGCGGGCTTTGCGTCTCGCTCGCGGCCACGATTGCCGGAGTGCCGCTCACGCTCGGACTCTTTGGCTCGGCCAGCTGGGGCGGAATCTTCGTGAATCTCGTGCTGGTGCCGCTCTCGGAGATTCCGCTGATGCTCGGGATGGCCTCGGTCGCGTGCAGCGTCAGCGATTGGCTCGCCTGGCCGGCGACGTGGCTCAATGGCCTCGCGGCCGCACTGCTCCACGTGATGACCTGGATCGCGCAGGCCTGTGCGCTCGTACCCTCGATCAATCTGGAGCTGACCCTCCCGTATCGCTGGCTCGGACCATTCGGCGGAGCGCTCCTCGCGTTGGCTTTCTTGACGCAGGCCCAGTCTAAAAGCCTGATACGCCTGCTCGGGATTCCGGCGGCAACTCTGGCGGGCTGGTTGCTGCTGGTGTTTTTTCTTCATGCCATATCCTGACCTTGCCAGCCTCCGGCCAGCAGGAAAAGTTCAGGCATGTCCCCGTCTTCGCTCCGATCGCTCGTCGCATTAGCCCTCACCGCGCTAGCCGTCCCCTCGCCCGCCGCACCGCAGGAATGGTCCGGCATCTATCCAGAGCTCGCCTATTTCAATAACGAGGGCGAGTGCGGTACTGGCGCCGTGGTGCCGTGGGCTGACCGCCTCTGGGTCATCACCTACGGCCCGCACCTGCCCTACGGCTCGAGCGACAAACTCTACGAGATCACGCCGGACCTGAAACAGATTATCCGCCCCGAAAGCGTCGGCGGCACGCCGGCCAACCGGATGATCCACAAGGAATCCAATCAGCTGATCATTGGACCCTACCTCATCGGCGCCGAACGAGACGTACGCGTGATCCCGCCGAAACTCATGCCAGGTCGCCTGACCGGCAACGCTCGCCACCTGACCGACCCGGCGAATAAGATTTATTACGCCACGATGGAAGACGGCCTCTATGAAGTCGACGTCCGCACACTCGCGGTGAAAGGTCTCATCAAGGAGATCATGAATAAGCCGAAGCCTGGCCAGACTGCGGAAGTCAGCCCGGCGACCATTACCTCGACGCTGCCCGGCTATCACGGCAAGGGACTCTATTCCGGCCAAGGCCTCGTTATCCTCGCCAATAACGGTGAACGCAGCCCTAAGGCGCTGCTCGACCCGACAATCGTCAGCGGTGGCCTCGGCTCCTTCAACGGCGAAGGCAACTGGTCCCTCATCCGTCGCAACCAGTTCACCGAAGTCACCGGACCGGGCGGACTGACCGGCAACGCTGATCCGGCGAAAGATCCAATCTGGACCGTCGGCTGGGACTTCCGCTCAGTCATTCTCATGGTCATGGAAGACGGCCAATGGACAAGCTACCGACTGCCCAAGGGCAGCCACTCGTATGACGGCGCGCATGGGTGGAACACCGAGTGGCCGCGCATCCGCGATATCGGCGAAGAAGGTTCACGCCTGATGACCATGCACGGGCTCTTCTGGAAATTTCCCGCCAACTTCTCCTCGCAGCACCTGAGTGGCATCAAGCCGCGCTCCGCCTACCTCAAGGTCATCGGTGACTTCACGCGCTGGCAGGACCGACTCGTCTTCGGCTGCGACGACACCGCGAAGTCCGAGTTCCTCAACAAGCGTCCCGCCAAGGGCGCGCTCGCCGGCCCCGGCCAGTCGCAGTCCAACCTCTGGTTCACCGCACTCGACGCGCCGGACAAGCTCGGCCCGGCCATCGGCCGCGGTAGCGTCTGGGTGGACGAACCCGTCCAGGCTGGCGTCGCCTCCGACCCTTTCCTACTGGCCGGCTTCGCGAAACGCGCCGTCCAGCTGCAGCATGACGGTGCCGCCGCGACCAAGTTCACCCTGGAGATCGACGAAAAGGGCGACGGACAGTGGAAGGCCTGGCGCGAAGTCGCGCTAAAGGCAGAAGAGGCCACGCAGTGGGTCGAGATTCCGACTGACGTCGCCGGCGCATGGATTCGCGCGAAGGCGGACCGCGACATCGCCAAGGCTGGCGTCACCTTCCAATACGCCGCAAAGGATGAACGCGTCACTGAGCGTGGCACGCTCTTTAAGAGCCTCAGCAAGGCCGATGATGCAACCTCACAGGGCGCGTTCCTTCTCACTCGCGGTGCGAACCTCCGCACGCTCTCGGTGCTCAACGCGAACGTCACGGTTGATCAGACCACCCTCGGCGACGCGTACGAACTCTCCGCCGACCTCAAACTCACTAAGCAGAAGGACCCCGAGGTCGCGGCCTACGTTGGGAAGAACACCCCGGTACCGCAGGGTATCGTCACCACTGACGAGGCCTCCGTCATCTTCGAGGAAAGCGGCGTGCGCTGGCGCTTGCCCCGCTCGGCTTCGCCCGCTCAGGACGCACTGCTCGCCCGCAGTGCCTTACGTAAGGCGCGCGAAGTGTGCACCGAACGCGACATGCTCCAGGCCCACGGCACTTTCTACGAACTCCCGGCGCTCAACGCCAAGGGCGCAATCCGTATGCGTCCGATTGCGACGAGCGACGTCGCCGTCCATGACTACTGTTCCTACCGAGGACTGCTCGTGCTCAGCGGCGTCTCGGCCAGCGCCGCGAAAGATGACCGCCACATCATCCGCTCCGACGACGGCAAGGCCGCCGTCTGGGTCGGCACGGCCGACGATCTCTGGCAGCTCGGCAAGCCCCGCGGCTTCGGTGGTCCGTGGAAGAACAGCGACGTCACCGCCGGCAAGCCGTCGGATCCGTACCTCATGACCGGCTACGACAAGAAGACCCTCGTGCTTGAAAACAAGGGCGCCGCTGAGACGACGATCACCGTCGAGCTCGACGCCACTGGCGACGGTCGCTTCGCGGCCTTTCAGAGCTTCAAGTTGGCCCCAGGCGCAAAGGAGACCTTTGAGTTCCCCCATTGGATCAATGCCTATTGGGTTCGGACAGTTTCGTCGGCCACGACCAACGCCACCGCCCAACTGACCTACGAATAAACGCAACCATCGGCGGTTTCCGCGGTTCTACTGGGACAACCCCATGTCGCTCCGCCTCCTCGCCCTCCTTGCCCTCGTGTCGCCGCTCAACGCGGCTGACGCCCCTGTCACGCTCCTCGCGCAGCCAGACAAGGAAATTGTCAGCGACGCACTGACTAAAGACGCCAAGGCCGCTGAATGGAAGATCGCCAAGGGTAAGTGGGAACGCACCGCTGAAGGCATCCGCGTTGAAGAACTTCCGGACGACAAGCATGGCGCCGCCGGCCGCGTACCCGTGAAGCTCCAAGATTTCGTCGCAGCCTTCGAATTCCGCCTCGATGGCGCCAAGACGATTTCGCTCAGCATCAACGACGCCAAGGAACATGTCGCGCGCGTGATGATTACGCCGACATCCCTCCGCGTGCAGAAAGACGATCATGATCACGACGGCCCCGAGAAGAGCATCATCTTCCTGAATCAGGCTCAGGCTTTCGCAGCCGGCACCTGGCACCGCGTCGTGCTCGAGATGGTCGGTGACACGATGGTCGCGACGATCGACGGTAAGATCAGCGGCTTCGGCAGCGACGACCTCTTCAAGGCCGAGAAGGCCAACCCTGGATTTACCTGCGCCGGCCAATCCGCTACCTTCCGCAACTTCGTCATCTGGAGCGCCAAGGCCGAACCCAAGGCCACTTGGAAGGAAACCAGCGTCAAGATCGCGGAAGCCATGAAGGCCGCGCCTACCGCCGCCAAGGGCAAGGGTGCCGCCAAGGGTAAAGGCAAGGCCGCGGCCGCTAAATAGACGCTAAGCGGTCGATTTTAAAGGCGGGGAGCCATCTCCCCGCTTGCACCGAGGGAGGTTACGACCAAGTTCGAACCTCCCTGTTTCATGAACGAGCCCTTCGACACCATCGAGGAAGTCCTTGCGGATATTGCCGCTGGGAAGCTCGTGATTGTGACCGACGATGAGAACCGCGAGAACGAGGGTGACCTCGTGATGGCGGCTTCGAAGGCGACGCCGGAGACGGTCAACATGATGATCCGCCACGCGCGCGGCCTCATCTGCGTCCCGACCGTCGCGCATCAGCTGCGCCACCTCGGTATCTCCCAGATGGTGCCAGAGAACCGCGAGTCGCAGCGCACCGCCTTCGCCGTTTCTGTCGACGCCGCCGAAGGGATCTCCACCGGCATCTCCGCCTACGACCGCGCCAAGACCATCGCGATCCTCGCCGATCCGGCGGCCAAGCCCGAGGCGCTCGTGCAGCCCGGCCACATCTTTCCGCTCCAAGCCCGACCGGGCGGCGTGCTCCAGCGCGCCGGCCACACTGAAGCCGCCGTCGACCTCGCGTCCCTCGCCGGCCTGCACCCGAGCGGCGTCATCTGCGAGATCCTGAACGAGGACGGCTCGATGGCGAGATTGCCTGAACTCATCGAGCTCAAGAAGAAGTTCGGCCTGCACATGATCTCGATCGCGCAGCTCATCGAGTTTCGCCACCGCCGCGAACGCCTCGTCGAGCTCGTCGCCGAAAGCCCCTTCCAGTCCGCATGGGGCGAATTCAAGCTCAGCGTCTACCGCTCGCTCCCCGACGGCCGCCAGCACCTCGTCTTCACCCTCGGACAACCGGACGAATCGCCGACGCTCGTGCGCGTGCAGCGCGAGAACATGCTCGGCGACCTTTTCCGCGGCAGCGCGTTCGGCGCCGGCACCTCGCTCGCCGCTAGCTTCGAAGCCGTCGCCAAGGCCGGCCGCGGCGTGATCGTCCACGTCACCCAACCCTTCGGCGGTGTGCAGGCCGACCATTCCGGTATCCGCCTTGGTGCGATGGATGCGCGTGACTACGGTATCGGGGCCCAGATCCTTTCCCATCTCGGACTCCGGCGTATCCGGCTTATCACGAATAACCCGCGCAAGGTCGTGGGACTCGGCGGTTACGCCCTTGAGATTGTCGAGCAGGTTCCGTTCTAAGGGTTTTTGGCCGTTTCCGCTTGCAGAGGGGTTCGGAACAGACTCCATCGGCCACCTGTTCTTCTGCCATGAGCCTAGACAAGCCCACTCCTGACGCCATCGACGGCGCCGAACTTCGCTTCGCCATCGTGTCGGCAGGCTATAACGCGGAACTGGTCCAGGCCCTGAAGAAGAACGCCATCAAAGGTCTCCGCGCCGCAGGCGTCCCCGCCGCCTCCATCGTCGAGCTCGCCGTCCCCGGCTCCGGCGAGATTCCCTTCGCCGCCTACATGGCCGCCATGACGGGCGACTACGACTGCATCATCGCCCTAGGCGTCGTCATCGCCGGCGACACCCCGCACCACGAAATCATCGCGAACTCGACCGCCCACGCCCTGCAGGATGCGGCCATCCGCTCCGAAGTCCCGGTGATCAACGGCATCGTCGTCACCAACAATCGCGAACAGGCCGTCGCCCGTTGCCAAGGCTCGCTCGACCGCGGTACCGAGTTTGCACACGCCGCCCTCACGATGGCCCGCCACCGCATCACGCTCGGCGAACGCCTCGATCAGGTCGAGGAAGAGGAACGTAAGCGCGGCGGCCAGGAACCTTTCGCCCAGAACTGACCGATGGACAACGACTCCCCTATTTCCGCCTCTGCGCGCGCCAAGATCCGTATCCGAATCAAGGGCGTCGACTACCGCATGGCGGACCAGGCTGCGGCCGATATCATCGCGAGCATCGCTGGCACCGACGCCCGCATCTCGGGCCCATTCCCCCTGCCTTCGCAGGTCGAAGAGCCGCGCACCGCCCTCCGCGAGGAAATCCGCAGTCATCGCCGCCTGATCGAAATCATCGGCTCGAGCCCGAAGACCGTCGACGCGTTCCGCCGCCACAACATCCCAGCCGGCATCGAGATTGCCATCGTCGCTCCCGACGAACCGGTCGTGCCGGACCCGGCTGCGCCCCCCGCGAAGCGCAATCGCCGCCATGATAGCCGCGTGGCTGCCATGCAGTTCCTCTGCTCCTGGGAAGTCCAGCGCCACGCCGACATGGTGACAGGGCTTTTCGACTTCTTTTCCGAACGCCCGCAACCCCGTGAATATTACGCCTTCGCCGAAGAGCTGATCCAAGGTGTGATTCGTGACCTCGCACTCATCGACGAAGTCATCGGCAAGTACGCCAAGAACTGGGCCTTCGGCCGCATCGCGCGCGTCGACCTCGCCATCCTACGCGTCGCCATCTTCGAACTCATGCGCCGCACGGACATCCCGCCGGTCGTCAGCATCAACGAGGCCGTCGACATCGCGAAGGAATTCTCGACTGAGGAATCCAAGCGTTTCGTGAACGGCATCCTCGACAGCTATAAGGAAGAACTGGGCCGCGACCCGCGCAAAGCCGAGGGTGGTTGAACCATGGCGGGCTTCTTCGAACGACTGAAGTCCGGCCTGAGCCGCACGGCCGAGGCCGTGGCCAACCTGCTGGCCCGTCCGATGGACGCCGAGTCGGCCGAGCAGCTGCGTGAACGATTGATCGCCGCCGACTTCGGCCCGGCGACCGCCGACGAAGTCGTCGAAGCCGCCCGGTCCGCTTGGAAATCAGAAGCTGCCCTCCGCAAAACCTCCCCCGCCGAAGCCGCGGCTGAGAGTATCGTCCGCGCGCTCGGTGGTGAAACCGTCGCCACGCCCGCCTTTTCCAAGCCGCATGTAATCATGCTCCTCGGCGTCAACGGCGCCGGCAAGACCACCACCGCCGCCAAGCTCGCCTGGCGCTGGCGCGAGGAAGGTAAGACTTGCCTGCTCGGCGCGTGCGACACTTTCCGCGCCGCCGCGGGAGAACAACTTTCCGCCTGGGCCAATCGACTGGGCGTCGAAGTCGTCGGTGGAGCCTCCGGCGCCGACCCCGCCGCCGTGGCCTTCGATGCGGCCAAGGCTGGCGTCGCGCGCGGCGTAGATGTCGTGATCCTCGATACCGCGGGCCGACTCCACACCAAGGCCCACCTTCTGGAAGAACTGCGCAAGGTCGTCCGCGTGACGGCCAAGGCCCACCCTGGTGCACCACACGAGAGGTGGCTCGTTATCGACGGCTCCTTAGGCGCCAACTCAATCGAGCAGGCTCGCATCTTCCATGAAGCCGTCGGGCTCACTGGCCTGATTGTCACCAAGCTCGATGGCACTGCCCGCGGCGGCGCGCTCGTCGCCGTAGTCCGCGAACTGGGCGTTCCAGTCCGCTTCATCGGCGTCGGCGAGCAACCAGCCGACCTCCAGCCTTTCGATGCGCGGGCCTATGCCCGCTCAATCGTCGGTCTGGCGGAGTGAGGTTGTCTTGCCAGCGAGGGCGGCTCGCCTCAGCGTGAACCCATGTCGGCCGAGACCGTTACCGTCGAACTAGGCCAGCGCTCCTACCCCGTCCGCATTGGGGCTGAGATGTGCAAGGAAGCCTTGGCCGTGGCTGAACGCCGCGTGGCCGCCGGTCAAAAGTGCGTCGCCATCACCTCGCCCGGCGTCGCGGCCGCCCAATCCGGTTTCGCTGCGCAGCTCGCTCGCCTCATGCCTGTACTCGCGACGGCGACAGACGGCGAGACCGCCAAGTCGGCCGCCGAACTCGCGCGCGTCTGGGATTTTCTCGCCGCCAATGGCGTGGCCCGTGATGGCGCCGTCTTCGCGCTCGGTGGCGGCGTCGTCGGCGACCTCGCCGGCTTCGCGGCCGCTTCTTACCAGCGGGGCGTCGATTTCTACCAGATCCCGACGACCCTGCTCGCGATGGTCGATAGCTCCGTCGGCGGCAAAACCGGCATCAACCTCGCCGCAGGCAAGAACTTGGTCGGCAACTTCCATCAGCCCACGGCCGTCTTCGCCGATACCGACCTGCTGGCCACCCTACCGCCGCGCGAGTTCGCCGCGGGCATGGCTGAAGTCATCAAGCACGGTATCATCGCCGACGCCGACCTTTTTGGTCTGCTGGAGCAGAACTCGCCGCTCGCCTGGAATCACCCGCTCCTACCGCGCGTGATCCGTCGCTGTGTGGAGATCAAGGCCGCGGTGGTCGCAGGCGACGAACGCGAGACCAGCGCCCAAGGCGGACGCGCGCTCCTCAACCTTGGACATACTTTCGGTCACGCCATTGAGGCCACCGCCGGCTACGGCACCTATCTGCACGGCGAAGCCGTTGCGATTGGACTCGTGATGGCTGCGCGCCTTTCCGCCGAGCTCAAGCATTGCACCGCCGCCCAAGCCGAACAGGTCGAGGCGACGCTCAAGCTACACGCCCTGCCCACCGCGCTGCGTTCGCCGCTGCCGCTCGAACCCATGCTCGCCGCGATGCGTCGCGATAAGAAGGTCCGCGGCGGCAAGTTGCGCTTCGTCCTGCAGGATGGGATCGGCGCGGCTTGCACGGCGGATTCTGTGCCGGAAGAAGCCGCGGTTCGCGCTCTGCTGGCCGGCGGTGCCGCCCGCTGAGTTCCGTCCGCTTGACCCTCCGGGTGGGTTGGCTTTGGATAATGCATGTCCCGCCTCCTCTGCGTCTGCCTGCTGACGGCCTCCGTCATCCTGCGTGCCGCCGAGGCACCCGAACCTGGCCAGACCTATTTCGGCCGTAATAAGTACATCGAGTATATCGCCGGCACTTTACCCTTCGTACTGTCGGCCGCGCATGGCGGGCGCGATAAGCCCGAGGAACTTCCGGACCGCGTGAAAGGAACCTTCGCATTCGATACCAACACCCAGGAACTCGCCCGCGCGATCGATGACGAATTCGTTGCCCGCACCGGCCAGCACCCGCACGTGGTCATCTGCCGCGTCACGCGTCGCAAGATCGATTGCAATCGTGAGATCGTCGAAGGTGCGGCTGGCCATCCGCTAACCGAGCAGAGCTGGAAAGATTTCCAGGGCTTCATCCAGACCGCGCAGAAGGCCGTCGTCGCGAAGCACGGCAAGGGCTTCTACATCGACCTGCACGGGCACGGCCACGCCGATGCGCGCCTCGAGTTGGGCTATGGGCATGACCGGAACGAGTTCGGCCTACCGGTCGAGGAGCTATCCCGACCGGAGTTCATCAAGAAAGGCACGCTCCAGTTCTTCGCGCTGAAGAATCCTTCCGCGTACCCGGCGCTTCTGCATGGACCGCAGAGTTTCGGCGCCCTGATGGAGACCGCCGGTTTCCCTTCCACGCCAAGCCTCGGCAAGCCCGTCCCCGGCGAACCTTACTTCAATGGCGGCTACAACGTCCGCACCCACACCGCACCCGGCACCGGCTTCGCGGGGTTGCAGATTGAGAGCCACTCCAAGGGCGTGCGCGACACCGACTCTAGCCGGCGCAAGTTCGCGGCGGCGCTGGTCGACCAGTTGGCGGCCTACCTCGACGCCCAAATGGGCCTCAAGTTGCCGCTAAAGCCAAAGGCCAAGTAGGCCTTACTGCTGAGGACCCACGGCCGGCTTAGCCGCGCGCCAGTCGCCCTTAAGCAGACGGTCATCATTCTTCTCGTTGGCCGCGCGCACGCGGTCTTCGAGGGACCCTTGGCCAGCCGCCTGACCCGAGACGGCCGCAGCGGCGGGCGTCTTCTCAGTGACAAAGGAACGGTCACCCAGGGGGCTAGCACAGCCACCGAGCAGGAGGAGAGAGAGCAAGGATAGGGTCTTCATGATAAGTTTATTTGGCTCGGCGCTTGGCGTCGACTTCGAGCCAGGCGCGAAGCGCGAGGGCGGACTTGCGGGCGCGATCACGGGCGGCGGTCAGGTCATCAGCATCGGCGACCTCGGCCTTGGTGAATGAATAGAATTTCACCTTGGGCTCCGTGCCGGAAGCGCGGACGGCGATACGGCGGCCGTCGGCCAGCTCGGCGAGGATGAACTCCTCCGGCGGTACGCGTTCGCCTTCAGCGTCGAGCACCTTGTCGCGCTCGTAATCCGTGACACGGACGACCTTGGAGCCATCGATGACGGCCGGCGGCGTGGCGCGCCAGGAGGCGACGATGCGGCGGATACACGCGGCGCCCTCAGCGCCTTCGAACGAAAGGTTTAGGAGATCCTCGTGGTGAGCTCCGTAGCTGAGGTGTAGCACATCGAGCGCGTCGAGCAGCGTGCGGCCACGCGAACGGAGCAGCGCGGCGAACTCACAGAGCATGACCACCGTGGCGTTAGCATCCTTGTCGCGGACGGCGTCGTCCGCGAGGTAGCCGTAGCTTTCCTCGGCACCAAGCAGGAATAGCGTCGAGTGGCGCAGCGCGAGCGGGGCGCGCCGACGGAGCGGGAGCGCAGCGGCATCCGGGCCCGCGCCTTCAGCCAAGCGGCGACTCCAGTTCTCGAGCTTGCGAGCAATCCATTTAAAGCCGACAAGCGTCTCGACGCAGCGGATGCCATGACGGGCGCAAATCGCGGCGACGAGCGGCGTGGTCACCAGCGACTTCACCACGGCGGCATTCGGCGAACCGGCTTCGGGCAGGATGCCGGCGTCCTTCAGGGAGGAGAGGCGGAACTCTGTCAGTAGCGCGGCGACTTCGTTGCCATTGAGGAGACGATGGCCGCCGGCGGGCAGCGGGCAGGCCACGCCGACGCGGTCGGAATCGGGGTCGGTCGCGAGGATGAGGTCGGCGCCAATCTCGTCGGCGAGCTTCAGGGCCAACGCGAAGGTGCTGGCGTTTTCCGGATTCGGGGAAGCGACGGTCGGGAAGCGGCCATCGTGCTCGCGCTGCTCCTCGACGATGTGCGGGTCGATGCCGACGCGGCGGAGCGCGGGCACGACCATGACGTCGCCGGTGCCATGGACGTTCGTGAAGACGACCTTCGGCGTGTGACGCGAAATGACCTCGGGATCGAGGACGACGCCGGCGAGGCGGGCGAGATAGGCGTCTTCGGCGGCGGCCGGAACGGTGAGCACGCGGGTTAGATTCGTCTCGAGGTAGGGAGCGACATCGGCCGGGCCCAGTTTGGCGACTTCGGCGACAATCGTGGCATCATGCGGAGGGAGCACCTGCCCGCCGTCGCCGAGGCAGCACTTGAACCCGTTATCGTGCGAAGGATTATGACTGGCGGTGATGACTACGCCGGCATGGGCGCCGAGATGGCGGACCGTGAAACTTAGCTGGGGGGTCGAGCGGGCGCCGACAAAGAGATAGGCTTCGCCGCCGAGTTCGCTCCAGGCGCCAGCGATGAGTTCGGCGAAGTGGCGGGAGAAATGGCGGACGTCGTGCGCGACGACGAGGCGGGCGCCGGACTGGGTCGCCGAGACATGCTTCCAGAGTCCGATGACCGCGCGGAGGACATTGATATCGTTGAGGCAGGCCGAGCCGATGGCGGCGCGGACTGGGAGCCCCTGTGAGTCGAGCTCGTTGGCGGCCGAGACGCGGCCGACGGTGCGACCGCGCATGCCGCCCGTCCCGAAAGCGATACCCTTGTAGAAACGGTCCTCGATCTCTGGCCAAGCACCTCGGTCGCAGAGGTCCTTAAGGGAGTCGATGGCGGCGGCCGGCAGGGCGCCGGAGCGGAGCCAATCCCCGGCGTTGGCCAAGCTGGAGGCGGAAATCTGCCCCTTACCCTGGGCGGCTTGAAGAAGCGAAAGAACGGCGGCGGAAGCGCTCATGAGTCCACCCATACTTACCCTCCCGGGGGCGGGGACAAGCCCGTAGCGGGGGTTGACACAAACGGTCCTTTGCCAAGGGTTGACCCCCCATGCCTGAAGACCGTTCCAACAAGCAGCCCCCGGCCGGCGACGACCGTAATCTCGTTGTCGTCGACGAGGATTTCGTGAATGCGGACACCGAGGACCGCCTTTGGCTCTTCTGGGAGCGCAATAAGGATACCATCGTCAAGGGCACCTTCGGTCTCGTCTTCGGCATCTTGGCCTTCCTCGCTTACTTCTTCTGGAACGAAAGCCGCCGCGAAGATCTCGGCGTAGAATTTATCGCCTGCCAAGACGAAGCGGCGCGCCGCTCTTTTGCTTCACGCCACCCGGGCGAAGCCCTTGCCGCCGTCGCCATGACCGACGTCGCCGACGACCTCAAGAAAGCCGGCAAGTTCGCCGACGCCGCCAAGGCGTACGACGAAGCGTCCCGCCTCACCGGCCTCGCGGGTAAGGCACCGGCCATCACCGCGCTCGGTACCCGCGCCCGTCTCTACGCCGCCCTCTGTCGCCTCGAAGCCGGCGAAGCTGGCGCGGACAAGGCGATCGCCGCCGTCGCCGACGACGTGAACGCCCCCGAGACCCTTCGTGGCTTCGCCATGCTGACTCTTGCCAATGTCGCCGTCGCCAAGGGCGACACCGCTGAAGCGACCAAGTGGCTCAACGCGATGGACAAGAAGCTCCGTGCCGGGCACGTCTGGAAGTCCGACAAGGAAGCGCTCGTGCAGTCTGAACCGTCGCTCGTCGCACCGGCTGCGCCGGCCGCCAAGTAATCCGTCCGGCACTGGCTCCACGCGGGGTCGACGAGTCCTATTCTCCTTGCCAATAAAGGCCGTTCGGCGTGTCTTTCATTGACCCGTTCGCATGGTGCCGACGAGTCGTAACCCATCCTCCCGGAGCCCGACACATGAACGAAGCAGCGCCCCTCCCGGAAGCCGCCGTCGTGGCGGAAAAACTGACTAAGCGCTATGGCTCCCTGACCGCGGTGGAAGATCTGAGTTTCTCCGTGGCGCCGGGCGAAATCGTCGGCTTCCTGGGCCCGAACGGCGCCGGCAAGTCGACCACGATGCGGATTCTTTCGGGCACGATGTCCGGGAGCTCCGGCCGCGCCACCATCTGGGGCGTCTCCGTGGCCCTCGACCCGGCTGGCGCCAAGCGGCACCTGGCCTACATGCCGGAGAATAACCCGCTCCCCGAAGACATGCGCGTCGAAGAGTACCTCACGCTCCGGGCCCGCCTCAAGGACGTCGCCCCCTCCCGGGTCGACGAGCGCGTCCGCAAGGTCATGGATGACTGCGACCTCACCCGTCGCGCCTCCGGTCGACTCATCGGGCAGCTCTCGAAAGGCTTCCGTCAGCGCGTCGGTATCGCCGATGCACTGCTCGCCGAACCGCGCGTCGTCATCCTCGACGAGCCGACCATCGGGCTAGACCCTCATCAGATCCTCGGCATCCGCGATCTCATCCGCTCGTTGCGCGGCAAGATGGCCGTACTTATCTCGAGCCACATCCTCCATGAGGTTGAGCAGGTGTGCGACAAGGTCGTCATTATCAACCGCGGCCGCCTCGTCGCGCAGGGTCGCACGGAAGACCTCCGCTGCGAGCTCCTCCCGGAAGTCAGCTTCACCCTCGTGACCCGGTCCGACGAAGCCGCGCTGCTCGTCGCCTGCCGCGCAATTGAACCGGCGGCGTTCGTGACCGCCCTGCCCTCCGCCGACGGCTGGAGCACCTTCCGAATTAGCCTGCCCACCGGTTCGCCCGCCCGCGAAACGCTCGCCGGGGCGCTCATCGCGGCCGGCATCAGCCTCCGGGAAATCGCCGAAGATCGCTTCGGCCTCGAGGATATCTTCCTTGCCGCCACGCGGCGCACCCCGGGAGAATCCCGTCGTTCCTGATGCGCCACTTCCGCACCTTGCTCGCGCACGAACTGCGCGCCGCCGCGCTCTCCTGGAACACCTGGGCTGCGGGCGGACTGTTTCTGGCACTGATGGGCGGCATTCATTTCTTCGCGCTCATCGAAGCCAGCCGCGCGCCGAGCGACCGCACGCCCGTCGAGTCGACGCTCTGGTTCTTCTGGCTGCCGCTACTGTGTGTGCTACCGCTGCTCACCATGCGCACCTTCGCCGAAGAGCGCCGCTCGGGTACCTTGGCCGCACTACTCACCACGCCTGCGAGCGCCACCGCGGTCGTGTGGGCAAAGTTCCTGTCGACGTGGATCGTGTGGGTCGTCTTCTGGCTCCTGTTCACCCTCTTCCCTTTCCTCACCGTCCAACGCCTCGGCACGCCTGGCGACGCACGCCTCGGCGACCCTTCGATCCTTTGGGGCGGACTCTGCTTCATCGCTGTGAGCGGCCTGCTGCACGTCGCCATCGGAATCCTGTGCAGCTGTGTCACGCGCTCGTCGGCGCTCGCGGCGCTCCTTGCATTCATCTGTCTGCTGGCCATGACCGCTGCGGGCGGCGCGATGGAATCGCTCCCGATTGAAAGCTGGGAATGGCTCGGCTGGCTGCGTGAACCCGCGGCGCACCTGCGCACCTTTGGTCACCTGCAGGATTTTGCTGCCGGGATCCTGGATTCCCGTCCGATCGTGCTGTACGGGACCGGCACCCTCCTATGCCTAGGTTTGGCGGTATTGTCCGTGGAGGGGCAAGAGTGAGATGGCTCCCATCCGCGACGATTTCGGTTCCGTCCGGCCCATCCGCCGGCTGAACCGCCTGACCCAGGCCCTGCTCGCGATTGCGCTCGCAGTGGTCGTGAACTTCCTCGCTTCACTCCCGGAGTTCCGTCTCCGCCAGGACATCACCTCGGACCGTCGTCACTCGCTTGCGCCCGAATCGGCCGAGACCGTCCGAGCCGCCGGGCGCCGCAGCCCAGTCGGCGTCGGTCGCAACCAAGGCTGGGTGAAGGCGGTATTGGTCACCAACGACTCGTCCGAGCCAGCGCAGGTCGTGCGCTCTCGACTGCTGAAGCTACTCGATTCCTACGTGGTCGAATCGGGTCGCAGCGGTCCCGCCTGGTTCGCCGTCGAACTCGCGGGCGGCGGCCGCAACGCGCCCCTGCTTTCCGAACTCGCGGCGCGCCATGGCGCCCCTGATGCTTCCATTGCGCTTATCCTGAGCTGCGGACCGCGCGCCAAATATATCAGCTACCGTGAACTCGTGACCACGGAAGGTGGCTTTCGGGGTGAAGAGGCCGTGACCGCCGCGCTCATAGAAGTGACCGAAGATAAGGCCGCCATCTGCTACGTCACCATGGGCCACGGCGAACTCGGCGTCGAGGACGCCCTCCCCGAACGCGGGATGTCGCTACTCTCCCGCCAACTGCGCAACCGTAACTTCGAGGTCCGCCAGCTGAACCTCGCCACGGTCGCCGAAGTGCCGCGGGACGCGGCGATGGTGCTCATCGCCGGACCGGTCACCCCCTTCTCCGCCTCCGAGAACGCGCGCCTGAAGAACTACCTTTACGAACGCAACGGCCGCGTGCTCGCGCTGCTCGACCCGGGGCGCGATCATGGCCTTGAGCCGACGCTAGCGGACTGGGCGATCTTCTCGCCCGACGCCGAGCTCCAGGAGCCCGATCCGGCGCGCCGCACGACCGACGGCGACATCGCCCTAATTCGACTCGAGGAGAAAGAGCACCCGCTCACCAAGGTCCTCAAGGAACAAAACCTCCCGCTCATCGCCTCGCGGATTCGCCCGGCACGCTTCGACGAAGGGAGCGCCCCCGACAGTACGCTGGGAGTCTGGCAACTCGTCCTCTCCTCTACCGCCGCCTGGGGTGAAACCGACCTCGTCCTACGACCGGTGAAATTCGACCTTGATCGCGACCAGGCTGGTGCCGTCTGCGTCGTTGCCGCCGCCGAGCGTGCCACCGGCATCCGTAAGGGCGTGGGGGGCGTGGGAGGCCGTCTTGTCGTCATCGGCACCTCGCAGATCGCCGCCAACCAACGCCTAAACCGCGGAGGCAACCGCGCCTTTGTCACGCAGTGTGCCGCATGGCTCACCGACCGCGACCGAGCGATCTCCCTGCCAGCCCGCGCCGAGGGCGAATATCAGCTCAACGCCACCGCGTCCGACTTCTGGGCCCTGGCCCTCCGCTTCTCCCTGATTCCGCTGGCCATCCTCGCAGTGGGGCTTGCGGTTTCCGTGTGGCGACGCAGAAGTTAACGAGCCTATGCGGATCTCCCGCACCACTGTCATCCTACTGGTCGCCAACCTGATCGCCTTCGGCCTCGTCTGGAGGGCCACGTCCGGCCATCAGCCGACGGCCATCGGCCAGTCGCAGCTCTTCCCGCCAACGCCGACGAAGCTCATCCTCAGCGAGGGCCCTGAGCGCATCGTGCTTGAAAAGCGCAGCGCGGGCTGGCGTCTGACTGAGCCGTTTGACTGGCCAGCTAATATCTGGACCGTCCAACGGTTGCTCGATGAACTTCGCTTCGTCAGCGCCGAAGCCGGTTTCGACGCGGCCGAAGCCAAGGCCAACGGCTCCAGCCTCAAGGACTACGGACTCGAAGCCCCGCGCTGGACCCTCAAGGTCACCGCCGAAACCGGCGCGACCGTCGAAGCGAAGATTGGCGTGCAGGCCTCGACCCGCCATCACTTCCTACTTACCGACGACGGCAAGCGGATCATCCCGCTGCCTGAGGCGATGTCCGCGGCCTTGGCCGCCAAGCCCGAGAGCTACCGCGTCGACAAGATCTTTGAGGTCGCCGATTTCGAAGCGCGCGCGGTCTCGGTCCGCCACCGCACCAAGGATAGCGAAGTCGTGACCGCCCTCACTTCTGAAGCGCGCCCGCGCATCGGCCGGCGCGTCCAGTTCCCCGAATGGCGCTTCGAGACCCCTTATGACGCGCTCGCCGACGCGGATGCGACGACCCGCGCCGTCACCGACCTCACGAACCTGCGCGCGAGCAAGTTCGTCGTCCTCGCCGACGACGTCACCGGGCTGACCACGCCTACTCTCCGCCTATCGCTCGAAGGGAATTCTCGCCGCCAGGTGCTGCTCGTCGGCAACCCAGCGCCGGGCCAGCCCACGATGCTCTGCGCGCGGCTCGAGGAAAATAATTCGGTCTTCCTCGTCGAGGCCCGCCTGCTCAACGACTGGTTCGCCGCCCGCGAAACGCTCGCCGCCTCCCGGCCCGCCGACTTCGATCCGGCGCTCGTCACCGGCTTCACTATCGCCACCGGCGGCCGCACCATCACGTTGCATCGCCTAGAAGGCGCCACCGCCGAGGCCCGCTGGGAAATTCCGGTCGCCCCAGGCTCCACGGCCACCAAACGACGCGAGGCGGACGCTAAGATTGTCGGGCGCTTCCTTGACGCGGTCTCCCAACTCCGCGCGACCCGCCGCAAATCCGCGGGCGGCACGAGCGTGCCTGCCGTGATGGCGCTGACGAATCCAGGCACCGCATCCATCCAGACCTTGGAACTTGAGTTCGGTACCGAACGCATGCTGCTCACCTTCACGGACGATCCGGACCGGGGCGCGGGCACACGCGTCGTGCACGCCAAGGGCTCGCCGCTCGCGGCAATCTGCGACGTGTCCTTGCTCAACGGCGGCCACCAAAACGTCGAGCCGCAGGCTTGGCGAAAGCGCTCCCTAGCGGAACTTCCCCAGGGAGCCCGCGTAAGCGGCCTCCGCCTCACCGCCCGCGGCGATGGCAAGGTCCTTGGCGAAGCACGCCTAGGACCCGACGGCAACTGGGCCGGCTCCGGTCGACTCGACCCCGCCAGCTCGCGGCGACTTGCGGTCGGCCTTGCCGAAGTACGCGCGGCAGAATTTCCCGGACGCGACGTCGGTGCGGGTGGCTGGAAATTTGAAATCCGCGTGACGGACCAAGCGGCCACTGGTGGCGGAGCTGCCAGCGAATCATTCCGGACTTACCTCTGCTCGGCACCTTTTAGTACGCGCGCCCTGCTCATGCGGGACGAAGCGGATGATGACGACTTCATCCTCGAAGCCGGCCTCGCCGAAATCCTGATTCCTCTCCTGGCCGAGCCCGGCAGATGAAATCGAAGCAGGCAAGTTCCCCTTTCCGCAGGTTCCTGCGCGGACTGACGAACACCTGTCTGCTCCTGTTACTCCCAGTCCAGCTGACACTTTGCTGGGTCGCCAACCTCGACCATCCGACGAAGTTGCCTGACTTCCTTACGGAGCGCATCTCGACGCAGCTCGCCGAGCAAGGCCTGAGCCTACAGGCACGCAATTTCTGGATGATGCCGGATCTGACGTTGGCGGCCGACGATCTGTCGCTCGGCGTCGACGGCATGTCAGGCGACATCTTCACCGCAGCTCGCGTGGAAATCGCGCTCAATCCCGCACTCCTCATCGCCGGCCAGATCGAGCCGACGCAGGTACGCCTGTCGGGCGCCCGTCTCTGGTGCCCGGCCTCCGTCGCCCGCGGCGGCGTCCGCCGGCCGTTGATCGACACCCTGACTCTCGATGTCACCAAGGAAGGCCGCTGGCTTAACCTCCGATCCATCCAAGCACGTGGCGGGAAAATCACCTGCCATCTTTCAGGCGAGGTACCGACCGGGCTCCTTCGCCCCGAGAAAGATAACAAAGGGCTGATCCCCCTTTCCCGCCGGCTGGCCGACGCCTTCGCCTCCATCGAGACGGCGATCGACGTGGCGGAGCGATCCGGCGGGGCCTCCGTCTCGCTTCGTTGCCAAGGTAGCAGCGACGGAAGCGCGGAAATCTCCGTCCAGGCCGTGCTGGGCAACGACTGGTCCGACAGCGGGCTCGGGCTCATCCAAGTGCGCGGGCTCAATCTCCGCGGCGCGATCAAGGTCGCGGCCGAAGGACGAATCACCGACTGGAGGGTCGACGGCGGCGCGCAGGAGATGGCTTGGCGTAACATCACAGCGGAGCGAATTGACCTGCGTGCACGGGGTAAAAGCCGCCGCGAAGATACGGTCGCCGAACTGACGCTTGCCCAAGCCAAGGGCGCTGGTCTCGAACTTCGGCGCGTGAAGCTGGACGCCCGCCCCATCTCGGGCGACGGCTACCGAATCGCCTTCGGCATCCTTTCCGACGGCTCAACGGCCAGCGGTTCGGCCATCCTCGCCTCGACTGGTACCGTAACGGCCGCCATCAGTCACGCCCACCTCTCGGGTGCAGAGATCAGTGCGCAGCCCGAACTCGGCCGCCTCCTTCACGCCGCTGGCGTCGACCTGCGGGGCGACGTCCTCTTGCGCGAGGTCGCGGCGAACCTCTCAGCGAAGGGCGAGGTCACCCAAGCCTCTGGCGAGATTGCGCTCTCCGGCTTCCGGGGCCTCGGACTTTCGGCAGAGGCGATCTCGCCGGACAAGGCGCTGCCTTTACGCACACACTTCGATTTCGACCCTACCCGCGCCGCCGCACCCCTGCAGCTGCGCGACCTACGACTGGCTTCGGTAACCGGTTCGGTCGACTGCGAACTCAAGGCCGGCGGTGCCTTCATGCTTCACCTGAATGGCGAGATGGAGCCGGTATGCCTCGACCGCGTTCTCGGCGAATGGTGGGTCTCGCTCTGGAAGATGTTCTTCCTCCGGGAGCGTCCGTATGCTTTCATCGAGGTCGAAAGTCACTGGGGGTCGCTGACCAGCGTGACCAAAGGCCGCGCCCTGCTAAATCGATTCGATTTCATGGGAGCACCTTTCCGCCACGTCGAGGTCTCCATCGACGCCGACCCGAAGCAGACTACCATCGGCCTGCATCGGCTGGGTGGCGGCGATTCCGAAGCCGATGGTAGCGTCGAGGGATCCGCAACGTGGGATTGGACCAAGCCGCTCGCGCTAGCCGGGCCAGTCGTGCGCGCCAAAGGCAACCTCCAGCCTTGGATTGCCGCGCGTTGCGCGGGTAAAGATTTCGGCGAAGCCCTCCGCGGACTCTCCCTGCCCATCGACCGTCGCCTCACCTTACTGCTCACGCCTGGCGTGAAAGGCCCGGATGTGAAGACCTCCATTGAGTGCGCTGGCGCTTTCTCCGCCTGGGGCATCTCTGGAAGCTCTCTACAAGCGAGCACCGAGAATATCGACGGCGGCATGCGCGTGCGCGCAAAGCTCGGACTCGCCGATGGAGAAGCTCGCCTCTCACTGGACGGAGATCCGTTGCGTCAGACCAAGCTCTCGCTCGGCCTCAAGGGCTGCGACCCCGCGCAGATCGGCCAGCTGCTCAACGACCTGAGTACCCCGCCGCCGAAGGATGCCCCGCCGGCTCCCGCCACCAAGGTGGCCTCGGCCGGCAAGCTGGACCTCGATTTCGCTGGGTATCTCGACCTTGAAAAGCCCCGCCTACTCAAGGGGCTTGGCCACTACACGCTCACGGACCCGGCGCTCAAGAAGGTGCGGCTACTAGGAGACATCTCCAAGGTCCTGGAAGCACTCGGCGTGGGCGCGACAACCTACGAACTCAGCCAGGCGAAGGGCACTTTCGGCTGTGTGGGCGGGCAGGCGTACTTCCCTGACCTGGCCATCACCGGCCCCAAAGCCCGCCTGGACTTAGCCGGCGAAATCGACCTCCAGGCCTCCACTCTAAACTTCGAAGGGGACTTCTCACTACCCCGCCAGGGCGGGCTCAACCCGCTGGATCTTCTCAACCTCAATCGTGCCCTGATCAGCTTAACGAAAATTAAGCTAAAAGGGCCCATTTCTAAGCCAGAAACCAGTGCGATTCCGACCCTGAAAGATATCATTAACTCGCAGAAGGACAGCAAGTTAGGGAAGATTCCTGACGGAATTCAGGAATGAGGGGTTGATTTACCCCCCTCACACCCTGTATCAGAGAGGGACACCCCCTCACGGAGGACATTACCTTGGACCTAATTAAGATTAAACAAGTCGTGGATTTAATGAAGAAGTCGGACCTTTCCGAGTTCGAAATCCAGGACCAAGATTTCAAGCTGCGCATCAAGCGCGACGTCCCCGGCCGCGCCCCGGTCGCAGCCCAAGCCGCCCCCCTGGCGGCTGCCCCCGCCCCCGTGGCCGCGGCTCCTGCCGCTCAGGCTGCTCCCGCCCCCGCCGCCCCCGCCGCCGCGGACCCCAGCATCAAACTGGTGACCTCCCCCATGGTCGGCACCTACTACTGCACCCCTTCCCCTGAGAACCCGCCCTTCGTCACCGTAGGCTCCCCGATCAAGGCCGACTCCGTCGTCTGTATCATCGAGGCCATGAAGGTGATGAACGAGATCCAGTCAGAAATCTCCGGTACGGTGGTCGAGTGCCTGGTCGCCAATGGCACCTCGGTCGAATTCGGCCAGCCTCTCTTCCGCGTGAAGGTCAGCTGAGCGCGAACACCCGAGCATGAACAAGATCCTCATCGCCAATCGCGGCGAAATCGCCCTTCGCGTTATTCGTGCCTGCCGAGAGCTGGGCATCAAGACCGTCGCGGTCTATTCCCAAGCCGACGAGCAGTCGCTGCACGTGCAGCTCGCTGACGAAGCCGTCTGCATCGGGCCTGGCCCGAGCAAGGATTCGTACCTCCGCGAAGATCGTATCATCTCGGCGGCCGAGATCACCAACGT
>JBEEKW010000008.1:0-76267 GCA_041168485.1 Verrucomicrobiota bacterium
CGAGCAGGCGGTCGGCGATGGAGTTGAGTACTTCCTCCTCGGCGTTGATGATGGCCTTTTTGAACTCGGCATCGTTCTTAGCGCCGGCGCGAAGCTGGCCCATGTTAGGATCGATTTGGCGGCGGATGTCGGAAAGGGTGATGCCGGTGCCGTTGGCGGTCGCAACGATACGGTCATCTTGCAACTCGGGCACTCGTTGGGCGGTTGTGGCGGCTGTGGTCAGGACGACTAGGCTGGAGAATAGAATGGATTTCATCGATCAGTGGGAGCGGGCAGTCTTGAGAGGAAGCCTCGGATTTCCTTTAGTTTCCGCAGGGGGTCTCGCACGGTCAAGCGGGGAAACCGGTTGCCGACGAGAATAGGCTCGGGCGCGCGGCCGGCGGCGGCAAGCAAGCAGCGAATGGCGGCCCCGTCGGTCGTCACCGAAACGACACTTTTCTCCTCTGCCAGGCAACGGATCTCCGCGAGGCTGAGCAGGGCCTCCGCTTCGGGCGGGAGTTTGCCGTAGCGGTCCTTGAGCGAGGCCCTGAGCTCAGTGATTTCGGCTGCATCCAGCGCGAGGGCGATGCGACGGAAGGCCTCGATGCGCAGGCGGGTCTCTGGAATCCAGTCGGAGGGCAGGGTTGCGGTCAGTAAGGGGACTTCGCCGCCGCTGCTGTTCGTCTGTTCGGTACCCAGCGCGGCCTGGGTATGGTCGATGAAGTCTAGTTGCACTTCACAACGGTCGATAACGGCGCCTTTGTCACCGCGCAGTTTGGCCACGCTTCGGCGCAGGAGCTGGCAGTAGAGGTCGAAGCCGACGGTGGCGACGTGGCCGCTCTGCGCCGCGCCAAGGATGTTGCCGGCGCCCCGCAGCTCGAGGTCGCGCATGGCGATCCGGAAACCGGCGCCGAGTTGGTTATGTTGCCGGATGGCGGACAGGCGGCGATGCGCCGTACCGACGAGCGCGGCGTGGCGATGCAGGAACAGGTAGGCGTAGGCCTGACGATTGAAGCGGCCGACGCGACCACGCAGCTGGTAGAGCTGCGCGAGGCCGAACCGATCGGCGCCCTCGATGATCAGGGTGTTGCAGTTCGGGATGTCGAGGCCGGTCTCGATGATGGTCGTACACACGAGCATGTCGTACTCGCCGGCGACAAACGCCGACATGACTTCCTCGAGCTGTCCAGCGGGCATCTGGCCATGGCCAACTATGATGCGTGCCTTGGGGAGCAACGCGGCGAGGCGTTCGGCGACGGCCTGGATAGTCTCGACGCGATTGTGTAAGTAGAAGACCTGGCCGCCCCGGGCGAGCTCGGCCTTCACGGCGTCGCGTACGAGCTTCTCGTCGTAGCTGCGCACGATGGTACGGATGGGCAGGCGCTCGCGCGGCGGAGTCTCGATGACGCTGAGGTCGCGCGCACCGACGAGCGCGAGGTAGAGCGTACGCGGGATGGGTGTGGCGCTCATGGCCAGGACGTCGACCTCGGTGCGCATCTGCTTGAGCCGCTCCTTGTGACGCACGCCGAAGCGGTGTTCTTCGTCGATGATCACGAGCCCGAGTTTGCCGAAGCTCGTGCCGTCGGAGAGCAGGGCGTGCGTGCCGACGACGATGTCGACCGTACCGGCCGCAGCCCGCGCCCGGACATCGGCCTTCTGCTTGGCGGTGCGGTAGCTACTGAGGAGTTCAACGGAGACTGGCCAGCGGGAGAGGCGGTCTTTGAAGCTTTCGAAGTGCTGCTGTGCAAGGACGGTCGTGGGTGCGAGGATTGCGACCTGACGTCCGCCGAGCACACACTTGAAGGCCGCACGCAAGGCTACCTCGGTCTTGCCGAAGCCGACGTCGCCGCTGATGAGTCGGTCCATCGGCGCGGGCCTTTCCATGTCGGCCTTCACGTCGATGATTGCGCGCGTCTGGTCGGGAGTCTCACGGTGTGGGAAGGAGCGCTCGAACTCGCCCATCCATGCATTGTCCACGTCCTTGGGGTGCGTGATGCCGGGCTTGGTCGAGCGGGCGGCCTGCATAGCCAGCAGTTGTGCAGCGAGGTCGGCGGTCGCTTTCTCCGCGGCCTTGCGCGATTTCTCCCAGCCACCCCCACCAAGTTTGGAGAGTTTCGGATGCGCCCGACCGATGCCGATGTAGCGCGTGAGGAGATGCGACTCCCGCACGGGGAGGTGCAGCATCGACTTCTCCGCGAACTCGAGTCCGACGAAATCCTCGGTACGTCCGTTATGCTCGTGGGCCTTGATGCCCCGGAAGAGGCAGACGCCCTGCGTCACGTGCACCAGGGCGTCGCCATCGGCGAGTTCACCGAAGTCGAGCGCACGGCCGACGGCGGCGCGGATTGCGGTGCGCCGACGAGGCAGAACGGCGAGTGGGCGCTTGCGTCGGCCGAAGAGCTCGCGCTCCGTGAGTAGGAGTAGGCCACCCTTTAGAAGTCCGGGTAATTTACCGGGCGCGATGACTACGCCGCCGCCGAAACGGCCGTGGATGACGCGTGGCGCGAAGCCACGGATTTTTGCACCAGCGACGTCGGCGTTAAGGCGGTCGACGGAGCCGTCGGTGTCGCCCGTGAGCAGGCAAGGGCGCCCGTCCTTTGCCAGTGAGGCGGCGGCGCGGAGCAGGGCGGGTCGCGTCTCAGCGCTATCGGTGGCCGATCCGATGAGCAGGGATTCGGCGGGCGTGGATTCGAGAGCGTGGGCGTGATAGCCAAGCGGAGCGTCATCGGTCTCTTCGAGGACGAGTTCGTCGACCTTGGCTGAAGCCAGCTCGGCGCAAAGCACATCTTCGTGGCAACGGTCGACCGAAACGATGAGCGCATCGGGCGGCAGGTGGCGAAAGAATGGCGCTTCGAGTGCTGATCCGGAATCATCGCGCGGGGCACAGATGACGAGTCCGTCGACTTCGCCTTCGCTGCGTTGGGTCGCCGGATCGAAGGGGCGGAGCGACTCGACCGTGTCGCCGAAGAGGTCGATGCGCACGGGCATCTGCGCGTTCAGTGGGTAGACGTCGAGGATGCCGCCGCGGAGGGCGTATTCGCCCGGCTGTTCACAGAGTGCCTCGTGGGCATAGCCAAAATCTTCGGCGAGGCGCTTGGCGAAATCCTGCAGGGCGAGCTTCTCGCCCTTGCGGACGATGATCTCGGCCTTGGCGGTGGCTTCGGGGGCCGGCGAGCGACGGGTCAGTGAGCCGGGCGTGCAGGCGATGAGGAGCGGACGCTTCGCGTCGTGGTTACCATGGCGTAGCAGCGAGAGGACGCCGAGGAGATCGCAGTCGGCCTCGAAGGCTGGCACGGCGGCATCGGCTTCGGTCAGCGTCCGGGCGACAGGCTGGGCGGCGTTGAGTAACGTCAGGAGTTGAGCGGTCTCTTCGGCGAAGGTCTCCGCCGCGCCGAGGTTCGAGGCGAGGAAGACGATCACGCGGCGCTCGGCGCCTTCCGAGCAGGCGCAGGCCGCCCAAGCGTGCGCGGGCACGCCGGTCAGGGCACGGCGTGGCTGGGGGGACATGACGCTATCGAGGGGGTAAGCCACGATGCGTCAAACCCAACCCCTCAGTTCAGGACCTCTTCAGCGATTTCGTCCCAGAGCTCGTCGCTCTGGGATGGCTTCTTCACTGGGCGACCGGCTTCGACGAACCAGTAGCGGGCGTTACCGAGGTCGCCTTCGATCAGGTGAAGCAGGGCGTGCAGCCATGATCCGATGGGCGTCTCGATATCTTGGGCGATATTGTGCGCCGCCTCCCAGTCGCCCTTCTTGATGAACCACAGTGACTGCGCTTCGCGCGAAAGCCCTACTGTTGGCTGCGGGTCGGTCTGAGCGGAGGCCTTCAGTTGCGCTGGGGTCATCGCTCAGCGGGAGGTATGGAGGCGTGAAAGGGCGTCGGCCGCTTCGGAGGGGAGTTCCTTGAGGATCTTGGCGGCGGCGGTCTGTCCGCTCTGGACCTCGGGCAGACGCATGGTGTGTTCCAGTTGGTCGAGGGCTGCGGTGTCCGTCGCCAGGCCGGTCAGCTGCGTCAGCACGAGCCGCCACGCATAGGCTTGCGCCAGGTCGCGCGGGGCCTTCTGGCCTTCCTCCAGCCGTACGGCCAGGCGACTGATCGCGACAAGGTCACGGCGCATGGCTGCGCGTCGGAGAAATTCCGTGCCGAGTTCGTAGTTGCGCGGCATGCCCGGTACGCCTTCGTCATGGCCTTCAGCAAGTAGTCGCAGCGAGACTCGGTCGCCGGCGTCCGCGCCTCGCTGGTAGTGGGCGTAGGCCTCCTTCATTCCTTTCTCATAGTCGGCCTGCTTTATCTTGTCCACAGGCGCACCGTCCTTGCCCCGGTTGGCGAGGGCTTCTTCTTTCGTGACATCGCCGAGCACGCGAAATCCCATGGGTTGGCTTTTCTTGACGGCCTTGTTCGCCCAGTCCCTAGCCTTTGCCAGGTCTTTGGCCACGCCGTTACCCTTGTAGTAATAGAATGCGACCACGGCCATAGCTCGCGAGTGTCCCTTTTCCGCGGCCTGCTGGGTCCAGCGGAAGGCGACGTCTTTGTCCTCCGGGAGTCGTAGTTCGACAGGCGCGTAAGAGGTATGGCGCAAGGCGTAGACATACTGCGCCTGGACGTTGCCAGTCTCAGCGAGCTTGAGTAGCTCGGCTTTCTCGACCTTTGGATCGACGGCGTCGACATAACGATCGTATAGCTCGCGAGGCAGGCCGACCACCGGCACCTCCCACTGGTTGGAAAGGTCGACCGTCAAAATCACGGCGAGTGCGCTCCCGAAGAGGGTGGGGCGGAGCCAGACGAGGTTGCGTCGCATGGCCTTATCCAAGACGAGGCCCGACCCGAGGCAAGGGACTAAGAGCATGTCATTAGGCACGGCCCTTGGCGGGCTTGCCTGAAGCCTTTTATAGGTTAGCTTCACTCTACTTCCTATGCGTCTGCTTGCCTTGTTCTGCTTTACCTCGCTCCTCGCCCAGCAGCAGCCCGTCGTTCTCGGCCATGGGCCGGCTCGTTACGCCCTCGACCTAGGTTGGGCCAAGGCTGACCCGATGGTTGCCCCGGTGGTCAATTCGCACGCACTCGCCGAGGACAAGGCCGGCCGCATCTATCTCGTCACCGACCACCCGAAGAACGACTTCATCGTCTTCGAGAAGGATGGACGATATGTCCGGTCAATCAGCGCTGGCCTGGGTGGCGGCCACGGCCTGGAGATTTTCGAGAAAGACGGCGTGGAGTATCTCGTGCACGTCGACTCCGGCTGGCACATGGCCGCCGAGGGCTGGAATCCTTCCGCGGTCGAAGGTCGGATCACGCTGCTGACGACCGAGGGCAAGGTCGTCAGTAAGTTCCCGACGCCGAAGGAGCTCGGCCTGAGCGACGGCAAGTTCATGCCGTGCGATGTCGCTTGGACGCCGGCGGGCACGTTGCTTGTCGCCGACGGCTACGGCTCGAATTTAATCTATGAGTTCTCGCTCGAGGGTAAGCTGATCAAGAAGTGGGGAGGGCCAACGAAAGACGCGGCCAATCTCAGTAACGCGCACGGTATCTCGATCGATGCCGCGGATCCGCGCGGCCCGCTGGTCTGGGTGCCCTCCCGCGGCCAGAACCAGGTCAAGGCGTTTACTTTGGACGGTAAGCATGTCGACACCCTTGATCTACCCGGCGCTTTCGCCGGCCAGCTATTTTTCCGCGGCGACAAGATCTACACCGCCGTCTGCTGGAGCAAAGACGCGAACGGCAAGCGCCTCGCGCAGTCGGGCTTCCTGCTCGTCCTGGATCGCGCTACAAAGAAGGTCCTCAGTGCGCCCGGTGGCAATGAGCCCAAATATGTCGACGGCAAGTTGCAGCCGCTCAGCCAGGCGCAGCCGATCTTCAAGCACGGCCACGACCTCTTCGTCGACTCCGCCGGCGATATCTACCTCGGCGAATGGAACGCCGATCGTCGCTACCCGTCGAAACTGACGCTGGTCAAGTAACTCAGCTGATCAGCAGCAGGCGCGGTGAGCCGGGGTGGTTCTCCGGCGCACGATGGATGCAGGGCGGCACGGGGCTGCTGGGCCAGCGGGTAGCGATACGCCAGAGCGCGAAGGTGCCGAAGGGATAGGGCGTCGCACCAGGCTTGGGGTTGTAATGCGAGTCGTAGCTATGTTCGTGGAGGAACTCGGCGAACCCTGCGTCGTCCCCGCTGCCGTATTCTTTGAGCAGCTGTGCGCGGATCTCAGGAATCTCGACCTTGAGCAGGGCATCCTCATTACGGAGGCCTTCGCTGCTGGCTCCGTGGTAGGTGCAGAGCCACGTGTCGACCTCGACAGGCGCGCTGTCGACATGGAACGACATCACATCCGTTGGTACGGTGCCGGCGTCGGGTCCGCGCACACAGTCGTAGACGCAATTGAGTGACGGAGCCAGGTCGTGGTCGCGCAGGAGTTGCTGGTCCGCTAGCATCACTTCAGCAGCGAGCCGGCCTGCCGGGCTAAGGTCGAGCGAGCGAATGCGTTCGTCGTCGAGCGGCACGATGCCTTCGCCGGGCCCAAGCTTCGCGATGACCTCGGCGTAGTCGCCGGGTAGCGTGCGTTCCCAACAGAGCGCGTTGACGCCGTCGGCGAAGCGCGTGGACCTGAGTTCTTCGAAACTCCGGACTTGGCGAACACGCGGCTGGCCGGCCGCGCTCACTTCAGGGCGAAGCGCTTGGCGAACTCCTTGGCGAGTGCGTCGTAAGCGACGGAGCCCGGGGAGTGGATGTCGTATTGGAAGATTGTCTGGCCGTGGCTCGGGCACTCCGACAGGCGAATCGTGCGCGGAATCATGGAGTCCATCACGAGGGCGGAGAAGTGGGTCTTCACTTCCTCGACGACCTGACGGGAGAGCTTCGTCCGCACGTCGTACATCGTCATCACGATCGCGCCGACGGTGAGCTTGTCGGTCGCGCCGGCGGCCTTGAGCTGATCGACCACGCCGAGGATCTGGCCGAGGCCTTCCATGGCGAGGTATTCGGTCTGCAGGGTGACGATGAGGTGGTCCGACGCGCCGAGCGCGTTCATCGAGAGCATGCCGAGGGCCGGCGGGCAATCGATGAGGATGACCTTATATTTCCCAGAGGCGATGATGGGCGCGAGAGCTTCGCGGAGGCGGCCGAGGTAGTTCTCAGCCTGGGCGAGTTCGGATTCCACGGCGGCGAGGTCGACTTCCGACGGGATGAGGTCGAGCTTGTCGGTCGAGGTCGCGACGATCATGTCGGCGGCCTTGGCTTCGCCGTGCAGGACCTTGTAGAGGGATTTGCCTTCCGTCTTCTCGATGCCGAGCGCGCTGGTCGCGTTGGCCTGGGCGTCGAGGTCGACTATGAGGGTCGTAATGCCGAGGCGCGCGAGGCCGGCGCCGAGGTTCACAGTGGTGGTCGTCTTGCCGACGCCGCCCTTTTGGTTCGCGATGGAAAAGACCTTGGCCACTTAGGCGTCCTCGATGGGGCGTTCGACTTCGGTCGGAGCTTCGTAATCGATACCGGCGAGGCCGAAACCGAAGTTCTTCATGAAGTCGGTCTGGTAGCCGGCGAAGTCGGCGTGCGCATCGAAGGTCTCGGTCGTGACGTGCGGCCAGGCTTCGAAGACGGCCTTCTGGACGTCGGGCGCCATTTCCAGATCATCGATACGGACGCGGCCGTTCTCGTCGAAGTCGAGGGCGTTTCCATTGTACATCTGCTTCTCGAACAGGCGCTGGATCTGCTCGATGCAGCCTTCGTGCGTGCCCTTGGCCTTCATGATTTTAAACAGCAGAGAAACGTAGAGGGGGACGACGGGGATGGCGGAGCTGGCCTGCGTGACGACGGCCTTGTTGACCGAGACGAAAGCGCGGCCGCGGTGGAGCTTCATCAAGTCGTCGATCTTACGACCGGCGCGCTCGAGGTCTTCCTTCGCCTTGCCGATGGTTCCGTCCTTGTAGATCGGCCAAGTCACCTGCGGTCCGATGTAGGAGTAGGCGACCGTCTGGCAGCCTTCCTTTAGGACGCCGGCGCCGTCGAGGGCGTTCATCCAGATTTCCCAGTCTTCGCCGCCCATGACCTTGACCGTCTGCGCGATATCGTCGGCCGATGCTGTCTCGAGGGTGACGTCGTTCACGACTTTCTTGTCGGTGTCGAGGTTCTTGGCGTGGAAAGGAGCGCCGGTCGGTTTGAGGACGGACTTGTAGGTCACGCCGTCCGGGGCGGTGCGGCGAGGGGAGGCGAGGGAGTAGACGACGAGGTCGATCTTGCCGCCGGGCATCTTGGCTTTGATTGCTTCGATGACCTGCGTCTTCATTTCGGCTGAGAAAGCATCGCCGTTGATCGAGACCGCCTTGAGGCCGGCCTTCTTCGCTTCGGCGTGGAAGCCGGTGGTATTATACCAGCCGGGCGAGCCAGGCTTATCGCCTTCGCCGTTGCGTTCGAAGAACACGCCGAGCGTCGCGGCGCCGGAACCAAAGGCGGCCGAGATACGGGAAGAGAGGCCGTAGCCCGTAGAGGCGCCAATCACTAGGACCGACTTCGGGCCGCCCTGAATGGGCTTACGGGACTTCACATAAGCAATCTGCTCGCGGACCGCCGCGGCGCAGCCTTCGGGGTGGGAGGTGATGCAGATGAACCCGCGGACGCGAGGCTTCAGGACTTGCTGGGACATAAGGACACCTTTGGAGGGGCAGGGGATGAGTTCAATCTGGAATTGGGAGTTAAAGATAGGTGTTGGCGGTTAGCGGATGGCGGTTGGCGGCTGGCCCTGCCTTTTGCCTCGCTTGTCCCTCCCTGTTGCCGACTCTCCCGCCCATGTTTAGTTCGAGACTCTCTTTCGCCGACACAACCAACGCCTTGAGCAAGGCGAAGGCGAAGCGCCTCGCCGCTGGCCAGCCGCTGCTCGACCTCTCGGATTCCAATCCAGCCAACGCCGGCTTCGCGTGGTCCGCGGCTGACCTCGGCCCGCTCCTCCGCCGCGACGGCATCCAGCGTCAGGATCCGAATCCGCTTGGCCTGGCTTCGGCCCGTACGGCGATCTCGGATTACTATTCTTCGCGCGGGGCCCGCGTGCCGGTTGACCAGCTCTTCCTGACCGCCAGCACGAGCGAGGCCTATTCCTGGATCTTTAAGCTACTCTGCAATCCCGGCGACGAAGTGCTCGTGCCTGCGCCGTCGTATCCGTTGCTCGAAGTCATCGCCGCGCTCGAAGGCGTGACGCTGCGTCCGTATCAGCTCGTCCAGCTCGCCGGCGAATGGGTCATCGACGCCGCGACGCTGAGCGTCAATCGCCAGACCCGCGCCGTCCTCTGTATCAATCCGTCTAATCCGACCGGTGCCTTCGTGGGCCGTCGTGATCGCGACGTACTGCGTGGCTTCGCGCTGAAGCACGGCCTCGCAATCGTGTGCGACGAAGTCTTCCTCGATTATCCCGCCGAAGGTGTCGCCTCGCCGGGCACTTGGGCTGGCGAAGCCAACGTGATGACGTTCGTCCTCAGCGGTCTCTCCAAAGTCGCGCTCGCGCCGCAGCTGAAGCTCGGCTGGATTGTCGTTGCTGGCCCGGCCTCTTCGACGCTCGAAGCGTGCCGTCGCCTCGAGCATATCGCCGACGCCTTCCTGTCCGTGAATACTCCGGCCCAGCTCGCTTTGCCGGATCTCCTGCGTCGCGCCGAGCCGCTCCGCGCCCTCGTCCGTACCCGCGTCGCCCAAGGAGAGGTCGCCCTCCGCGCCTGGGCTGCTTCGACGGCTTCTGGTTGCACGGTCCTGCCGCGTCCGGCTGGTTGGACGGCCATCCTGACCTTGCCCCCCGGAGTCCATGAGGATCGCTTCTTGATGAACGCCCTCAGCGAAGGCGTCTGGGCTCACCCTGGTTATTTCTATGGGATGCCGGCCACCGTCCCGAGCGTTGTTTTGAGCCTTTTGACCCCGCCCGATGCCCTTTCGGCCGGCCTTCAGGGTCTCGAGCGGGCTTTGAAGCGGACTTAAGGGGTAATTACCGCTTGCCAACGGCCTCGGCACTCCTTTGCTCCGACTTTCCAAAAGGAGCCCGAACACTATGTCCCGTATCTGCAGCGTCACCGGCAAGCGCCCCGTCAAAGGCCGCCGAATCATTCACCGCGGTCAGTCCAAGAAGAGCGGCGGTATCGGCTTCCAGCTCGTGAAGCAGACCAAGCGCACGTTCAAGCCGAACGTCCAGCGCATCCGCGTCGTCCAGCCTAACGGCTCGGTGAAGCGCCAGTGGGTCTCGGTCAAGGCCATCAAGGCCGGCCTTGTTACCAAGGGCTAAGCCTCGGTCTCACGACCCCAACAAAAACCCGCCGTCCAACGGCGGGTTTTTTGTGCCCGGATTACTTGGGGCCGAACTTCTGCCAGAGCACCGTGCCCCAGATGGCCAGGGCGATGACGATGGTCAGGAAGACCGCCGCGCTGCCCATGTCCTTGGCCCGCTTGGCCAGCGGGTGACGCTCCATCGAAATGTGGTCGGTATTGGCCTCGATTGCTGAGTTGATGAGCTCGACGATCAGAATCAGCTGCAGGCAGGAGAAGAGCAGGGCCTTTTCGAGGAAGCTGACCGGGACGAACCAAGCGATAATCGAAAGCGGCACCACCACCATGAGCTCCTGCTTAAAAGCTTCCTCGTGCTTGGCCGCCGCCCGCAGGCCATCCCAGGTGTAGCGTAAGGCGTTGAAGAGGCGGGCGGGCCCGCCTTTGGACTTCATGGATTGGCCGTAAGGCTTAGGATTGGACATCTGTGGGCACCTTACCCCCCTGTTTTCTCAGGGCAAAGGCATTTTTAGGCCCCAAAAATCGCTTGCCAGAGGGGGGTGCTACCCTAGGTTCAGAGGTTCCTTAGTCGGAAAACCTACCATGCGCGACGATTACCTCCAAGATGCCCGTAAAGTCATCCCTGATGCGAACATTCTCATCAATGTGATTTCCAAGCGCGTGAAGCAGCTTCGCAGCACGGCCGACTACTCCGTCCAGCCCCCCAAGTATAACCACACCCTGGGTGACGTGTTCGAAAAGCTTTCCCCCGAAGACATCGCCCTGCGCGAAGTCATCGAAGGTCGTATCTCTTGGGAGTTCCGTCCTGAGGATCGTCTGCCTGCCTAAGGCAGTCACCCGCCACAGCCGGCTTGCCGGCGAGTAGCCTTTTCGTCACCCGATGGCCGCCCGCCGAGAGCACGTTCTACCCGAGGTTAATAACCCGAAGGCGGGACGTGACTATTTCATCGGCCCGACCTTCGAGGCCGGGATCGTCCTGCGTGGCACCGAGGTGAAATCCCTTCGCGCCGGCCGGGCCAACATCGCCGACGCATTCATCAAGATCAGCCCGAAGGGCGTGATGCTCTACCACGCGCACATCGCGGAGTATGATTTCGGCAACCTCAACAACCACGCCTCCTACCGTACGCGCCAGCTGCTGCTGAAGGAGGCCGAGATCGAGAAGATCGCCGCGGAGATCCAGTCTGGCGGACACGCGATTATTCCCCTAAAAATCTATTTCAAACACGGCCTGGCGAAGTGCCTCCTCGCCGTGGGTAAGGGTAAAAAGATGCATGATAAGCGTCAGGACATCAAGGAACGCGAAGCCAAGCGCGAGATCTCGCGCGCGATGAGCCGACGGAAGTGAAGCCGCCGCTCCACCTGGTCCTACTCCGCCCGGAGATCCCGCCGAACACCGGTAATGTGGGTCGCATGTGCGCCGTGACAGGATGCGTATTGCACCTCGTCCACCCGCTGGGCTTCAAGATCGACGATGCCAAGCTGCGTCGCGCCGGGATGGATTACTGGCACGAACTCGATGTCCGCCATCACGACAACTGGGAGGCTTTCCTCGCCTCGCCCGGCCGCCCTGAACGCCTCTGGCTTTTCACCACCAAGACGACGCGCGGCCTCTGGGATGCGCAGTTCCAAGAAGGCGACGGACTCGTCTTCGGCAACGAGGGCTCCGGTACGCCCGACGAGATTCACGCTTGGTTCGGCGCGGACCGCGAAGTGAAGATCCCGCACTTCAACGATAAAACTCGTTCGCTCAACCTCTCGACCGCCTGCGGAATCGCGACTTACGAGGCTCTCCGCCAGATTAAGCGGGCTTGATGTCTTAATCATTAAGTCGCCTGCTTGCTTTTCGCCCGACCCCAATAACTTTGTCCATATGACTAGGCTTGAAGTAGTCCGCTCCCGCATCGCGCCTGCCCGTGCCCACCTACTCGCGCATCCGCTCTATGCGCGCATGGCCTCGCTCGACGACGTGCGCGTGTTCATGCGTTCGCATGTCTTTGCGGTCTGGGACTTCATGTCGCTCCTGAAGCGCCTGCAGCGTGACCTGACGTGCGTGACCATTCCTTGGGTGCCGGTCGGCGATGCCGAGGTCCGCTTCCTGATTAATGAAATCGTCTGCGGCGAGGAATCCGACGTCGACCCGCGCGGAGGCCGCATCGCGCATTTCGACCTCTATCTACGCGCCATGCACGAGGCCGACGCCGACACCGCCGCGGTCGAGAAGGCGCTCGCCTCGGTCCGGGCGGGCGGCTCGACCGCCTCCGCGCTTGTTTCCGCTGGTGTCTCGTCCGGCGCCGCCGCTTTCTCCGGCGCGACCTTCTCCCTGGCGACGAACGGCAAGTCGCACGAGGTCGCCGCGGCCTTCACCTTCGGCCGCGAGGACCTGATCCCTGACATGTTCACCGAGCTCGTCACCCGTCTCAGTCGTGAATACCCCGGCAAGCTCGACACTTTCCGTTATTACCTCGAAAGACACATCGAGGTCGACGGCGGCCATCATGGTGCCATCTCGCTTCGCATGGTCGAACTCCTCTGCGGTGACGACGACCGCAAGTGGGCCGAAGCCGCGGATGCGTCCGTCGCTGCCATCGAAGCACGCATCGCCCTGTGGGATGCAATCCTGACGGAGTTAGCCTAAGTCAGCCTTACTTCTGCGCGTCCGGACGATGCCGCTGCACCATGCCGCGGAAGTCGCCGAGATTGTAAGGGCCGACGAGCGGCTTCGAAAGGTCGGCTTCGGAGACGACGATGCTGCCGCTTTCCTTGGCCTGGGCGACGACTTTGCCTGTACGGTCAATGATGGCGGAGATCATCCAGTCGTTCTTCGGGTCAGTAAAGGTACTGCTGACGACGTACACGCGGTTCTCGCAGGCACGGGCGCGGGCGAGCAGCGGGTCACAGCCCCAGACCGGCCAAGCGATGACTTCGGCTCCGTTGGCAGTAAGAGCCCGGGCGACTTCGGGGTAGAAGCCGTCGTAACAAATCATCAGGCCGACCTTGCCGAACTTCGTATCGAAGACGGGGTACTCCGTGCCAGGTGCGACGCCTTTCTCGACCTCGCCATGCGGCAGGCAGACCTTGCGGTACTTGCCCAGCAGCTTGCCTTCAGGACTCAGGAGGACGGCGGTGTTATAGACGAGATGTCCTTCGCGTTCATAGAGACTGACGGCGATATGGAGGGCGTACTGTTTGGCGAGGCCACTGAAATAGTCGGTGGTCGGTCCTGGAATCGGCTCTGCAGATTCGGCCGGCGACAGTTTCGTGCGCACGTAAGGCACGGTCTCGCCGAGGACGATGAGGTCGGCCTTTTGCTTGGCGGCTTCGGCGATCATCGGGGCGTATTCCTCGCAATTCTGCCGAGGCGACTTGCCGGTCGGGATGTATTGAACGGTCGCAAGGCGCACCTTGCGGGACGCGGGCGCGACGGATTTTTCAAACGTGATATTGCTCCACTCGACGCGTCCCTTTGGGGCGTGCTGCAGGTGGAGTTCGATGGTCGCCTGTGTGGCCTTGGGCGGAACTTGGTAGACTCCAGCGATGAGTGAAATGCCCTTGGTATCGATCGGGCCGTCGAGCGGATGCTCCGGTTCGGCGGAGGCTCCGGGGGTTGCGGCGGGCACGGCCTTGCCGGTGGCGTCGGACCAGACGATGCGCACGAGACCACTGTGACGCGGATTCTCCACGCCGGTGGTCTTGCGCGTGGCGCCGAACTTTATGAAGTCCCCGCCCAGAACTTCTGCTGGTACCAGCCGTCGAGGCCGTCCCGGGCGTCGTGTGTGATGACCAAGGTGTCGCCTTTGCGTGAGAACGCTGGGCGGATCTCGTCTCGAGGGCTTTGTTCAGTCCAGCCATCTTGCGAAGCTGCGAGTAGGCCGGGAAGCCAGCCCAGCAAGGATAGCAAGAGAAGGGCGGGGCGGCTCATGGGCCTATCCAACCCGGTTGCCGCGAGAGGGCAACGGCTTATCCGCCCTCAGGGCTGCCGGACGCGCAGGTTGCGGTACTCGACCTTCATTGGCGGTCCGACGTGCACCTGCACGCCGAGCTTCCCCTCGGGATGGCGAGCGGCCGCATCGTCGTCGATGACCACGCTCATGACATGCCCGTTGAGGATGTGCACCTGCGTGCCGCCGCGGACGATGAGATGGTATTCGTTCCAGTCGCCGCTGCGGATGAACGTCGCGAGCTCCTTGGGGTCGCCGACCGAGCCGATGACCTCAGCTTTTGCTCCTGGTCGGATGCGGGTGATTTGGCCGCGGAGCGCGTTGAACGTGCGACCGCGTTCTTCGTAGTTCTGGCCAGTGTGTTTGTTCTGTCCGTCGATGTCTGCCTGCGGACCGGTCAGGGCGAAGGTCAGCCCGGCGACGTCAGCGCTATGGTAGTTGATGCCACTGTTACCGCGCTCCGAGATGCGATACTCGGCCTTGAGCTCGAAGTCGCCGGGCAGGGAGCCGTCCCAGATGATGAAAGTATTCCGCTTCACGATGGTCTCGGGAGTAATCTCGCCGACGATCGCGCCGCCTTCGCAGCGCCAATACTTCGGATCGCCGGACCAGCCGTTGAGGGTCTTGCCGTCGAAGAGGCTCTTCCATCCGAGGTTTTCTTCAGCCGAAGGGACGGGCATGGTCTGTTTCGGCGTGGGCGGGATGACTTCGGCGGCGCCAAGGAAGACGGACGTCATTAGAAGCGCGGGAAAGGCTTTCATAGGAGGCTGTCAAAGGGAATAGGGTGGAATCCCGCAAGGGTCGCTCCTAAAAGTGTGCCACCCCTCCCCATGGCCGAAACCAATCGCCCTCTCGCTAACCGTATTCTCTACGGGTTACTCTTCGGCGTCATCGCCGGCCTTATCACCCTCGCCGCCGGCCACTATTCGCCGTCGTCCCTCGCCTTTATGCGCAAGGTTTCGACGAACGTCTTTGATCCGTTCGGACAGATCTTCCTTCGCCTCCTCTTCTTCGTGGTGATTCCGTTGGTGTTTGCCTCGCTCGCTGCTGGTGTCGCCCAGTTGGGACGCCTCGATCGCCTCGGGTCGCTTGCTGGTCGCACCTTTACGCTATTCTTCCTCAATATGGCCATCGCCGTCGGGCTCGGCCTGTTGATGATGAATATCCTTCGTCCGGGCGACCACCTAGATCCCGCAGCCAAGACGATGCTGATGCAGGAGTTCGGCGGAGCCGCCCAGAAGCACGTCGCCACCTCCGCAGCCTCCCCCTCACTCGATTTCGCCGGGCTGGTCGAGATGTTCATGCCCAAGAACCTCTTTGGCGCCGTCGTTGGCCATACCAATGGCACGATCGGCGACGTCCTTCCGCTGATCCTCTTCGCGCTGCTCGTGGGTATCGTCGGCACGCAGTTGCCCGAGGCGAAACGCCAGCAACTGCTTTCGACGCTCGACCTGGTCGCCGACCTGATGACCGGTATCGTACAGCTCGCCCTGAAGCTCGCACCATACGCCGTACCGCTGATGATCTATAGTGTTATCGTCAAGGTCGGCCTGGATATCCTGATTGCGCTCGGCGTCTTCGCCCTCGGGTGCCTCGCGGTCATGCTGTTCCACCTCTTCGGTACGATGTCGCTCTGGCTGCGTCTCTGGACGGACCGGAAGCCGCTGGAATTCTTCCGTGATATCCGCGGCGTACTGATCACCGCCTTCTCGACGAGCTCGAGCAACGCAACCCTGCCGGCGGCGCTGGAGTGCTCGAAAAATACCCTCGGCCTCAAACCGAGCGTGGCTGGCTTCGTCCTGCCGCTCGGCACGACCATGAACATGAGCGGCACGGCCCTTTATGAAGGCTGTGTGGTGCTGTTCGTCGCCCAGGTCTTCGGCGTGGACCTTTCCGTCGGCCAGCAGCTGACCTTGCTCTTCCTCTCGGTGCTGAGCGCCGTCGCCGTCGCCGGTATCCCTGGTGGCTCACTGCCGCTCATTGCTGGCCTGCTCGTCACCTTCGGTATTCCGCCGGAAGGCATCGGCATCGTCCTTGGCGTTGATCGGGTACTGGATATGGCTCGCTCCATGACGAACGTCGGCTCCGACCTCGTCACGACCGTCGTCGTCGATGCGCAGGAGCGCAAGATAGACGCGGCTTCGACTTAGAGGCCCCTGAGCAAGATGACTCCGACAATGGCGATGGCGCCGCCGAGCCACAGGCGCCACGAGGGGCGCTGGCCTTCGATGGCCCACTGCATCACTAGTCCGATGAGCGGCGTGAGTGCGACCACGCTGAGTACGAGGGCGGCGGGGTGCTGTGTCAGGGCCCACTGATAGCAGGCCACGCCGAGCGCCGGCCCAGCGATGCCGTTCATGAGCATCCACCAAGGAGCGGATGCGAAGGCGTAAGGACGGCGAATCTTCGCAAGCAGGCCTTCTTTACGCGAAGCCCAGAGCAGGAAGAGCAACACGACAGGGACGCCGCCGAGTAGGCGCACGAAGGCCTGCGCGAAGCCATCTGGGATGGTCTCGCCTGCTCGTTGGCAGGCGTCGACCGTCAGCGGGGTGCTGACCGCTCCGCAGGCCTGGCCGAGCGCGGAGAGCACGCCGAGCCAGACGCCGGTGCGTCGTTCGGCAGGGTCACCTTCGGCGGGAGCGCCGAGCGCGACGCCGACGCCGATCAGAATGACGAGCGCGGCCAGCATCTCCGAGCCGTTGGGCGAATGTCTCAGCGCCCCATATTCAAGGATGAGTGCGAACGGCGCCGCGAGGCACTGGGTGAGCAGCATCGTCAGGCCGACGCCGATGCGCGGCAGCGCGTGGAAGAGGGCGATGTCGCCGATGCCGAGTCCGAGCACGCCGCCGAGGATGAGCCAGCCCCAGCCGGCACAAAACGGATGTCGGTCGCTGAAAGCGACGAATAGTCCGACGAACACGACCGCAATCAGCAGGCGACCGAGGTTCGCGAGGTCGGGTCCATGGTGCGCCGAGCTGCGCCGGGCACAGGTCACGGACCAGGCATAGAAGAAGGCGGCTCCGAGGGCGTATTCCATCAGTCGAATTTTTCGAGTACGGCGACGCCGACGGCGTCTGCCCGCATGCGGCCTTCACCGGTCAGGCGGAAGTGCGTGCCGGCGAGTTCCATGAGGCCTTCCTCGACGAGGTCGGCGAAGAGCTTGCGCACGCCTTGCGGAAGAGGCGCGTTAAAACGCGCGGCGAGCGCGTGCGGATCGACGCCAGCGTTGAGGCGCAACCCGAAGACGAGTGCGTCGCAGAGCAGGTCCGCCGGGCTGAGGTCCTTGACCTGTTCGAGGACGGGCTGGCTGGCTTCGATGCCTTTGATCCACTGCTCAAGGTTGGCGGGGTTCGTCCAGCGACGGGCGCCCCACTGTGACGAGGCGGACGGACCGTAGCCAATCCACGCGCCCATCTCCCAAGTAATGAGGTTATGCCGGCAGGCATGGCCGGTGCGGGCGAAGTTCGAGGTCTCGTATTGGGCGTAGCCATTCTCTTCAAGCGTCTCCCAGGTCCGGCGATAGAGGCGGGCTTCGAGTTCGCGGTCGATCTTCACCTTACCCTGTGAGAGCTTCACGAACATCGCGGTGTCTTCCTCGAAGGTCAGGCAGTAGGTCGAGAGGTGGTCCGGCTTGAGCGAAATCGCGCGATGCAGGTCGTCCGTCCAGCGTTTCTCATCCTGTCCGGGGATGGCGAAGATAAGGTCGAGGTTGCGTGAGGCGAAGCCGGCGGCCTCGATGAGTTCCCACGCCTCCATGATCTGCTTAGGCGAATGACGTCGGCCCAACGCGTCGAGCGTGGCGTCATCGAAACTCTGCACGCCCATCGAGACGCGCGTGACGCCGATCTCCTTAAGTGCGGCGAGTTTGTCGGCCCGTACTGACGACGGTGCGAGTTCGACGGACCATTCGCCGGGCTGTCCGGCGGCCTTGGTCATGGCCTTGCCGAGTCGTAAGAGGTCTTCCGCCGGCAGTAGGCCGGGCGTGCCGCCGCCCCAGAAGGCGGTTTCGACGCGACCAGGGGGGTACAACTCCATCTCGCGCTCGATGGCGGCGAGGTAGCGGTCGATTTCACCGCGCTTCGGTTGCTCTTGGTAAAAAGAACAGAAGTCGCAGGACGACGCGCAGAACGGGACGTGCAGGTAGAGGGCCGTCGCGGACTGGACGGACGCGGACATCACTCGAGGCCGAGCTGCTTGCGGCCGGCTTCCGAGATCATGCGCGGATTCCAGACCGGGTCCCAGACGATCTCGACTTCGGCGGATTCGACGCCGGGCAGGGCTTCCATCTTCGACTTCGCGTCGGCCGCGATGACGGGGCCCATGCCGCAACCTTGCGCGGTGAGTGTCATCTTCGCAGCGACCTTCTGTCCGCCGCGCTCGCCAGGCGAGAGCTCGAGGTGATAGATGAGGCCGAGGTCCACGATGTTCACGGGGATTTCCGGATCGAAGCAGCCCTTGAGTGCTTCCCAGAGTGCTTCCTGATTTACGGGGCCGCTGATGACGTTTTCGTCCTTCTTCGCGTACTGGCTCACGGCATCAGGACCGAGGGCTTCGATGTCGGCCGGGGCGATGCGGAAGAGGCCCATCGGGGTGCGGACCGTGACCGAGCCGCCGAGGGCTTGGGTGACGTGTACTTCCGTACCGGCTTCCAGTACGACAACGTCCCCGGCGGGAATCAGGGTCGCGGCGCAGTCGCGAAGGAGCTTATGGGCGGAGGACATGCAGAGAAAACAGGCGGTTCAGGCGGGGGACGCAAGCGTGGGGTGCCGGTGGATGTGCTTTTGGAGGTAATCAGGTTGCAGGATGAGATGACGAGCAGGGTTGTGGGCGGCCATCGGGCGGCTAACTTTTCATCAACCCCACCTTCCCATGCGATGCTTCCTGGCCCTGTTCCTCGCCCTGACCGCTCACGCCGCCCCGGTTTCCTTATTCGACGGCAAGACCCTTGCCGGCTGGGAAGGCGACGCCGCTTGGTGGCGCGTTGAGGCCGGCGAGATTCGCGGCGGCTCGCTTACGACGAAGGTCCCGAAGAACTTCTTTCTCGCGACAGAGAAGTCATACCAGAATTTCGATCTGCGCGTCAAGCTGCGCCTGACCGGCACGGGCTTCGTCAACAGCGGCATCCAGATGCGCAGTGTGCGCGTGCCGAACAGCTCCGAGATGAGCGGCTACCAGGTCGACTATGGTAAGGGCTGGTATGGCAAGATTTACGACGAGAGCCGTCGCAATAAGGTCATCGCTCAGTCGAAGGACGCCGCCGCCGTGCTCGCCGCGATCAAGGAAGGCGAATGGAACGAATACCGCATCCTCGCCGAAGGGAACCGCATCCGCAGCTGGATCAACGGCGTACCGGCGCTCGATTACGTCGAGACCGAACCGAACATCGCCGCCGACGGTAAGATTGGCATCCAGATCCACTCCGGTGGCATGGCCGAGATTCAGGCCAAGGACATCACGATCGAGGAACTGCCCGCCACGCCCGGCGCGCTGACCTGGGATAAGGTGAAACCGACCGAAAAGAAGGTCGAGCCCGCCAAGGCTGCGCCCGCGAAGCGCGACACGAGCTATAACAACGTTCAGGGCGTGCGTCGCACCGCCGAAGAGCAGCAGAAGCTCTTCAAACTACCCGAAGGTTTCGAAATCGAGCTCTTCACGAAGGAGTCCGCCGACTTCGGTAAGTTCATTATGCTGATCTTCGATCAGCAGGGTAGGGCCTGGTCCAGCACCGCGCTGGAATACCCGGTCGACGCCAATGAGAACCCCGCCGCCGCGGAGGCGCTGTATAAGTCCAAGGCCCGCGACAAGGTCGTCATCTTCGATCAGCCTTTCGCTTCCGGTCCTCGTCAGCCGCGCGCTTTCGCCGACGGCCTGGCCATCCCCGAAGGCGTCCTGCCCTACAAGGATGGCGCCGTCGTGCAGCACGGCCATGACGTCGTGTTCCTCCGTGACACGGATGCCGACGGTAAGGCCGATACCCGCGAGGTTTTGCTGACCGGCTTCGGCGTGCAGGACTCACACCTTTTCCCGCACCAGTTCACGCGCGCGCCGTGGGGTTGGTTCTGGCTCGCGCAAGGTGCGTTCAATTCCGGCAAGGTCACCTCGACCAAGGGCGACGTCACTGACTTTCCGAACACGCGCATGGCGCGTTTCCGTCCGGACGGCAGCTTCTTTGAGCCGACGAGCGTCGGACCGTGCAACATCTGGGGCCTCGCCCTGACCGGCGAAGGGGAAGCCTTCATCCAGGAGGCCAACGATTTCGGCTATCCCGTGATGCCGTTCCATGAATACGCGCTCTATCCCGGCTGCGCTGACCGCTTGGCGAAATCCTATCAGCCACCGTTCCCCGTGCAGGCACCTGATTTCAAGATGGGTGGCACGGGCTTGAGCGGTCTCGCGCTCTCCGACGTCGGCGTCTGGCCGAAGGGCTACGACGGCGTGATGTACGTCGCCAACCCGATAACCTCGAAGGTCAACGCCGTCCGCCAGCACCGCGAGGGCTCGGGCTATCGCCTCGAAAAGCTCGAGGACTTCGTCAGCTGCGACGACCCGTTCTTCCGCCCAATCGCCATGACGATGGGCCCCGATGGCTGCCTCTACGTCATCGATTGGTATAACAAAATCATCAGCCATAACGAAGTCGCCCGTAACCACCCTGACCGCGATAAGCAGTCGGGCCGTATCTGGCGCATCAAGCCGAAGGGCTTCGTTCCGCAGGTGGTGCCGGATTACACCAAACTTTCTTCCGCCGACCTGATTGCTCGCTTGGGTTCGAAGGTGGTCGCCGACGCCCATCTCGCCTGGCAGACGCTCGCTGACCGTCGAGCTGAAGAAGCCACGTCCGCCGCGTTGTTCGCTATTGCCGGCGATGCCTCGGCTCCCGCCGCCCGCCGTATTCAAGCCCTCTGGGTCCTCGGCGAGCACGGCCAGAAGATCGGGCCGCTGGCCGAGCGTCTCCTCGCCGATTCGAATCGTAATGTCCGTCGCGAGGCGGTGAACGCCCTGCGCCACCTCGGCGCTTGGTCGCCGCATTTCGAAGCGCTCGCCGCGCTTTCCACAGATGCCGATGCCGAAGTCCGCGCCGCGGCGATCAAGGCCCTCGGCGAGTCTTCCGCGAAGCATCCCGCCGCCCTCGGCGTGATGATGCGCTTCGCTGGACCTTCGCTCGACGCCCCCACCGCCCCGGATCGTCGGGGCAAGCTGATCAAGGTCGGCGTCGCTTATGAACGTGATTTCGAGCGCTTCCTCGTCCGCATGTACCTCGAGCGTCAGCCCGAGGCCGTCGCCACCTTCCTCGCCTCCAAGGAAGCCAAGGCGCTGCCAGCCGAAGGACGCATGTTCGCCGCACTCGCGCTCGACCCTAAGGTTGGGGCCCCGCTCGTCGCCGAACTCGTCGGCCAGCTCAACCGCGCGCCCGGCCCGGATGAACTCTTCGCCGTGGCCAAGACGCTCGACCAGCCGGAGAGTGTCGCCGTGCTGCGTAAGCTCCTGGCCGACGCCGCTGTGCGTAACCGCGTTGTCGAGATTCTGCTCGTTACCCGCACCGACCTAGATCCAGCCAAGGTCGGACCCGTCGTCGCCGAGGCCGCGCAGGCCTTGCTCGCCCAAGGTGTCGCCGAGCGTGCCCTAGCTGCTCAGCTCATCGGTGGTTTCCAACTGCTCGACCTCGAAGAAGGCCTGCTCGCTCTCGTCGCCCGCGAAGACTCTCGTCGCGAGGCGCTCATCGGACTGCAGCAGCTCCGCACGACGAAGCCTGAGGCCATCGCTGCACTCATCGGTGTGGCTCCGGCGGAGATCTCCAGCCTCGCGCTGCGCGCCTTGGTCGCTTCCCGCGCGCCGCAGGCCTCCGTGCTCGCGATGAAGCTCTACCCGACGCTCTCTGTGAATGACCGCAAGGTCGTACTCGATGGTATCAGCGGTACGAAGGCGGGAGCTAAGGCCATCGCCGCTGGCCTGGCCGACAAGTCCGTCGCCGTCGCTGACATCGAAACGCCTGTCGCCGAGAAGCTGGCCATCGCCTTGGGCGACAGTCCTGAGCTCGCGGTCATCTCCGCCCAGCTCGGCGGTGTGTTCCGTAGCGTGCTGACCCTCGACGGTTCCAATGATGCCGTCGCCAAATCTGGCCTCGTCCTCAAGGGCGCCTTCACGGTGGAGACTTGGGTCCGTCTCGACGGTAAAATCGACAATAACGACAGCCTCCTCGGCGGGGGTGGTAAGTTGGACCTTAACTTCGCGGGCGGTATTTTCCGCGCCTATATGGGCGCGGAGATTCGCGACGCAGTGGTCTCAGCCAAGCCGACCTCGGTCGGCATCTGGACGCATATCGCCCTGACTCGTGACGCCGCCGGCGTCCTGCGTACCTATCAAGACGGTGAACTCACAGGGACTTCAAAGTTGGCCCAACCTCACGACCTGCCTGGCCTGACCATCGGCTGGTCTTCGCCGGGCGCTGGGACTCAGGGTGCTTTCGCCGAATACCGGATCTGGAACGTAGAGCGCAAGCCGGCTGAGGTCCGTACGAACATGACCCGCACCTTCGCCGGCGAGAAGCTGCCAGGTTCGCTTGTCTTCGCTTCAGCCAGCGGCGACGCCGCCTGGGGTAAGCTCGGCAAGGGTGCCAAGATCGTGCGCACCACCGACGCGCCTCCGCTCCTTAATTCTGAGCAGTTCGCCGCGGTCGAGCAGAAGACGGCCCGCTTCATGGCGCTATCGGCGAAGGCCGGCGACGCCGCTAAGGGCAAGACTCTCGTCGCGCTCTGCCAGGCCTGCCACGTGATTAACGGCCAAGGCGGACTCATCGGACCCAATCTCTCCGGCGCGGGCGCGATGGGCATGGAAGCGGTCATCCGTAATATCATCGAGCCCAACGCCGCCATCGAAGCCGCTTACCGCATCTTCCAGGTGAAGCTCAAGGCCGGTGAAGTCATCGAGGCGTTCTACGTTTCCGAAGACGCCACCGCTTACGTGATCCGGCAGGCCGGTGGAGCCGATCGCCGCATTCCGAAGGCCGAAGTCTCGTCCGCAAAATACCTGCGCCGTTCGCTGATGCCGGAAGGCTTGCTCGACGGCTTCACGGACGAACAGGTCACGGATCTCTTCACCTACCTCAAGACGCTGAAGTAGGCGTCAGGGATAGGGCTAGGGCCGGGGCTAGGGCTAGGTGATGCCAGAGTGAGAGCGGGGCGGGGTTTATCCCGTCGCCTGATCTAGCCCTGCCCCTGTCCCTGCCCCTAGCCCTATCAGGCCTTCTTCGCTTGCCGAGGGGGCGTAGGGGCTTACGGCTTGAGTCATGTCCGTCTGGTTCAATCCTGCCCGTGAAATCGACGCCCTGCTACGCAAGGCGGCCGTTTCCGTTCCTGGCCTCGAAGCCGACTTCAATCCGGAGTTGAAGCCGTCGGATCCCCGCCACGCCGACTTCCAGGCCAACGGTATCCTTGCCGCCGCGAAGAAGGCCAAGGCCAACCCGCGCGCCCTCGCCACCGCGCTCGTCGAAGCCGTCCGCGCGCAGGGCGGCCTGGACGACAAGATCGTGCAGATGGAAGTCGCTGGCCCGGGCTTCATCAATTTCAAGCTCACGCCCGCCGCCCTCGGCTCCTGGCTCCGCGAGTATCGCGACGAATCCAAGTGGCGCGCCGGTGCGGCCCGACTGATGGGCGGCCGCAAGGTCGTCATCGACTATCCTTCGCCGAACACCGCTAAGCAGATGCACGTCGGCCACCTGCGCCCGATCGTCATAGGCGAGGCCGTCGCCCGCCTCATCGAGTTCTGCGGCGCCGATCTCGTCCGTGACAACCACATCGGCGACTGGGGCACGAACTTCGGCATCCTGATCCTCGCCATCCGCCGCGCGGGCTTCCAGCTCGACGCCAAGAGCCCGACGGCCCTCGAGGACCTCGAGCGTCTTTACAAGGAGGGCAGCGCGGCCACCAAGGCCGACCCGACCCTGATGGACGCCGCCCGCGCCGAGCTTGCGAAGCTCCAGTCGGGCGATCCCGCCAACACCGCCCTTTGGAAGGAAATCGTCGAGGTCTCTAACGCCGCCTGCCAGCGCATCTACGACCAGTTCGGACTCAAGACCGACGTCATCCTCGGCGAATCCTTCTACCGCGACAAGGTCGACCAGGTCTACGCTGAGCTGGCGAAGCACAAGCTAGCCGAGGAAAGCGAAGGCGCTCTCGTGGTCTGGCACGACGAGGAGCCCCGCTTCTCGCGCGACGCCGAGACGAAGATGCCCTTCATCGTCCGCAAGAAGGACGGCTCCTCGAACTACGCTTCGACCGACCTCGCCACGCTCCTCTACCGCGCCGAGCACTTCAAGGCGGACGAGATCGTCTACGTCACCGACGGCCGCCAGCAGGATCACTTCCATCAGCTCTTCCTGACCGGCGCCAAGTGGTTCAAGGCTTCGGACCGCAAGCTCCCGCGTCTCCGTCACGTCTGGTTCGGCACGATCCTCGGCGAGGACGGCAAGGCCATCAAGACGAAGTCCGGCGAGCCCGTGCGCCTGCAGGAGCTCATCGACCAGGCCGAGAAGCTCGCGTACGAAGCCGTCACCAGCAAGAACCCCGAACTGCCTGAAGCCGAGCGTAAGGCCATCGGCAAGGCCATCGGTGTCGCCGCCATGCGTTACGCCGACCTATCGTCGAACCGCACGATGGACTACACCTTCTCGTGGAGCAAACTGCTCGCCTTCGAAGGCAACACCGCGCCGTACCTCATGTATGCCGTCGTGCGTGTCCGCTCGATCTTCCGCAAGAGCGGCCTCGCCGTGGGGCAGGGCGAAGAAGGCGCGACCGACCCGGAAACCCCGGCGGAGATCGCGCTCGCCCGCAAACTGCTGGCGTTCACCGCCGCGCTCGACCAGGCGCTCGAAGAACTCCGTCCGCACCACCTCTGCACCTACCTGCACGAGCTCGCCGCGGCCTACGGCACCTTCTACGCCGCCGACAGCGTCATCGTGGACGACCCCGCTAAGCGCCTCTTTCCGGAGCACAGATTCGATCGCATCCTCTCCGCCGCTTTTCGACTGCAAATCCTAAGGATCAGCAATAAACGTAACCTAAATTGAGTGACCAAGAAATTCGACCCAGTGTTAATTATTTCGATTCTGCTTTTAGGCATCGTCGGAGGGGGCTACTTGTCAGTGCCGACCACAAAGCTTACTCGTGGTAAGGAGCCTTGGACCTCGATGGTCCTTCTGGTTGGATTAGGTACAACTACTTTCCTCTTTGGACACTTTGGACTCGGAGCCTCACTTACCCTAATATTGTGGTCATGGTTGGCTGGGTCTGTCTTGTATTTGCTAATCGCATCCGTGGGTGGATTTCGTCAGCACGTTGAGCCGTTCTTCGGCGCCCACATGATTGCGTTCGTTTGCCTCATGTGGCTTGCTTTTTTAGTCGGAACAAGAGGTCAGGCCGCGACCTAATTTTAGCGCACCTTAATTCATCACTTTTGCCCGTTGTGCGGTGCACTTTTCGAAAGGTACGGTCTGGTCTCATGTTCGGCTCGCGTACCTGGGCTGTCATGTAAGCCGGCCTTTGCCCCCTTTGCTTTTCCAGGTAGACCTCTCTCGTGGTGTGGCTAGAAAAGGCTCACCCCTATGGAGACTCCTGCCCCGAAGTCGGAACGCCTACTTTCGCTCGATGCGCTGCGTGGCTTCGATCTCTTCTGGATCGTCGGCGGACACGGTATCCTTGTCGCGCTCTTCAAACTGACCGAGTGGGGTTGGCTGGGGGTGATCGATGCGCAGTTGAAGCATGTCGATTGGAATGGATTCCAGGCCTACGACCTCATCTTCCCGCTGTTCCTCTTCATGGCGGGCGTCTCCACGCCGTATTCGCTAACCCGTCGCCTAACGGAAGGCGCCCGCGGGGAAGTCATCCGCAAGGTCATCCAGCGCGGCCTCATCCTCGTCCTGCTCGGCATCATCTTCAACAACGGACTCCAGTGGAAGGGGCTCGAAAACATGCGCCTCGGTAGCGTACTCGGACGAATCGGTCTCGCGGGCATGTTCGCCCAACTCATCTTCGTGTTCAACTTCGAGGCGCCGAAGCGGTTGTGGTATTGGCTCGCCGGTATTCTGCTCGGCTATTGGGCGGTCATGTCGTTCGGTCATGCGCCAGGCTTCGCTGCCGGCGACCTGACGATGGAAGGCAACTTCGCCAGCACCGTCGACCGACTACTCCTGCCCGGGAAACTCCACAAAGGCATCCATGACCCTGAAGGCCTGCTCGCGATGATCCCTGCGATCGGCAACGCCTTACTCGGCATCCTGGCTGGCTTGTGGCTGCGACGCTCCGCGGAGGAAGCCTCGGGTGATCGCAAGGCTGCCGGGCTGGCAATCGCAGGTGTCGTGCTGCTCGCTGTCGGCGGACTCTGGAGCTTCGTGTTCCCCTTGAACAAGAACCTCTGGACCAGCTCGTTCGTCCTCTGGACCTGCGGGTGGGGCAGCCTCCTTCTGGCCTTATTCTATTGGATGATCGACGTCCGCGGCTGGGCTCGCGGCTTTGGTGCGTTCTTCGCCGTCATCGGCATGAACTCCGTGCTCATCTACATGTCGGCGAAGTTCATTAACTTCGACTTCACCGGACAGGCCCTGTTCGGAGGTCTTGCGCGGGCTTTCCCTCCAGCGGTGGCCTCTGTGGTCCTCGTCACTGGTATCTTTGCGGTGAAGTGGGCGCTCTTCTGGTTCCTCAAGCGCCAGAAGATTTTCCTCAAGGTGTAGGGTAGGGCGGGTCTTCGCTTGTCTTCCCCTTGCCCGTGCGGACGCTGTTGGGATGTCCGACGCAAAGCTGAAGATCACCCGGGGCGACATCATCGCCCGAGGGGTCCTATGCTATTGCCCCAATTGCGGTAAGCGCGGTTTGCTCGCCTCGTGGTTCCGCCTGGGTAAGGCTTGCCGATCGTGCGGCATGGACCTTGCGCGTTCGGCCGGCATCTATTCCGGCACGACCTCGATCGGCTATGTCGCCTCCATTGTCTTCGTCATTGTCCCAGTCTGTTTCCTCGTGGTCTTCAAGGTCCTGTCCGTGACCGCTGGCGTCCTGCTCGGCATCTTCGGCTCCTTTGGGTTCATCGTCCTGATCTACCCCGTTATGCTCTGCTGGATGGTCATGGCCTACCATGTGGCCATGCCAGGCGAACTGCCCTCCAATGGTGGCCGAGAAGGTCGGGACGACTGACCGCTAAGGGTCTTGACTTACATCTTCATATCTAGATAAGAAGATACTTCAAATGTCCCGCTCGCTGCTCATCGATGCGCTCCGCAGTCCCGTGCGACCCACGGTGTCGGTGGAGTTCTTTCCGCCCAAGGACGCGGAGGGTGGGGCGCGCATGCTCAAGGTCGCCGCGACGCTAAAGCCGCTAGGTATCGATTTCGCCTCCCTGACCTACGGGGCTGGCGGTACTTCCCGTGACACCACGATCACCTATGGCGCGGAGCTCGTGAAGATGGGTATTCCCCTAATTGGGCACCTGACCTGCGTCGGCCATTCTCGCACCGAGCTCGCCGGTATCATCAAGGAATACGACCGCGCCGGCTTCTCGGGCATCCTCGCCTTGCGAGGCGATCCGCCCAAGGGACAGCAGGATTTCGTCGCGCATCCCGAAGGCTTCGCGCATGCGCAGGGACTCGTCCGCCAGATCGCCGCGGAGCAGCCCGGTCGTTTCGCTATCGGCGTTGCTGGTTTTCCGGAACGCCATCCGGACGCCCTCGATGACCTGTCGGATATCCGTTTCCTCGCGGGCAAGGTCGCCGCGGGCGCGGATTTCGTGACCACGCAGCTCTTTCTGGATAACGAGGATTACTTCCGTTTCGTCACCCGAGCCCGTGCGGCGGGCGTGTCCGTGCCGATCTTGCCGGGCATCATGCCGGTGCTCTCGCTCAAGCAGGCCCGGAACTTCTGCGGCTTCTGCAAGGCCCGGATTCCGGACGCCTTGGTGCGCGAGCTCGAGGCCTGCGGGCCGGACGAAGAGGCCCAGCGCAAGGTGGGCGTGTCCTGGGCGGTCCGCCAAGCGAGAGGCCTAGTCGCCCACGGTGCGCCCGGTTATCACGTATATATCCTTAATAAGGCCGAATCCGCCGTGGAGCTGTTCGCTGCCTTGCGCGATTAAGTCCGCCGTTCCTTCAATAGGTTTGTAAAGAGACTCCGCTGGTCGTGTGATGGGGGATGGCCCTACCCCCTGTTTCCTCGGCAACCGGCTGGCAACGTGGCTTCTGGTGTTTGATGGGGACGCAATTTCAGAACGCCTTCAGCGACAATGCGCTCAAGCAGCTGATCATCCTAGTCCTCATGACCAGCGCCGCCGCCTCCGCGGGGGGAGGCTCGCAGGATCGGATGGTCTCCTTGGTGACGGCCGTCTTCTCGGCGCCGTTCATCCTCTTCGCGATGCTGGGTGGCTGGCTGGCGGACCGTAACAGCAAGCAACGCGTGATGGTCAATGTGAAGGTCGCGGAAATGGGCATCATGGCTTTCGCTGGGCTCGCCCTGGCGACTGGAAACGTAGTGCTTAATCTTGCGGCCGTCTTCCTGATGGGTTGCCACAGCGCCATCTTCGCACCCTCCAAATACGGCATCTTGCCCGAAATCCTGCCCCACGAGAAACTGTCTTGGGGTAACGGTATCCTCGCCCTGCTGACCTTCCTCGGTGTCATCCTTGGCACGGTGGCCGCCGGGCTCTTCTCCGACGCCTTGAAGGGGTACGAGGTCAAGGGGCTCGAGTGGATTGCCGGTCCGATCTTGATGGTAATCGCTTTCGTCGGCTGGTTGCTCAGCCGACAGATCACGCCAGTCCCTGCCGCCAACCCGACCTGCCCGGTCCGCATCAATCCCGTCACCAACCTCTGGCGCCAGCTCATGATCATCAAACAGGACCGCGATCTCTGGCGCGCGTGCTGGGGTAACACGGGCTTCTATTTCATCTCGGCCTTGGTGATGATGAACGTGGTGGTCTTCGGGCGGGGCGTCTTGAATCTCAGCGACACTGATAACAGCCTGATGAACGTCTGGCTGGCGCTCGGCATCGGGTTCGGTAGCGTCATCGCTGGTTATGCCTCCCGCGGCCGCATTGAATATCGACTCGTGCCGCTCGGCGCGCTCGGCCTGGCCCTGAGCACTGTGCCGATGGGCACAGAGGGCGTCACGGCCGGCACGTTCGGCATCTGCATGGCCACCTTGGGCTTCTCCGCCGGCTTGTTCATTGTCCCGATCGTCTCCGTCATCCAACATCGTCCAGCGCCTGAGGACAAAGGCTCGGTGCAGGGTGCGGTGAGCAGCCTGAGTTTCATCGGAATCCTTTTCGCCGCCGGCGTCCAATGGGTCTCCCGCGAGGCCTTTCAGATCAGCTCGGGGCAGGTTTTCTGGATCTGCGGCGCGACGGCGATTATCTGCGGAGCCTACGCGGCGATTTCCCGGGGCCGATTCATTAAGGCTGAGTAGGTTCGGGCACTTCTTAATCTTGGATTAAGGGCGGTTAAGGTAGAATATAAGACCAGTTCCTGATGCGTGTCCTAATTGTAGAAGACGAAGCCCCCTTGCGTAACGGCTTACTGAAGCTGCTCCGCGAGGAAGGTTATGCCGCCGACGCCGCTGCCAATGGTGAGGAAGGACTCCGTAAAGCGATGGAATGTGATTATGACGCCATCGTGCTCGACTACCTCATGCCTATCATGGATGGCCGCGAGATGCTCCGCCGCCTGCGCCACACCAAGCGGACGCCCGTCATGATGCTGACCGCGCGCAACTCGGTCGATGATCGCGTGGCGGGGCTCGACCTCGGCGCCGACGATTACGTCGCGAAGCCTTTCGTGCAGCAGGAGCTCCTCGCCCGCCTCCGTGCGCTGGTACGACGTAACCATAGCTCGGCGGCGGCCATTATCTCTCTCGGTGGAGTCGTCGTCGACACGACCGCTCGTCGCGTGACCAAGGACGGCAAGGATGAGCCCATCACTGGCCGGGAATACGGGCTATTGGAATACCTGGCGCATCGTCGCGGCGCCGTCGTGCCCCGTGCTGAGCTCTACGAACATCTCTTCGACGAGAACGAAGACACGCTTTCAAATCTCCTGGAAGTGCACGTCTGCAACCTGCGCCGCAAGCTGGGGGCGGATCTCATCAAGACTCGCCGAGGCTTGGGCTACGTCATCGAGGCGGCCGCGAAGGCACCTGGCCAGCCATGATTTTTCACTCCATCCGCTGGCGGATTCTGGCTTGGAACTTTGGCCTGCTTGCCGCCACGGCGTCGGTCCTCCTCATCGCTTTCTACCGCCACGAGAATCAGGCATGGCTCCAGGAAGTCGACCTGCGCCTGCGCCGGGAGATGACCCGCGGGATGGGCGCCATGAACGAGGTCGTTCCTGGCGTCGCTGGTCCGCGTAGTCCGGCACCGGCGCCGCGTGCTGGCGGCAAGGCGGTGAGCAGAGCCGACAATCCAGAACAGCGGGCGACCAAGGCCAAGCAGGCCCTGGCGGAGATCGTCGGCACTGGCGTTTGGGTCCAAGCTGTCGACCTCGAGGGCAAATCGCTTTACCGCTCTGCCAATGCGCCAACCGAGACGGAACTGGTGGCCCAGGCTTTGGCCGAACTGGCTACGAACGCGGATGACACCCGGGCCCGACCGCAGGACCTCATGGTCACTCTGCCCGGTCACCGGGTCCTACTCCACCGTCCGCCTGGCCGTAATCTCGTCATGTTTGGTAGTCCGACCTTGCAGCTCGACGCCGCCCTTGCTGATCTCGCCCGCAGTCTGACGCTCGCCGGTTTCGCCGTTGTGTTTGTTGGCTGCGGCATTGGCTGGGTGCTGGCTGGTCGTTCACTTAAGCCCATCGACCGCATTGCGGCGGACGCGGAAGGCATCGCCGCGGGGGATTTTGGCCGGAAGATCGACGTCGAAGATACCGAGAGCGAGCTCGGCCGCCTGGCTGTGGTGCTCAACGACACCTTTGGTAAGATGAACGCCGCCCGTGAGCATATGGCGCAGTTTACCGCCGACGCCTCCCACGAGCTGCGCACGCCGCTCACGGTAATCCTTTCGGATAGCCAGAGCGCCTTACGACAGGAACGTACCCCCGAGGAATATCGTGCCACACTCGAGACCATCAAGCAGTCGGCCCTACGGATGAAATCCATTTCCGACGCCTTACTTGAACTCGCCCACGGCGACGCCGGGAGGCCGACCGCCAAGGACCCTTGCGACTTGGCAGACCTCGCCGACGAATCCGTCGCCTTGCTCGGACGAGTCGCCCGCGAGCATGGCGCTAAGCTTGTATCGCAACTCGAGGGTGCTCCCGTGGTCGGCGATGCGGGACGCCTCGGCCGGGTGATCCTGAACCTCTCCATCAACGCCATCCTGCATAATGAAGCTGGCGTGACCGTCACCGTGACTACGGGCGTCGTTGACGGGTGCTCCGAGTTGCGGGTGGCCGATAACGGCCGCGGCATCGCGCCGGAGAGTCTCGGAGGTATCTTTGAGCGGTTCCGCAGGGTCGACGCCTCGCGCTCCCGGCATACCGGTGGCGCCGGCCTTGGGCTCGCGATCGTCAAGCAGACCGTCGAAGCCCATGGGGGCACCATCGCCGTGACCAGCGAGGTTGGCAAAGGCACCGTCTTTGTCGTCCGTCTGCCGAAGGCCTAATCAGACTGTCGCCAGCACGCGCTGCTTAATCTCTGCGACGGGCATCGCGTTGAGCAGGACGGGCGAGAGGCGGTTCTCGTTGATCAGCGGGAGGGCCGTGAGGTGTTCGCTGAGAACGAGGTTTCGGTTCGCGGCGACTTCGTCGACGCGGTCCACCGGCGTGAAGCGCGGGGTGGATTTGAGGACTTCCGGGTTCGTGCGGATGAGGTCACCGATGGCTAGCACCACTTCGGCGAAGCGATCGAGTTCGTCCTTTGTGTAGGACTCGGTCGGTTCGATCATCAGGCCGAAGACCTCAGGGAAAGCGACGGTTGGGGCGTGGAAGCCGAAATCGAGGAAGAGTTTACCGACGCGGCCGATGATGCTCGCCCGCGGGATGCCGGAGGCCTCGATGCGTTTGAAGTCTTCTTCCGTGAGCGTGAGGATGAACTCATGCATACGCGGCACGCCATCGGCCGCCGCGGGAAGTGAAGGGAAGGACTTACCGAGCTTCGAGAACAGGTAGCGGCTGGAGAGGACGGACATCGCGGACATGCGGCGCACGCCTTCCTTTCCGAGGCGCTGTAGGTAGGTGTAGACGCGCACCTTGTGGGCGAAGTTGCCCCAATGACGATGGAAGGAGCCGATGCTGTGCTTCGGTTTGACCGGGACGTAGACGTCACCCTGCTTGGCGATTTGGAAGCCGGGGAGGAAGTCGACTAGGCGCTCGGAGACGGCCACGATGCCGTCGCCAGGGCCGCCGCCGCCGTGCGGGACGGTCCAGGTCTTGTGCAGGTTATTATGGACCGCGTCGACGCCGAGGGCGCCGAGGTTCACCCAGCCCGCGATGGCATTCATGTTGGCGCCGTCCATGTAGACGAGGCCGCCGATGCGATGGATCTCTGAGGCCATCTTCTGGAAGTCGGTCTCAAAGACGCCGGAGGTGTTCGGGTTGGTGACCATCATGCCCGCGATGCGCGGTCCGAATTCGGCAATCTTCGCGGCGAAGTCGACCTGGTCGACGCGTCCGTCAGGAGCGGACTTCAGTAGCATGATGCCCGAGGGCGAGCCGTCGGGGTTACGCTTGGTCGCGTAGCCGGCGGTGGTGGCCGTGGCAAAGTTCGTGCCGTGGGCCGAGGCCGGGATCAGGATGATGTCACGGTGCTGGCCGTGGTGGCGGTGGTAAGCTTGGAATAGCTTAAGGCCGACGAGTTCGCCTTGGGCGCCGGCGACAGGTTGGGTGGTCAGGCCGGCGAGGCCGGTGATCTTGCGGAACCATTCCTGCGTCTGCCAGAGGAGTTCGAGTGCGCCCTGCGCGTCTTCGATCGGGGCCTGCGGATGGAGGCCGGTGAAGCCCGGAAGTCCAGCGGCCCAGTCGTTGATGTGCGGGTTGTACTTCATCGTGCACGAGCCGAGCGGGAAGCAGCCGGTGTCGGGCGACACGTTGAGTTCGCCGAGCTTCGAGTAGTAAGCCTTCAGTTCGGAGAGCGAGAAGGAGGGTAGCCCGACGGCGCCTTGGCGTAGTAGGGCTGCCGGGATTTCGGCGAGCGGCTTCGTGCCGGCGGACTGGCCGTAGAGGCCTTCGAAGAAGGCGATGAGCTTATCCGTATCGGCAGAGGTCTGCAGGTCGCTGAAGGAGACCTTGAGTAGCGAGCAATGGCAGGGCGTGCGACCCGTGATGTCGACGCCCACGTGGAGGCCGGCGGCGCGTCCCTTGGCGATGACGGCGGCGGCGGGCTCGGGCAGCATCAGGCTGAATTCGTTCCAGAAAGCTTGCTTCGCATAGCAGACCTTCAGGCCCGGGATGTTGTGCAGCTTAGCGGCGGCGCGGTGGGCTTGATCACGGCCAGCGACGCAGCTGGCGGCCATGCCGGCTTCGCCGCGGGCGAGGATGGACGCACCGGCGATGGTGGCGATGAACGCCTGATTGGAGCAGATGTTGGACGTGGCCTTGTCTTTGCGAATGTGCTGCTCGCGGGTGGCCATGACCATCACGATGCAATCTCGACCGGCGTTGTCCTTGGCCTTGCCGACGAAGCGACCGGGGGTCTCGCGGACTTCGTTCTTCTTGTCGGCGTTATGGCGGACGGCGAAGAGGCCGAGGCCAGGGCCGCCGAAGTTGGCGCCGATGGCGAGGTGCTGGCCTTCGCCGACGAGCATGTCGGCGCCGGCACGTCCGTACTGGGCCGGGGCCTTGAGGCCGCCGGTGGCGAGGAGCATTGGATCAATGACCGCGACGGACTTCACGCCGGCGTCGGCGCAGGCGTCGGTGAGCGCGTCGACGTCCTCGAGCAGGCCGAGGGCGTTGACCTGCGGGAAGATGACGGCGGCGAGCTGCTTGCCGAGGCGCGCGGAGGCGGCGGCGATGCCCGCGGCGGTCAGGCGGCCGGTGTCTTCATCGGGAGCCAGGAATTCCAGTTTCACCGAGGTGTCCGCGACGTGTGTGCGGAGGACTTCGAGGTCGCCGGGCAGAAGGTTGGCGGCGACGAGCACCGTATTCGCTTCGGCGTCGCCCATGCGGACGGTGCAGACGGCGGCTTCGAAGAGCGCGCTGGCGCGTTCGTAGAGCGAGGAGTTGACGGCTTCGAAGCCGGTCAGCTGAGCGATCGTGGACTGGTAAATCCAGTGGGTGATCAGCGTGCCCTGAGAGCGCTCCGGCTGGTAGGGTGTGTAGGAGGTCGTCAGGTTACGGATGGAGCAGACGTGGCTGACGATCTCGTTGGTCCGGTAGACCTGGAGGCCATCGCCGAGGAAGGCGGTCTTGACCGAGTTCTTTTTCGAGAGGGACTCCATGCGATCCGCGAGGGCTTGGTATTCCAGCTCGTCGGGGAGGTCCTGGACGCCGGGGAACTTCACCGCGGCGTCGATGTGGGCATACATCTCCGGAAAATCTTTGGCGCCGATGGCCGCGAACATTGCCTGGATGTCGGCTTCGGTCGCTGCGACATAATGCCGGGCGAGCTCGCGGGTGATTTTAGACGGGTCGTAGGGCAGCTGGGCCATGGATGTATGAAAGGTTTTGAAGGAGGAAACGGGTCTCGCAATCGCCCACCAAGCGAGGGCGGGGGTATTAGAGAATCACGGTTTCGGCATAAGGTTTGGCAACCCATTCGGGCGCTTGTGAATAAGTCTTAGGGCGGTGGCGCGTTGCCAAGGTCTGGCCTATGCCCAAGGTCGATTTATGACCAAGCAGGAACGTGCCGATTACGTGGGGAGGGAGCTCGCGAAGCTCTACCCGGCGACGCCGATTCCGCTGGACCACACGGATGCCTATACGCTCCTGGTCGCGGTGGTGCTTTCGGCCCAATGCACGGACAAGAAGGTCAACGAAATCACCCCGGCGCTCTTCGCCGAGGCGGGGACGCCGGCCAAGATGGCGGCCATGACCGAGGCGCGGGTGTTGACGCTCATTCGCCAGCTGGGACTCGCCCCGCAGAAATCCAAGGCCCTTGTCGGGTTAGGCAAGATGCTCATGGCCAAGCATGCGGGGCAGGTGCCGCGGACCTTCGAGGAACTCGAGGAACTGCCCGGCGTCGGCCACAAGACCGCCTCGGTCGTGATGGCCCAAGCCTTCGGCGTACCGGCCTTCCCGGTGGACACCCATATCCACCGACTCGCGAAGCGCTGGAAGCTCAGCCCGGGAAAGTCCGTCGAACAGGTCGAGAAAGATCTCAAGCGCCTGTTCCCCGAGGACAGCTGGAACAAGCTTCACCTCCGCATCATCTTCTACGGCCGCGAACACTGCACGGCCCGCGGCTGCGACGGCAAGACGTGTGGGATTTGTGCCGCGCTACGCGCAGGGTAGATGACTGAGTCGATGACAGATGACAGAGGGCTGAATCGATAAAGACAGACGGACTAAGTTAATTTCTGCCTGGGTTCATTCATCGGCGCAGCCCCTTCCCTCTGCCATCTGTCATCGACTCAGTCATCCGCCCTCGATTCAGCGATCCGTCATCTGCCATCGACTCAGCACTCTCCTCTTAAGCCCTGATAAGGGCTTCATGCTTCGCACGAAACTCGTCGCTCCAGGCGGAGGGCTGGTGCGAGATGCCATCCATGCGACAAATCGTGCGGGAGGCCTTGGCGTAAAGGGTGGCGTGATCCGGGCTCCAGAACTCGACGTCCACCGTCAGACCAGCGGCGCGGACTTTGCGGACGCTGAGAACTAGTTTCACGTCGCACTCCGGGCGGATGGCGACGAGGTAGTGCAAGTCGATGTCTCGGACTACCACGTAGACATCGGGCGCTACGGCGGGGTCGATGGTGTCTTTGCCCATCAAGGCGATGAACATGACCTTCTGTGCACGTTCCATCATGAGCACATAGTGCGAGTGGTGGAGGATCCCGAGTCCGTCGGTCTGGTCGAACCAGGTCCGGATGGTCACGTGGAAAGTCTTATCAGGCTGGAGTCCGTCGGCGGGCATGGAAAAAGGGATGGGGTTAATACGGACCGGGGCAAGCGAACGCGTTACTTCGACCGCAGCGTCGCCGCGAGGCGGTCGAGCTCGGCCCACGTCTCGACGGCTGGCTTCAGGCCAAGGTCGCGGCGGGCGGCGGAGACGTCGAACCAATGATCCTTGGCGAGTTCGACGGCGACGAAGCGGGTCATGGGCGGTTCGCCTTTGAGGCGGAAGAGCGTCCAAGCGCCTTCGAGCAGGGCGCCGAGCCAGTAGGCCGCGCGTTGGCTGATCCGCTTCGTGATGGGCTTTTCGCCGGCGCCGACGAGCAGGCGGTTGATGAAGACCCAGAGCTTCACGGGCTCGCCTTGCGAGAGGAAGTAGGCTTTTCCGTTAGCGCGACCGGCGAGGAGCGCATCGAGCGCACCGAGGTGCGCATCGGCTGCGGTGTCGACGTGCGTGACGTCGACCTGGTTCTCGCCGTTGCCGACGATGCGGAGTTTGCCGGCGCGGGCGCGGGCGAGGACGCGCGGGAAGAGGTGATTATCGCCCGGGCCCCAGATCAAGTGCGGACGGAGCGCGCAGACCTTCAGCTGCTCCGAGGCAGCCTTGAGCGCGACTTCTTCGGCGATGGCCTTGGTCTCGGCGTAGGCGCAGAGCCAGTTGTCGCCATAGGGCAGGGACTCGTCGGCGCCGCGGAACGACTCGCCGTTGAAGACGACGCTTGGTGTGCTGGTGTGCACGAGCGCGCGGACGCCTTGGGCTAGGCACGCACCGACGATGTTCGAGGTGCCGGCGATGTTGATACGAACGTATTCTTCCCAAGGGCCCCAGACGCCGGCTTTGGCCGCGACGTGGAAGACGTAGTCGCAGTCTTTCACCGCCGCATCGACCGTCGTGCGGTCGGCGATATCGCCACGGAGGAAGTCCACCTTATCGGCGAGTTCGCCGGTCATCGGGGTGCGGCCGAGCACGCGGACGCGGTAGCCGCGGGCGAGGCAGCGGCGGACGACAGCCTGGCCGAGGAAGCCGGCGCCGCCAGTGACGAGGACGAGAGGAGAATTCATCGGGCGAGTCGGCTGGTCCATTCTTTGGCGAGTTGCAGACGGTGAATCTTGGCGTTGTGGCGAACGTCGACGGGCAGGGCACGCTGGAAGACGATGTGCTGCACTCGATCGGCCTGGGGATTGATGCGGGCGAGCTCGCGTAGTTCAGCGATGAAGAGGTCGCGGGCTGCTTCGGACTCAGGGAAATGACCAGCCCGAGGTTCGACTACCAGGGCAGGGGTCTGATGTTGAGCTTCGCCCAAGCCGATGAGCGCGCAGCGGAAAACCTGCGGATGTTGGCGGAAGGCGGGCTCGAGCGATTCCGTCGGCAGTTCGCCTTCGACGGTTCGGACTTTCTCCACTCGCCGTCCGAAGAAGAATAGCCGTCCCTCGGCGTCGAGCGTGCCGAGGTCGCCCATGCGGTGCCAGACGCGGGCGCCGTCGGCAATCTTCGCGAGGCGCGTCGCTTCAGGAAGGCCGTCATACTCGCGCGTCACGCTCGGGCCAGTTGCGATGATTTCGCCGATTTCGCCTGGCGCGCAGGCCTGGGCTTCGGCCAAGGTTACAATCGGGCCGTCCGTCTCGCGGATCACGCGGATCTCGACCCCGCTGACCGGTCGGCCGACGCACGTGCCTTGGCCGCGGAGGGCTAACTGACGTGCCTCGCCGAGCAATTCATCGGCGGTGATGGTAGTAACCGGCAGGCATTCCGTTGCGCCGTAGGGGGTGTGGGTCACGCAGTTTGGCGCGACGACGCGCAGCTTGGCGAGCAGCTCGCCGGAGACAGGAGCACCAGCGATCAGGAGGCGGCGGAGGTCGGGCAGTTTGCTTCCGTGGGCTTCGCAGTGATCCGCGACCTTGCTCCAGATGGCCGGGGATCCGAAGGAGCAGGTGACTTTCTCGGCAATGAGGGCGGCCACCAGCGGAGCGGGGTCGGCCGCGAGCGGCTTGGAGGGGTCGAGCAGTGGCGTGACGGTCGTCGTGCCGAGGGCGGGGTTGAAGAGCGCGAAGAGCGGCAGCATCGCCATGTCGGTCTCGCCCGGGCGGATCGCGTAAGTCGTGCGGACCAGTTCGATCTGCGTGTCGAACATGCCGTGCGTGTAGCAGACGCCCTTCGGTGCGCCGGTTGAGCCAGAGGTGAAGAGGATGGCGGCGAGCGTGTCGGTGTGGGCGTGGGCAATCGGACGTGCCGGCTGGCCGGTTGTTGCAAGCGCCTCGTGCCAAGCGCCGCCACCGACCGTCACGCGATGGCGAAGTGAACGGAAGGCCGTGAAGGGCAGTCGGCTCAGGAGGGACGCCGTGCGGATGCCGACGAGGGCGGTCGGGCGAGAGCGGCGGACGCAGTCGAGGAAGGCGGACCAGCCCATGCCGGGGTCGATGGCCACCGGGACGGCGCCCAGTTTGAGCAGGCCGAACATTCCGACAATCAAGTCGTGGCCGGGCCGGACGGCCAAGAGCACTCGTGCCCCCTCAGCGATACCAGCGGCCGCAAAATAGCCGGCGGCCGAGTCGCTCTCCTGGTCGAGTTGGCGGAAGGTGCGGACCTCGTGGCGGACTTCGCCCGTCGGGTTGACGCCGACTGGTGACTTTGTCGCCAGACCGCCCGGGCGGTCGGTAGCCGCGATCCGAAGATGGCGGGCGACGTTGCTTCCGGGGTCGTTCATGGCCTGTAAATGAAGAAGCCCCGAATCCGGGGCTTCTGCAAGGGCTACTTGTCGGTTTAGTAGTCGGTCAGGGTGACGGCGCCCCAGAGCAGGGTGATGCGGTCTCCCGAGGTGATGCGACGTGCGCTGAACTCGCGCATGTTGGCACCGATGGTTGCCTTTTCGGACGGAGAAAAGGAGCCGGACTCGACCTTGACGAGGCCAAGGAAGTTGTGGGCGGGCTCCAGCGAGACATTGCGACCATGGTTAGGGGTGTCGTAAGTGGTGCAACCGACGAGGGCGGCGGAAGCGATTAAGGTAGCAAGAGCGAGCTGCTTCATAGTGGGGTGAGTTCGATGATTGGACGGGGGGAGGGGGCTGACAAGTCAGAATGATTCACGAAGCCGTCCAGTCACGCCAGAGGGTGACCAGTTCGGGGCCTCGGAAGAACCAGACTGCCCCGGCGATGGCCATGCTGGGCACGAAAGGCACCACTCCAGCATACTCTTCCCCCTTTATTTTGGCCTGAATCAGGCCGGGGAGGGCCGTGATGACCCCGATGACAGACCCCCCGAAAAGACAAAAAACGGCACCCTGCCAGCCGCAGTAAGCGCCGACCCCGGCGCAAAGGATGATATCGGCTTCCCCCATGGCTTCGCGGCCGGCCATGACGCTGCCGATGGTTCGGATCCACCAGACCAACGCCGTACCGACGGCGACGCCGAGCAAGGCATCGATCAACGCCCGGAAGCGATTCACGGCTTCGATCGAATGCAGGGTCTCGCCATGAATCGATGGGATCAGCATCGCGAGGATGATGCCCGTGCCGACCAGTGCGAAGTTCGGGGCGTCGGGGACCATCATGTCGTCCAGGTCGCAGCCGGCGAGGAGCACAAGCAGCGGAAGGTAAATGCAGGCCACCGCGGCTTTAGCCGGAGGGAGGAACGTCCAGGCTGCGAGGAAGAGCAGGGCGGTGGTGAGTTCGACGAGTGGGTAGCGGACGGAGATGCGCGCGTCGCAGCAATGGGCGCGGCCACGCAGGAAGAGCCAGCCGAAGAGAGGGATGTTATACCAGAAGGGAATCGGCTGGCCGCAGGCGCAGTGTGAGCCGGGGGTGACGATGGATTCTCCCTTGGGCAGACGATGGATGCAGACGTTGAGGAAGCTACCGACGCAGGCACCGAACGCGCCGGCGGTCAGGGCGGCCAGCCCCGGGTTGAGCTTGGCGAAGTTCTGTAGGTCGACGAGCGTCATGGGTTCAGGGAGCGGTTTCGCCGAGCGCGGCGCGCATCGGGGCTTCAGGAGGAAGCATGCCATTCCAGAGCCGGAAGGCGAGCGCTCCTTGCCAACGCAGCATCGAACGGCCATCGCAGTGGGCGACGCAATATTCGCTGGCATCCTTAAGCAGCCGTGAGGCTTCGCTGCCGTACGTGGTGTCGAAGACGAATTGTCCGTCGGCGAGCAGCTCGGAAGGGAAGGGGGAGGCGTCAGTCGGCTTCAGGCCGAGCGTCGTGCAGTTAACGATGACGGCATCAGGGGTAGCCTTGATCTCGGTCAGGCCGGCGGTCTGGACGCGAGGATCGGCGAGCGCGGACGCGAGGGCGGCGGCCTTAGCGACATCGCGGTTGTGCAGATACAGCGCGGAGCAGCCGTCGGCGAGGCAGGCTGCAGCGACGGCGCGGGCGGCACCACCGGAGCCGAGGAGAATCACCGGGCGGCCCTTGGTCGTTTTCCCAGTACGTTCACGCAGCGCTTCAAGGAAGCCTTGGCCGTCGGTGGTATCTCCGGTCCAGCCGGTCGCGGTGCGGATGAGCGTGTTGACGGACTCGGCCCGCCGGGCTTCGGGCGAGAGCGATTCAGCGAGCGAGAGCGCCTGGATCTTGTGCGGGACTGTGAGGTTCACGCCGGCGAAACCTTTGGCGTGCAACAAGGCCAGCGCTTCGGGAAGTTCTTCCGCGGTGATGTGCAGGCGATGGTAGCGCACGCCGGCAAGGCGTGGGTTCGTCGGAAGCAGCGTCGCGATGGCGGCATTGTGCATCGCCGGGCTGAGCGAGTGCGCAATCGGGTCACCGAGCACGCCGAGCTGGCCGGGTGCGAACTCGGTCGTCCGCAGGGACGCGAGCGTGAGGGTTTCAGGCGCGCTCATTGGTCTTTTCCAGGGCGTGGACGAAGGTGAGGAACAGGCGGCTGCTGCGGTCGTCGCCTTGGGCTTCGAACTGCGACACGAGGTTACGGCAGCAACGTGCGAGCGTCTGATGCGTGGTCACGGGCAAGAGGAACGCTTCGTCCGCTGGCAGCTGGTTATCAAGCAGCAGCAACTGTACTTCGGCGCGGGTGCGGAAGGCGCCGCCTTCGTAGCAGTCGAGGTAGAGCGGTTCGCGCCCACGGAAAATGCCGACCATGAAGCGGCCGGGCAGTCCGACGGGCTCGACGGGCAGGCCGAGGCGGCGAGCGACGAGCAGGAAGATCAAGCAAAGCGAGATCGGGATACCGCGGCGACTATGGATGACCTGCGAGAGCAGGGAAGAGGACGGCACGGCAAAACTTTCCTGAGCGCCACGATAGCCTTCTTCGCCGAAGATCACGCGACAGAGCAGTCGGCACTTCGCACGGACGTCGAGCGGTTCGGCGATGAGTTCGCGCGTACGTTCGGCCAAGCGGTCGAGCTCGGTGGAGTAGGCGTCATCGGCCAACGACGGGTCGGTGGCACGTTCAAGTAGGAGGCAGGCTTCTTCCAAGTCGCAGTGCGGGTCGCGGATATGGGTGAGGAAGGCGTGTGCTGCTGCTTCCGGAGTGCGCAGGTCGGCGAGTAACAGGCGGGCGTGGGCGGCGAGGGCTTCGTCTTTCGTCAGCGTTTCGAGCCAGAGCACGCCCGGTAGTCCGGCGGCCTTGATCTTACTAAGCACGGCGAGGCGGACGACCGGGGAGGGGTCGTCGAGGAGGCGCTCCAAGGTCGCCAGCTCCGCTTCGTGCGTCATGAGCATTTTCTACCGACAATGAGAGGGCCACGGCAACAAGGGAGTCCGCGCCGCCGAGTCTTTTAGAGGTTGACGGTGGCACGTGTGTCTTGGCGTCGCTAGGCTAGCCCTCTGCGGCGAGCCGGGTTTTCGGATTGAAGGAAGCCGTCGCCCGAGGGAGTCTGGGGGTCATGACCGCTACGCGCATCCGCTGCGGGGTGGCCGGCACGGGTTCGCTCGGCCAGCACCACGCCCGCATCTACTCGACCCTGCCTGGCGCCGAACTCGCCGGTATCTTCGAACCTAATGACGCCCGTGCGGCCGAAATCTGCGCCAAGCATAACTGTCATCGGTTCGCTACGCTCGACGAGATGGCCGCCGGATGCGACGCCGTCAGTGTCGTGGTCCCGACCAACCACCACGCCGCCGTCGCGCTCCCGTTGCTCGCCAAGGGCGTGCACCTGCTGATCGAGAAGCCCATCTGCGTCACCCTCGAGGAGGCTTCCCAGATCCTGGAGGCCGCCGCCAAAGCTGACCGCATCGTTCAGGTCGGTCATATCGAACATTACAACCCGGTGATGTCGTACCTCGAGAAGGCCGTCACTGATGCCCGCTACATCACCGCCGAGCGCCTCGCGCCGTTCACCCCGCGTGGCACCGAGGTCGGCGTCGTGCTGGATCTGATGATCCACGACATCGGCATCGTCCTGCAGCTGGCCAACTCGCCGGTCGAGCGGATTGACGCCGTTGGGGTGTCGGTCGTCACCAAGACCGAGGACATCGCCAATGCCCGCATCGCCTTTAAGAACGGCTGCGTCGCCAATCTGAGCTCCAGCCGCGTCTCCTTAAAGAAGAACCGCGAAATCCGCGTCTTCCAGACCGGTGGTTACCTCTCCATCGATTTCATGGGCCAGAAGGGCCACACCGTGCGCGTCGATCCGACCGCCGAGGGTGGCTTCGCTAAGGAAGAGATCCCGATCGAGAAGGGTGAGCCCCTCGCCATCGAACTCGCTTCATTCACCGCGTGCGTCCGCGACCGCAAGAGCCCGAAAGTCAGCGGCGAGCTCGGGCGCACCGCATTGGAAGTCGCCATCAAAATCACCGAACAGATCCGCGCGGGCATGGCGCGCAAATGAGCGCGTTCCCGACCATCCCGGCGCACTTCGACCGGCCCCGTGCGGGCGAGGTCGACGTGCTCGTGGTGGCCGGGGAGCACTCGGGCGACCAGCACGCCGCCAAAGTCGTCGCGGAACTGCTCAAGGCCCGCCCGGGTCTACGTATCGCCGCCTTTGGTGGGCCGGAGTTACGCACTGCCGGCGCCCAGCTGCTGATGGATATGACCACGTTCTCCGCCGTGGGCATCGTGGAGATCCTTTCCGCGTATCCATTCTACCGAAAGCTCTTTGCGCGCATGGTTACCTGGACCACGCAGTGGAAGCCCAAGGTCGTCGTCCTCGTCGATTACCCCGGCCTTAATCTCCGTCTCGCGAACGAGCTCCGCAAAGCGGGCCTATCGCGCGCGGGTTTCGGTGAGACCGCCGTCATTCAATACGTCAGCCCCCAACTGTGGGCCTGGAAGCCCAAGCGCCGCTTCACCATGGCCCGCGACTTGGACGGCGTCGGCACGATCTTCCCGTTCGAGCCGGCCTGCTATGCCGACACCAAACTGGACGCGCGATTCGTCGGCCATCCCTTCGCCGAGTCCGACCATCAGCCTGGATTGACGTATGACCCCGAGGGCCCCGTGCTGCTCCTGCCGGGCAGCCGCCCGAAGCCTGTCCGCAAAATCTTTCCCGCCCTGGTCGAGGCCTTCGCGCTTTTCCGTAAAGATCACCCTAAGCGACGCGCGCTGGTCCTCCACACCGGTGGCGAAGTGCATGCGGAGCTTTATCGCCTGCTGGCTGAATACGGCGACCAGGCGAAGGGCATCGACCTTCGCCCCGTCTCCGAAGGACCGGCCGCCGGTTGCGCCGCGCTCGTCAGTTCTGGCACCATGTCCCTGACCGTCGCCCTCGCGGGCATTCCTGGCGCGGTCGTGTATCGCGCCAACCCGCTCACCTGGATTGTCGGCCGTCGCTTGATTGCTGGCCGCGTCGATAATCTCGGTATCGCGAACATCCTCCTTAAGCGACAGGCTTGGCCTGAATACTTGCAGGGTGCTTGTGAGCCCGCGCCCTTGGCTGCCCGCCTGCGTGAGTGTGTCGAAGCACCGGGCCCGCGCGCCCAAGCCGACGCCGACGCCGCTGAACTCCTCCGCTTGCTTTCCGCGCAGTCTGGTTCCACTCCCGCCGAGTGGGTCGCCACCTTCCTGCCCAAGTGAGTACGTCGCTGAAGATTGCGGTGCTCGGTTGCGGCTATGTCGGCACTGAGTTTGCCCGCCAGGCCCGCGCGGTTGGACATGATGTGCTCGGCATCGTCCGTTCGGAAGCCTCGCGCGATAAGTTACACGCCGAAGGTATCGCCGCCGAGGCGTTCGATATCCAGGCTGGCGATTGGTCGGCATTGCCGAAGCAGTTCGATGCAGTCGTGTATGCGGCCAGCACCGGTGGCGGCGGACCTGAGGCTTATGCCCTAGCTTACGACGTTGGCGTGAAGCGCGCGCTCGCGTGGGCTCGCGACGTCGGTGCGCACTGCTTTATTTTCACCAGCTCCACGGGCGTGTATCGACAGGATGATGGAGGAAAGGTCGACGAGTCCTCTCCCGTCGGTGGTGCGCCGACGGCGGATGCGATCCTCGGTGGAGAGCAGGCCGTGCTGACTTCGGGTTTCGCGAAGGCGCGCGTATTGCGCTTCGGCGGACTCTATGGTCCCGGGCGTCATCACCTCGTCGATCAATTGCGCCGCGGTGATAATGTCATCGGCGGTCGCGTGGATCACTTCATCAACTATCTGCATCGCGATGATGCGGCTTCATCGATTCTCGCCGCGATCATCGGTGGACCCGCTGGTGCACGTGTTTATAATGTGGGTGATGGGAAGCCCGTGACAAAAGAAGCGCTCGCGAAATGGATCGCGACGCGTCTCGGCCAGGCTTCCCCCGTGTTCGATTCGACCGCCCCGGCGGGTCCCAGGGTGGCTAAAGGAGGGCGAACCCAGCCGAATCGCATTGTTTTGACCGAGCGGATTCGGGCGGAATTACCGTGGAACCCCTTATTTCCTGAGGTTTTTGCGGGGTTAAGTGAGCTTTTCTAAGCTTTTGCCCGTTTAAGCCTGCCTGCTTTACGGCAGGTTCTTCACCCGTTCGCCTTCATCCTGTAACAATAGGATGAGATAGTCCGCTCGCATAACCGCACCACAACCTATGAATAGCACCCTCAAGTCCATGCTGATCGCCGCTGCCGCCATTACGTCGGTCTCGGCTTTCGCCCAAGATAAAGCCACGCTCGATCTTCTCGTGAAGAAGGGCCTGATCACCGCTGAAGAGCGCGCGAAGACCCTGGACGAAGCCGCTAAGGCTCGTACGGCCTCCGGCCTCAACAAGATCTTCGTCAAGGAAGACGCTATCAAGCGCCTGACCTTCGCGGGTCGCGTTCAGACTCAGTATGAGTCCATCGGCGGTACGACCACCAGCAATGCTGGTGTCGAAACCAAGGCCCTCGACCTCAACAACGGCTTCATGCGTCGTCTCTACCTCGGCTTCAAGGCTGACATGGGCGAAGGCATCTCCGCTGAACTCGTCAACAACTTCGCGGACAACACCCTCGATAAGGCGATCTTCACCGCTGACAGCCCTTACGGCACCTTCGTTCTTGGTTACCAGAAGGTTCAGTGGGGTCTCGAAGAGAACACCTCTTCCTCCAAGCTCCTGACCATCGAGCGCTCCGCTTCGAACCGCTTCTGGAACGAAGGTGTTAGCAGCTCCTCCCAGGGTCGCCTCGGCTTCGGCGCTCGCCACACCGGCCTGCACTACGCCAACAAGGCCGTCTTGGACGCCGCTCAGACCCTCGAATACGGTGCCTCCGTCGCCAACGCCGCTCAGGGCCAGGCCAACAACTCGGGTAACGACATCGGCGTCTTCGCCAACCTGATCTACACCTACAAGATCAGCGACACGAATAAGCACTCCCTCGGCCTCAACTACGGCACCCAGCGCGATGCTCGCAATGCTGCCGGCACTGGTCTCGGCGCCGGAGTCAACAACGCCACGATCTCGGGCTTCAACCCGTACATCAAGTCCCAGTTCGACAAGCTAATCGTCCAGGCTGAATACATCAGCACGACCAACGAAGCCGTCCCCGGCAGCACCCCGAACGCTGTCGAGCGCAAGCCCGAAGGTTACACGATCCTCGCCGCCTATAAGTTCACCGACCAGGTCGAAGGCGTCGTCCGCTACTCGCAGCTCGACACCGATGGCCAGGGTGCGACCTTCGGTGGTCTCTACCGCGACGCTGCCAACATCACGACTAACATCTACAACAAGTTCGACAGCGTCTACGTCGGCGTGAACTACTACTTCGTGGACCACAACGCGAAGATCATGTTCGGCTACGAAAACGCCAAGGCTTCGGGTCTGACGACCCTTGGTGGTGGTGTTGGTGGCACCGGTAAGGCTGATGCGGATATCTTCCGCCTCCAGGCTCAGGTTCTGTTCTAAATCCTAGGATTTAGGCTTCATAGCACGAGGGCCGGCAGGGATGCCGGCCCTCTTTGTTTGGCGGAATCGTCGACCAGCCCGGGTCATATGGTCCGGGCTGTTTCGTGTCCGTGGTTGCGATGTTGGATCTCGTCACCCGCGCCTAACGCACTGCCTAGGGCCAAGGTGTGCGGGGGTTAGGTAGCTCCAAGCGATTGCAGGCACCTGGGTGGACGTGCGGAGGGCCAGAGGATGATCTGCTACCAAGCCAGTAGCAGGTCAGTCTGCGGACGCGATGCCGAGGGCCAGTTGGGCCAGGGTGGCATCGAGTGCAACCTGCGTCAGGCAGGCCGGCAGGCCGGGCGCCTGTGGGGGTATGGTCTGCATCCGAAGGGCCGCCGGCCCTGCTCACTAAGCTATGGAGCCTCTTCGCCTAGGCACGAAAAAGCCCGACCGGGTGGTCGGGCTGATCGGTCGGCTCAGGCCGAGCTCAGAGAGCGCGGTAGTTGGGCGACACGTTGTCGGTGCCCTTGGTCTGCTCACGGAGGCGGCGATTTTCTTCTTCAAGTTCGGCCACGCGGGCGGTGGCGGTGGCGGTCTTAGCGTTAGCCTCGCGGAGGGCGGTGGAAGCGGCTTCGAGGTCAGCTTCGGCCTTCTTCTGCTTGGCGATCGCTTCCTTCAGTTCGGAGCCGTCACGGAGGCGGGCGAGTTCGGCGGTGAGTTCGTTGATGCGGTTGGCGGCGTCGGCCTTAGCCTTTTCAAGCTCGGCAGCCTTCACGGCGGCCTTGGCGGCGTCGTCCTTGGCCTTGGCGAGGTCGTCGATTGCCTGTTTAACGGCCTTATCGGCGTCAGTCTTGGTCTGGGCGAGGAGGGCGGCGGCCTTCGTGCCGGATTCTTCGGCGGCCTTCTTGGCGGCGGCGTCAGCCTTAGCGGCCTTGTCATTGAGGTCCTTGATGTCGGCGACGCTCTTCACGCGGGCGGCGTCGGCTTCCTTGCGGATCAGGGCGGCGCGCTCGTTGGCGGCTTCTTCCCCGCTCCAGGTGACGATGGCCACGGCGCCGAAAGCGGCTGCGATAAGGATGAGAATAATTTCGCGGGTCTTCATGATTGATTGGACGCAACCTTGTCAGACCCGTCTGTCGGGTCAAGAGCCTACCCGCCCAGTTAGGAAAGGCGGTTCTTGTAGTCCGCGTAGCCGAAGCGGCGCACAACCTGAGTCTGGCCTGAGGCGGGGTCAAAGCTGGCGATCGCCGGGAGGGGCACGCCGTTGAACGTCGTATTCTTGACGAACGTGTAGTGCGACATGTCCATGAAGACGAGGCGCTGGCCGATTTTAAGCGGGGAAGGGAAGGAGTAGTCTCCGATGACGTCGCCAGCCAGGCAGGTCACGCTGCCGAGGCGGTAGGTGTGGGGCAGCTTGCCCGGGAGGTCGGCGTCCATGATGTCGGCGCGGTAGGGCATCTCCAAGGTGTCCGGCATGTGGTTGGTCGCCGAGATGTCGATGATGGCGATGTCCATCCCGTTATGGACCAAGTCGAGGACGGTGCCCACCAGGACACCGGTGCCGATACCGATGGCTTCACCTGGCTCTAGGTAGACCTGGATATGCTGGCCCCAGCGCTGGCGGAATCCTGTGATGATGCGGACGAGGCGGTCGAGGTCGTAGCCCTCGCGGGTGATGTGGTGGCCGCCGCCGAAGTTGACCCACTTCAGTTGCGGGATGAACTCGCCGAACTTCGCTTCGAAGGCCGCGACCGTGCGCTCGAGGACGTCCGAGCCCTGCTGGCACATCGTGTGGAAGTGGAGCCCCTCGAGGCCGTCGAGGTCGGCGGCCGACTTGATCTCAGAGCGGAGGGTGCCGAGGCGGGAGCCGGCGGCGCAAGGGTTATAGAGTTCGACGTCTACTTCGGCGTGCTCCGGGTTGACGCGGAGGCCGAAGGAGATCTTGCGGCCAGCAGCCAGGGCGGCGGCCTTGTGGCGCTTCCATTGCGTCGGCGAATTAAAGGAGATGTGATCCGCCACGCGCAGCAGATCCGCGAACTCCTCGTCCTTGAAGGCCGGCGAGTAGGCGTGGACTTCTCCGCAGAACTCCTCGCGACCGAGGAGGGCTTCGTGGATGCCGCTCGCCGTGGTGCCCACGAGATACTTCGAGATCAGCTTCGCCTCGCTGAACTGGGCGAAGCCCTTGAGCGCGAGGAGGATTTTGGCGCCCGAGCGGTCCATCACCGAGCGCAGGATGCGGAGGTTCTGTTCCAGCAGGCCGCGATGGAGGACGTGGCAAGGGCTCGGGACCTGGCTCAGGTCGACCTTGCGGAAAGCTTCAGTGAGTGCGTCGGACACGATGGTGAAATTGGGAGCGTCGGGGGGCGGTGCAAACGAAAAGCCCGCTTTGCAGCGGGCTTTGGTTTGGTCGTTCAGGCGACCGGGAGTTCCTGCACGTGCCAAGGCAGGCCACGCTTGGTGAGTTCTTCCATGAACGGGTCCGGGTTCATCTCTTCCATGTTCCAGACGCCGGGCTTGAGCCACTTGCCGCTCGCGAGCATCGCGCCGCCGATCGCGGCCGGGACCCCGGTCGTGTAGCTGATGGCCTGAGACTTCACCTCGGCGAAGCATTCCTGGTGGTCGCAGACGTTGTAGATAAAGACCTTGCGGGGCTTGCCGTCCTTGAGGCCCGTGATTTCGCAGCCGATGCAGGTCTTGCCCTTGGTGCGGGGGCCGAGTGAAGCCGGATCCGGGAGGAGCGCTTTGAGGAACTGGATCGGGACGATCTGGTGGCCCTGGAAGTCGATCGGGTCGATGCGGGTCATGCCAACGTTCTCAAGGACGCGGAGGTGCGTGAGGTAGTTTTCGGAGAAGGTCATGAAGAAGCGGATGCGCTTCAGGCCTTTGATGTTGATGGCGAGGGATTCGAGTTCCTCGTGGTAGAGCAGGTAGCTGTCCTTCGGGCCGACAACCGGGTAGTCATACACCCACTTGACGGAGAGCGGGTCGGTTTCCTTCCACTCGCCCTTTTCCCAGAAGCGTCCGCGCTGCGTGATCTCGCGGATATTGATCTCCGGGTTGAAATTCGTGGCGAACTTGTAGCCGTGGTCGCCGGCGTTGGCATCCATGATGTCAATCGTCTCGATCGTATCGAAGAGGTGTTTCTGGGCGTAGGCGCAGAAGACGTTGGTCACGCCAGGGTCGAAGCCCGAGCCAAGGAGGGCGGTGAGGCCGGCCTTCTCGAAGCGAGCGCGGTAGGCCCACTGCCAAGAGTATTCGAACTTCGCGAGGTGGGGCGGCTCGTAGTTGGCCGTGTCGACGTAGTGGATGCCGGCATGGAGGCAGGCGTCCATCAGGTGGAGGTCCTGGTAGGGCAGGGCGACGTTGATGAGCAGGTCGGCGCCGAAGGACTTGATCAGGGCGACCGTGGCCTTGACGTCATCCGCATCGACGGCGGCGGTGCGGACCGTACGGCCCGTGGCGGCCTTGACGTCAGCGGCGATGGCCTTGCACTTATTCTCGTTGCGGGAGGCCAGCATGACTTCCGAGAAGGACTCGGTGTCCATGGCGCACTTGTGGGTGACGACATTGCCGACGCCGCCAGCGCCGATGATTAGGACTTTTTTGCTCATGAGGTGATTGATTTCTGTCCACTCGGGACGGAGGGGGAAGCAAAAAGGATGCACAGTCCCGCCAAGGGCGGGTGACGCTCAGGCAACAGCGTCCGGGCAGCCCTTTCCGGACCGGTGGACCGGTCGGAAAGTAAGCCCTTTTGGCTGGCGGGATGGACGAGACTCGAACTCGCGACCTCCGCAGTGACAGTGCGGCGCTCTAACCAACTGAGCTACCACCCCGGTAGCCAAAAGGAAGGGTAAGAAAGGTTTCCGGGAGGGGGTCTGTCAAACGGAAAACCGACCCAAATTAGCCCCTAACTTGACCTTGGCCGACGATTTCGAACTTCCAGGTGGTCAATTCACGAATACCCATGGGGCCGCGGGCGTGGAGGCGGTCGGTGGAGATGCCGACTTCGGCCCCGAAGCCAAACTCGCCCCCGTCCGTGAAGCGGGTGCTGGCGTTCCAGTAGACACACGCGCTGTCGATCTGGGCGAGGAAGGAGCGGGCGGCGGACTCGTCGGCCGTGATGATGGCGTCAGAGTGGTGGGAGCCGTAGTCTTCGATGTGGGCGACTGCCTCGGCGAGACCAGCGACGACCTTCACATTGAGGATGAGGCCGAGGTGCTCGGTGCGGAAATCTTGTTCAGTCGCAGCCTTCGCGCCGGGCATCAGTGACTGAGACTTCGCGCAGGCGCGGACCTCGGTCTGCTTCGCGGCGAGCGCGGTAGCCATCTTCGGGAGGAATTTCTCGGCGACGGCGGCGTCAACGAGTAAGGTCTCGAGGGCGTTACAGGCGCTGGGGCGCTGGCACTTCGCGTTGAGTACGATCTGTTCGGCCATCGCGAGGTCGGCCTGCGCGTGGACGTAGACGTGGCAGATGCCCGCGTCATGCTTGATGACGGGTACCTTGGCGGAATTGACCACCGCCTCGATGAGGCCAGGGCCGCCGCGGGGGATGATGATATCGACGATGCCGCGGAGGGAGCCGAGGGCGGGCACCGCTTCGCGGTCCGTGAAGGGAAGGAGCGTAACGGCTTCGGCGGGCAGGCCAGCGGCGCGCAGGCCGGTCGCGAACGACTTCGACAGCGCGATGTTCGTGTGGATTGCTTCGCTGCCACCGCGGAGTACGCAACCGTTGCCGGACTTCAGGCAGAGCGCGGCGGCGTCGACGGTGACATTGGGGCGCGATTCGAAGATGATGGCGACGAGGCCAATGGGGACGCGGCGGCGGATGATGCGTAGACCATTGGGGCGGGTCCAATCCTCGGTGACTTCGCCGACGGGGTCAGGGAGTTTTGCGACCGCTTCGCAGGCGACAGCGATATCTTCTAGGCGGGCGTGGTCGAGGCGAAGGCGGTCGGTCATCGCGTCCGTGAGGCCTTTGGCCTGGGCGGCGGCGAGATCCTTGGCGTTGGCTTCGAGAATCGTGGCTTCGTCGGCGCGGAGGGCCTGGGCGGCGGCACAGAGGGCGGCGTCGCGGACGGCGGACGGGGCGAGGGCGAGGGCACGCGAGGCCTTCTTGGCTGTGCGGGCAATCTCCGTCACGCGATGGAGGAGGTCGCTCATTTCTTCTTCAGCGAAAAGCGCGTACCGAGCTTTTTGCCGGCGGCGAGTTCGAGCAGGACACCTTCGCGGCGGCCGCTGGCGATGATCGTGTCGACGCCGCCTTCAGCCGCGATTTCGGCGGCGAGTAGTTTCGTGACCATGCCGCCGACGTTACGTTCGGAACCGGCGCCGCCGGCGAGGGCGCGCACGGAGTCGTCGATCTTGCGGACGGAAGGGATGAGGTCGCCGGTACCGTCGGACTTCGTCATCAGGCCAGGGATGCCGGAAAGAATAATCAGCAGGTCAGCGCCGACGAGCGCGGCGACGTGGGCCGAGAGGCGGTCGTTGTCGCCGACTTTAATCTCTTCATCGGCGATGGCGTCGTTCTCGTTGATGATCGGGATGAAGCGCTTGCGGGCGAGGAGCAGGTCGATGGTCGCGCGGGCGTTGCGGGTGCAGGCACGGCTGTCGAGGTCCCAGTAGGTGAGCAGCATCTGCGCGCCGAGCAGCTTATGGCGGCGGAGGTGCTTACCGTATTCCGACATTAGCTCGGGCTGACCGACGGTGGCGCAGGCCTGGAGCTCGCGGGCTTCCTTAGGGCGTTTCTCGAGGCCCATGGCGGTCATGCCCGCGGCGACGGCGCCGGAGGTCACCAGAATGACTTGGATGCCACGCTTATGCAGGCCGGCGACCTGATCGACGATACGGCTAATCTGGACGCGGTCGACCTTGCCGTCCTTGCGGGTGAGGAGGCCGGAACCGAGCTTGATGACCCATCGTTTTGCCATGGCTTTGAGAGGTCGACCTTAGCCGAGGGAAAACGCCGTTGTCCAGCGTCAGAACAGCGACCTCAGAACGAAGGCGGCTGCAGGCCCACGGCCAGCCAGCCTTTCGGGGCTAGGACACGACCCTGTGGGGTGCGCACGACGTAACCTTCCTGCACGAGGAATGGCTCATGGACTTCCTCGAGCGTGTGGGCGTCTTCGCCGATGGCGGCGCCGATGCTGCTCAGTCCGACTGGTCCACCGTTATGCTTCTCGGCCATCGCGCGAAGGAAGCGGTGGTCCATGTCGTCGAGTCCGTGCTGATCGATCTCGAGGAGCTCGAGGGCGGCGGCGGTGACCGCGGCGTTCGCCTTACCGCCGGCGCGTTCGAGGGCGTAGTCGCGCGTGAAGCGCAGCAGGTTGTTGACGATGCGGGGCGTACCGCGGGCGCGGCGGGCGATCTCATCGGCGCCGCCTTGGTCGATGTCGAGACTGAGAAGGTCGGCATTACGGCGCACAATGCTGAGCAGCTGTTCGCGGGTGTAGTAGTCGAGGCGCGTCTGCAGCGTGAAGCGGCTGCGCAGCGGAGCGGTGAGTAGGCCCGTGCGCGTGGTTGCACCAACGAGCGTGAATTTCGGGAGGTCGAGGCGCACGCTGCGCGCGTTTGGACCTTGATCGATCATGATGTCGATACGGAAGTCCTCCATCGCTGAGTAGAGGAACTCCTCGACCGTCTTCGGGATGCGGTGGATCTCGTCGATGAAGAGCAGGTCGCCTTCCTGCAGGCTCGTGAGCAGCCCTGCGAGGTCGGAGGCTTTCTCGACAACAGGTCCGGAGGTCACGCGGATTGGACGGCCCATCTCTTCGGCGAGGATCATCGCGAGGGTCGTCTTGCCGAGGCCGGGCGGGCCGTGGAGGAGAATATGGTCGAGCGTGCGGCCTTCACGGCGCGCGGCGCCAATCATCACGCGAAGGCGTTCGACCGTGCGCTGCTGGCCGACAAAGTCGTCGAGCTTCGGCGGGCGTAGCGCGGCGTCCAGCGAGCGGTTCGCGCGCGACGCGGCTTCCTTGCCGGCGAGCGGCTGGGGGTCATCGGGCGAATCCTTGCGGGCCATAGAGCGCAAGGTGCGGGCTCGGGACGAATTGGCAACCCTCAGTCCTCGGCGAAGCCTTTCGGCAGCTCGGAGGCGGGAAGGCGTTCGACGTCGGCACCCAGGGAGCGCAGGCGTTCCTCGAAGCGTTCGTAGCCGCGGTCGAGGTGGTAGAGGCGTTGGACCCACGTCTCGCCCTTGGCAATCAGCGCGGCGAGAATCAGGGCGGCGGAGGCGCGGAGATCGGAGGCCATGACCGGCGCACCGGAAAGTGGGCGGTCGCCGTAAATCGCGGCGGTGGCGCCATCGATGGCGATCTCGGCGCCCATGCGCTGGAGTTCGGCGGCGTGCATGAAGCGGGCCGGGTAGATTTTCTCGGTCACCGTGCTGCGTCCGTCGACGAGGAGCTGCAGGGCCATGAACTGCGCCTGCAGGTCGGTCGGGAAGCCTGGATAGGGTTCGGTGATGATCTCGACGGAGTTCGTCGGCTTACCGTGGGCGCGGATGAAGTCGGGGCCAGTCTCGACTTGGACGCCCGCTTCGCGGAGCTTATCGAGGAAGGCCGTGAGGTGCGACGGGTCGCAGTGTGTCACCGTGACATCGCCGCCCGTGATCGCGCCAGCGACGAGATAGGTGCCGGCTTCGATGCGGTCGGCGATGACCGTGTGATCGCAGCCGTGGAGTGAAGCGACGCCTTCGACTTCGATGACGCTTGTGCCATGGCCGGTGATCTTCGCGCCCATCTGGATGAGCATCATGCAGAGGTCGACGACCTCCGGTTCGCGGGCGGCGCATTCGATACGCGTGATGCCGGGCGTGAGCGTGGCGGCCATCACGATGTTGGCCGTACCGAGGACTGTACTGCCCATCGGGCCGCCCATGAAGACCATGTCACCACGGGCGCGGGAGGCGTCGACTTGGACGAGGCCGGCTTCGACGGTGACGACGCAGCCGAGGGCTTCGAGGCCTTTCAGGTGGAGGTCGATGGGGCGGGGTCCGATGACACAGCCGCCGGGGATGGCCATCTCCGCTTGGCGGAGGCGACCGATGAGTGAGCCCAGTAGGCAGACCGACGCGCGCATTTTGCGGACGAGGTCGTAGGGCGTGCGGTGCGAGATTTGTTCGGCACGAATCGTCCAGACACCTGGCGCCGGGTTAGTGACGACGGCGCCTTGATGGCCGAGGATCTCCGCCATGTAGCGGACATCGCTGAGGTCGGGCACATTACGCAGCGTCACCGTCTCGCCCGTGAGGAGCGAAGCGGCGAGCAAGGGCAGCGAAGCGTTCTTCGAACCGGCGGCGCGGACCGTGCCTTTCAGCACGTGACCACCGCGGATGCGCGCGACCTGGAGCATGTCGGGTAAAAGAAGCGGGGGCGCCGATTGGCGCCCCCGTTATGTTCAGCCTTCGCGAGGACCGTTGCGAGGACCGCGGTCGCCGCGGAATTCACCGCGACCTCCACGGGAACCATCACGGGAGCCTTCACGGCCACCGCGGGAACCCCCGCGGAATTCGCCGCGACCACGTCCACCGCGCTGACCGCGATCGGAGCGTTCGCCGCGGTGTTCGCCGCGAGGCTGCTGGGTGCGGGCGGAGGGGACGAACACGGCCTTGTTAGGCACGCCGAACAGGGTAGCGAGCTTGCGCTTCAGCGAGGCCCAGAAGCCGATGGGGGCCTGGACCGGGATGACGACGGGCTCAATCTGGATGCGAGGACGGTCTTCGCGACGCGGGCGGTCTTCACGACGAGGACCACGATCGCCTTCGGAGCGCGGACCACGATTGCCTTCGGGGCGGGGGCCACGGTCACCTTCACGACGAGGACCACGGTCGCCTTCGGCACGCGGTTCACGACGAGGGCGGTCGCCCTGCGGGATGCCGGGCTGGCGGCCTTCTTCGGTGAAGCCTTCGGGACGGCGTTCACGCGGTTCGCGACGGGGACCAGGCTCGCCTTCGGCGCGCGGTTCACGGCGTTCACGCGGTTCACGCTGCTCGCGCTGTTCCGGAGCGGCCGACTGGGCGCGATCGCCCGAGAGGTTCTCGGTCAGCTGAGACGGGTCTTCGACGACTCCGCAGGTTGGGCGGGCAGCCTGACCATTGGCGGCCGACGGAACGGCGCCACGGGGCGTACCACGGCGACCGAACTGCTTCGGCGTCGTGATGGTGCCGGGCTTGGCGGCGGGTTCGGACGAGGCCCCGATCACGGAGAGCGGAGGGAGTTCCGCGTGGGCGGACTCCAGCTTGGCTTCGTTGAGGCGGGGTGCGGGAGTGCGGACTTCATTGGCGCCTGCGTCCGCGGCGGGCTGGTGGGGGGAGACTGGCTCCTGGCCCTGGGTTTCTTCTTGGCTCATGTTGCTTATGTTGGGGCGGCCTTCGTTGTGGCCGACCGGATGATGCGGCCGTTCCGTTGTGGAGCGGCGACGCGGTTTGTCGGACCCTTGGTGACGGAGGACGAACCTCCTTGGGGTGCCGAAATGACCCGGGAGAGACTCCCGGAAAGAATGTGAATAATTATCCCCTCTGGCTTAACAACAAGAAAGTCCCTCAGCGGGCCTCTTCAGTGAACCTTTGTTCACGAATGAGCACGATTTTGACCGTTCCTTGGTAGGAAAGCGTTTCTTCCACCTTAAGCCGGAGGCGGCGGGCGAGTTCGGTGGCGCCGAAGTCGTCGATCTTGACCGGGTCGACGATCACCCGGAGTTCGCGGCCGGACTGGAAGGCGTAGGCCTCCCGGACCCCTTCGAACGAGAGGGCGACCTCTTCCAGGCGGCGGACGCGTTGGGCGTAGGACTCCAGGGTGGAGGAGCGGGCGCCGGGGCGGGAGCCAGAGGCGGCATCGGCGATCATCACCAACGGAGCGTAAAGGCTTTCGGCTTCGACTTCGCGGTGGTGGGCGGCGACGGCGTTGACCACGCGGAGATCTTCGCCGAGGCGGCGGAGGAGGGCGGCGCCGGCAAGGGCGTGGCTGCTGCCTGCTTCGGCTTCAATCGCCTTGCCAAGGTCATGCAGCAAGCCGGCACGTTTCGCCGGGATCGGGTCGATGCCGATCTCTGCGGCGAGCATCGCGCAGAGCTGCGCGACTTCGATCGAGTGCGAGAGCGTATTCTGATTGGCGGAGAGGCGGAAATGGAGGCGGCCTAAGAGTTCTTCGACGGCGGCGTCCATCGGCGGCAGGCCGAGATCGCGGACCGCGTCGCGTCCCAGGCGTCGGGCGTGCTTCACCACTTCGGCACCAGCGTCGCGGACGCTGTCTTCGATGAGTCCCGGCGAGATGCGGCCATCTTTCACGATGCGTTCGAGCGCAATGCGCGCGATCTCGCGGCGGACTGGGTCAAAGCAGGAAACCATTGCTAATCCAGGGGTTTCGTCGATGAGCAGCGTCGCGCCCGTGGACTGTTCGAAGGTGCGGATGTTCCGGCCTTCGCGGCCGATGAGGCGCCCCTTCATGTCTTCATTGGGGAGCGAGACCGTGATCGCCGTCGCATCCTGAGTCGTTGAGGTTGTGAGGCGTTGCATCGCCGAGAGCAGCTTGCGGCGCGCTTCGTCGTCGATGTCCTGTTCGACCTGATCGAGCAGGCCGCGGCGGAGGTGCTGGGCTTCCTCGCCGTATTCTTCGCGAAGGTGGTCGATGAGCAGTTCGCGCGCCTGTTCCGGCGTAACCTTGGCGAGTCGTTGGAGTTCGCGGACCAGGTGGTCGCGCTGACGCGCGTTCTCGCGGGAAAGGTCGGCGGCGGCTTCGACTTCGACTTCGGCGGCGGTCTTCATCCTGGCCGCCTCGCTCTTTTCGGCTTCGGCCTTCGCGTGGAGTTCGGCGGCGTCGACGGTGGCTTCGCGGCGGGCGAGCTCGACCTCGGAGCGGAGGCGGGCGTCGCGGATCGCACCGAGGGTGTTCTCGCGCCATTTCGCGACCGCATAGGCCACAATGGCTCCAGAGGAGAACGCCACGGCGGCGAGGATGCTTTGGTCGGCTGCCACAGGCATGTTCGTCGCGAAAACCGGAGGTCCGGGGGGATACCCTTGCGGACGGAGCCCCTTCGGCAAGCCCTTTCGGGAGGTTCGCCTTGCCTCCGGCCCCTAATCGAGGTTGCCTCCGGCATGTCCCAACACCTTGACGATGAGCGGTCTCCGGCCGCGGTCTGGTGGGATAATTTCGCCAATTTCGCGTGGCGGACGGATTGGACTCAGGTGGTCATTATCCTCTTCCTGAGCGGATTGGGGATTGTGGCGATCCAGTCGGCTGGAAGCGCCCGCGAGTCCACGTTCTACCGGTCCCAGATCGTCTTCGTCGTGATCGGTTGGCTGGCTTATTGGGCGGTATCGGCCCTCGATTATCGCCACATTCAGCGCTACGCGCGGCGCATCTATTTGGGTTGTCTGGCCATCTTGTTGCCGGTCTCGATCTGCGCCCTTTTGCATCAGGACCTCGGGTCTTTCATCCGCAGCATTAATGGGGCACGTCGCTGGATGGATTTCGGCCCGTTTTCGATTCAGCCTTCGGAGTTCGCCAAGATCGGCGTGCTGGTCTTGCTCGCGGCCATGCTGGCCCGTTCTCCGATTGGCTCCTTCCGTGCGACTTGGCGTACCGTCTGCTGGTGTCTCGGGGCTGCCGCGGTCCCGTTTGTCTTGATTTTTGTGCAGCCAGACCTAGGTTCTGCCCTCATCTACCTGCCGCTCTCATTCATCCTGCTTTTCGTTGCTGGCCTGACTCACAGGTTCTTCCTGGTAGCTGGCGCGGTCGCCTTATTGCTGGTGGGGGTAGTGGCGCTGGATATGCGCGAATACGCTGCAAAAATTGACCAATACGCGAAGGCCAACCCCAGCTCCAAAGACCCGGTACGCGCCGTCCGCGGCGAGCATGAGGCCGAGGCTTGGTTCTTCCTGCTCAAGGACTACCAGCGCGAGCGCATTATGTCGTTCGTCGCTCCCGAGGTGATTGACCCTAAGGGTCTCGGTGTGACTTGGAACGTAAATCAGGCCGTCATCGCCGTCGGTCGCGGCGGTTTCAGTGGCCAAGGTATTGGCAATGGCACGCAGGCTCGCTTCGGCTACCTGCCAGAGGCCGCGGCCCATAATGACTTTCTTTTTTCCGGGATGGCCGAGGAGATCGGCTTCACCGGTGGCTTCTTGGTGATTGGCGCATTTGTCCTGTTGTTCTGGCGCGTCGTGCGAACGGCGGCTCGGGCAGCGGATCGTTTTGGTTCCTTGCTCGCGATTGGCGCGGCGGTCGTGCTCGGCACGCACGTCGTGATTAATGTCGGCATGAATATCAACCTGATGCCCGTCACTGGGGTCCCCCTTCCTTTCCTTAGCTACGGAGGGTCTTTCGTTCTCAGCTGTTTCCTGCTCCTTGGACTAGTCCAGAGCGTTCACCGGCATTCGACCGGTGGCGGCGAAGGCGGAGGCTCTCCGGCAACCGGCTTAACCGCCTGACCGAGATGCCCGATAATAACGAACCCGAAGATATCAACGACGAGCTGCCCGAGGGCGGCGAACAGACTGCCCCGATTGACCAGCGAGAGCTGGCCGACGAGGCGGCGAAGCGGCGCAAGGAGCTCCCGCTCCTCCAGCGCATCGTCAAACACTTCTCCAAGGACCGCGCGGTCTACCGAGAACTCGTGATCAACGCCGAGACGCTGGAGAAGCGCGTCGCGCTCCTCACCAACGGCGTCCTCGACAAGTTCGAGATCGAGCACAAGGGCGAGAACCGTATGGTCGGCGCGATCTTCAAGGGTCGTGTCCAGAACCTCGAAGGGGGCCTGAAGGCCGCCTTTGTGGATATCGGCCAGCCGAAGAACGCGTTCCTGCACTACTGGGATATGCTCCCCGCGGCCAACGACTCGCAGGTCGAGTTCATCCGCGACAACGAGTCCGCCGAGCAGAAGCAGCGCATGGCCCGTTACCAGGCCAAGGATATCCCGCAGCTCTTCCCAGCCGGCTCCGACATCGTCATCCAGGTCGTGAAGGATCAGATCGGTACCAAGGGCCCCCGCTCGACGACGAACATCGCGCTCCCTGGCCGCTATCTCGTGCTAATGCCGTCCAGCGGCGCGTGCGGCGTCTCCCGTAAGATCGAGGACCCGAAGGAGCGCGAACGCCTGAAGGACATCCTCCGCTCCCTAACCATCCCGGAAGGCATGGGCGTCATCATCCGCACCGCCGGCGAGGGCAAGCAGGCCCGCTGGTTCGTCCGCGACCTGCACATGCTGCTCAAGCGCTGGCAGGGTATCGTCGAGAAGATCAACGCCCCGGACCGCCGTCCCGTCCTGCTCTACCAGGAGCCCGGCCTGATCGAGCGTACCGTCCGCGACTTCCTGACCGAGGAAGTCGACCGCATCCTCGTGGATAACCCTGAGGACTTCAAACTGGTCCAAGATCTCGTCGGCGAAGTGTCGCCGCGCTCTCGTTCGCGTGTCGAGCTGTACGCTGACCCGATTCCCGTCTTCGAGCGTTACAACATCGAGCGCCAAATCGAGCAGCTCTTCCAGCGTCGTGTCCCGCTCCCGAGCGGCGGCGAGATCGTCATCGACGAGACGGAGGCCCTCACGGCCATCGACGTCAATACCGGCGGCCATCGCGGTAAGGATGGTGCCAAGGACGGTAACTTCATCACCCAGGCGAATCTCGAGGCGGTCACCGAAGCCGCCCGCCAGATCAAGCTCCGCAACCTTGGCGGCCTCATCATGATCGACACGATCGACATGAAGAATCCGAAGGACCGGAAGAAGGTCTTCGACACCCTGCGCGACGCGATGGAGGACGACCGGGCCAAGCACCAGATCCTGCCTATCTCCGCGCTCGGCGTGCTCCAGATGACGCGCCAGCGCCATACGGAGTCCAACACGACCTCGATGTACACGGCCTGCCCGCATTGCCAGGGGCGCGGCATCGTCAAGAACCCACGGACCGTCTCCGTCGAGATCCAACGCAAGCTCCTCAGCGTCATTCGTCGCTTGCGCGAGTCTGTTGGCCCCGAGCGGGAGATTGAGATTAACATCCTACTGCACCCGGTGAACCTTGAGCGCATCATCACGGAGGACCGCGAATTCTTCCGCGACCTGATGAAGTCCTGCAAGGTCCGCCTAGGTACCAAGCCTGACCCGACCTACAGCATCGAAGCATTCAAGCTCTTCGACGGCTCCGGCAAGGAACTGCGCTAAGCCGACTGGACCTAGGCCATCGAGGCCTCCGGGTTCGCCCGGGGGCCTTTTTGTTTACCGGCGGGGGCGGTGGGCGAGGAGGCGCAGGCCGTTGAGGCAGACCACGATTGTGCTGCCTTCGTGGACGCTGATCGCCAAGGGCAGGGGGGCGCCGCGGAAGATCACGTAGGCGGCCATCCCGAGGGCGGCGCCGACTGAGATGAGGACGTTGAAGCGGATCGCCATGCGGGCGCTGCGGCTGAGTTCGATTGCGTCGACCAGACGGCCAATCCGGTCGTCGGTCAGGACGAGGTCGCTGGATTCCAAGGCAGCGTCGCTACCGCGGCCCCCCATCCCGATGGCGACGTCCGCGGCGGCCAGGCTGGGAGCGTCATTGACTCCGTCTCCCACCATCGCGACCACGTGGCCTTCGGCGGAGTAACGGCGGATGGCGGCCATCTTGGCGTCGGGCGTGAGCGCTGCGGCGTAGGATTGGATGCCGACTTGGCGCGCCGCGACGACGGCGGCTTCCTCGCGGTCCCCGGTGAGCATCACCGTGCGGATCTTGCGGGCGTGGAGGGCGGTCAAGGTCGAGCGGCTTTCATCGCGGATGCGATCGACCAGCGTGGCTCGGACCGTGACCGTGCCGTCGGAGGCCCAGACTTCGCTGACGATCGCGCCTTCGGCCACTGTCGCGGGCGGCAGGGTGCCTCCGCCGACGAACTCGCGGGTGCCAACGCTCCAGCGGGTGCCAGCGACGGTGCCGGAGACCCCTTGTCCGGGGGAATTGGAGAGGCCCTGGACCGGGAGCTGGCTCGCCCCTTCTTTAAGGCAGGCGCTCACCACGCCGGCGGCGAACGGGTGGGTGGTCGATGATTCCAGCGTGAGCAGGGCGCTAAGAGCACGCAGGCGACCCGGGCCTTCGGGGTATACCTCCAGGGCGGCCAGCTCGGGGATGCCGGCAGTCAGCGTGCCCGTCTTGTCGAAGCAGATACAATCGACATCGGCCAGGCGCTCCACGGCCGCACCGCCGCGGAAGAGGATGCCTTGGCGGGCACCCGCCGCGATGGCGGCCAGCACGGCGGAGGGCACGGAGAGGACGAGGGCGCAGGGGCTGAGCACGACGAGCAGCGTCATCGCCCGATAGAGTGGGGAGGCCTCACGGACGCCGTCGGGAGCAGTGATCTGCAGGTAGAGGAAGAAGAGGGCTGAGGCGGAGAGCGTGAAGATAGCGTAGGCATCGCCCCACTTGTCGATGGCTCGCTGGGCTGGCGCCTTGCTGTCTTGGGCTTCACGGATCAGGCGCACGATGCGTTGTAGGGCGCTGTCTCGTTCCGCCCGGGTAACTTCGACGATCAGGCGGCCCCAAGAGTTGAGCGTACCCCCAGCGACATCGGATCCGGCCTGTTTAGGGGCGGGTTTTGCTTCGCCAGTGAGGTTGGACTCGTCCACGGCGCTCTCGCCGGAGAGGACTTTACCGTCCGCCGGTACCAGCTCGCCGGGTAGGATGGCGATGCGGTCGCCGGGGAGCAGGGCGGACACTGGCACTTCGGTTTCGGAGTCATCTGGACCCAGACGGCGGGCATGTTTCGGAGACTTGTCGAGGAGGGCGTCGATGGCGCCGCGCGTACGGTCCATCGCGTAATGTTCGATGGCGCCGGCGGTCGAAAAGAGAAAAAGAAGGAGAGCACCCTCCCACTGGGCGCCGACGATCCAGGCACCGACCGCCACGACAATCATCAGGAGGTGGACGTCGATCCGCCGCTCCCTCAGTGCCGCCCATCCGTCGATGGCGGCGTCCCATCCGCCCGCGACACAGGAGCCCGCGATGAGGATGAGCGCCCAAACGCGGCCGGCATCGCCGAATTGATCCGCGACCAATGATAGCAGGCCTAATCCGCCGCTGACGGCGGCGAGGAAGGCGAGTTTTTGCCACTCGCCCGGAGCTTCGTGTTCCGTTCCGTGCGCGCGTTCGCTCATGACGTCATCCTGTCGTCGCGCATCGCGTCGGTCAACTGCTCGCACGGTCTCCGGTCGTATCGAATTCATCTTTACGGTGCGGCGCATGCACACATTTTTTACGCGTCGTCGGAGACGTTCCGGTGACATGAAAGTTTCCTCTTGCGCAAGCGCAGGTTATACCTATATATCTTATCAAGAGTTAACCGCAACGTGACGAACCGAACCGAAACCCCGAGCGCAGAAAGCCTCATCACCGTGTCACTTCCCCCGAAGTTGCACTCTGAAGTGGTCGCCTTCCAGCATCGGTCCGGTTTGAGCACCTTGAGCGAAGTGATCCGTCACGCGCTCAACCGTTACGACGACTCCCGTCCTTCCCTGGAGACCACCCGGTCCCGCCAGGTTTCTTTCCGCGTACCGTCGGAGCTCCGTACTCGTATCACCCGCCAGGCGCGCAACGCCCGGGTGAGCGTGGGGCGAATCGTCAGGGTGGCGCTTCAGGCGCTGCCCTCAAACCCAACAACGATCCAAAAAAAGGACACACCTATGGCTAAAAAGAAGGCTGCTGCTAAGAAGAGCGCCAAGAAGGCCACCAAAGCTAAGAAGAAGTAATTCTTCCTAGTCTTTTCCGTCCCTCGGGGCGGATGGCGCCGGCACTCCCGGTTATAACAAGGACCCTCGCAAGGGGGTCCTTTTCTTTTCCCCACCATGCCGACCAGCATATAGGCTTGAAACAGGCCCCCTGAACACGGTTTGTTATCTGTCTTCTTACTATGAGCTCCCCTGCATCCGGCCGTATCACGATCGCCAACGGCAAACTGACCGTCCCTGATCATCCGGTCGTCCCCTTCATCGAAGGCGACGGCACTGGCCCGGACATCTGGCGCGCCTCCGTCCGCGTCCTCGACGCCGCGGTCGCCAAGGCCTACGCCGGCAAGCGCAAGATCGAGTGGCTCGAGGTCCTCGCGGGCGAAAAGTCCTTCAAGGCGACCGGCGACTGGCTGCCTGAGGCGACGCTCACCGCCTTCCGTGACTATCTCGTCGGCATCAAGGGCCCGCTGACTACGCCGACCGGTGGCGGCATCCGTTCTCTCAACGTCGCCCTCCGTCAGCAGCTCGACCTCTACGTCTGCCTCCGCCCCGTCCAGTGGTTTACGGGCGTACCTTCTCCGGTGAAGAATCCTGGCAAGGTCAATATGGTGATCTTCCGCGAGAACACCGAGGACATCTACGCCGGCATCGATTTCGAAGCCGGTTCCGAGATCGCCCTCAAGACGCTCGACTTCATCAAGACGAACTTCCCGAAAGAGTTTAAGAAGATTCGTTTCGGTGCCGAACAGCCCGCCACCGTCGGCCTCGGCATCAAGCCAGTCTCCCGTCCGGGCTCCGAGCGCCTCATCCGTTCGGCCATCCAGTACGCCATCGAGAATAACCGCAAGTCGCTGACCCTCGTCCATAAGGGAAATATCATGAAGTACACCGAAGGCGCTTTCATGAAGTGGGGCTACGACCTCGCCAAGAGCGAGTTTGGCGCCGAGGAAATCGACGGCGGACCCTGGTGCAAGATTCCCGAAGGTAAGCCGGGTGCCGGCCTGATCATCAAGGATGCGATTGCCGACATCACCCTGCAGCAGATCCTCACCCGCCCGACCGACTTCGATGTCATCGCGACCCTTAATCTCAACGGTGACTACCTCTCTGATGCCCTCGCGGCTCAGGTCGGCGGCATCGGCATCGCCCCCGGCGGCAACATCAATTACCTCACCGGCCATGCGATCTTCGAGGCCACGCACGGCACCGCTCCGAAGTACGCGAACAAGGACGTCGTCAATCCGGGTTCCGTGGTACTCTCGGGTGAGATGATGCTTCGCTACATGGGCTGGATTGAAGCGGCCGATCTCGTCCTCAAGGGACTCAACGGCGCGATTGGCGGTGGTCGCGTGACCTACGACTTCGCTCGTCAGATGCAGGGAGCCACCGAGATCAAGTGCTCGGAGTTCGGCGACGCGATCATCGCATCGATGTAATCGGACCGGTTCGCCTCATAATCCGCACCACGCCGTTGGCGGCCCCTTGGGGCTTGCCAACGGTTTGTTTTTGGGCGGAAATAAAGGTCTAAACATCACTCTATGAAACACGCCCTCACCGCCCTCGCCCTTTCCGTTTTCGTCGCCGGCGTCAACGCCCAGAGCCCCGCTCCGGCGCCCGTCGCGGCCTCCACCACGGACCTCTCCCTTCGCGGCAGCGCCTCGTGGAACGGTAAGAACGTCTTCCGTGGTATCGAGCGCTCCGATGTCGATGGTCTGTTCCAGACCGCGGTCACCTTGGACTACAATCTTCCGGGGCTTACCGGAGCCTCGGCCTATGCCAACTTCTTCAACGCCGATGCCATGGAGCGTACCTATACCTTCGGCCTGCGTAAGGACGTCGCCTTCGGCGAGTTCGACCTCGGTTATCAGCGCCTGACGACCCGCACGGCTCGCACCATCGGCGCCGACGGCTTCACCCAGATCTCCGCGAACTCCGAGATCTACCTCGGCTTCTCCCTGGTGAATCTCTCCCTGAAGCCTTCGGCCTATATCTATTACAGCACCGATCTCGAGCAGCTGACCGTCGAACTCGCCGGTTCCAAGTCCTTCGCTGGTTCCAATATCGGTCTTTCAGGCTGCGACATCGTATCCAAGTTCTACGGCGGCATCACCGACGCCTCCTCCACCAGCTTCGCGGCGCGCAACTCCTACGGCTATTTGGGCGCCTCCTTGGATCTGACCCGTCAGGTCGGTCGGGGTGGCGAACTGGGCGTGGGAGCCAATTGGGCCTACAACACCGACAGCCAGGTCAAGACGGCCGGCTCCGCCGTCTGGGCCCGGGTCTTCGCCACCTTCCGTTTCTAAACCACCCCCATCAAAGGGTAGGGCAGGGAGGCGTGGCTCAGCCCACGCCTCCCTTGTTTTTGGCCTATTTAAGCCACACCCCCTCTGGGGTGCATTCGGGTGTTGACGGAGGGGGGTCCTTTCTCATCTTCCCGCTTTCCCTCTTTATGAAGACCACGCTAGCCAAGAACGTGCAGCTCAAGGACAAGACCTGGTATGTCGTTGACGCCAAGGACCAGATCCTCGGCCGCCTCGCTGTCAAAATCGCCAATATTCTCCGCGGCCGCCACAAGCCCACCTACACCCCCCACGTCGACACCGGCGATTACGTCATCGTAATCAACGCCGATAAGGTCCGCCTGACGGGTTCCAAGGAAGAGGACAAGACCTACATGTTCTACACTGGCTGGGTCGGCACTGCCTACCGCCGGACCGCCGCCGCTATGCGCGAGCGTCGCCCCGAGTTTATCGTCACCCATGCCGTCAAGGGCATGCTCCCCAAGAACCGCCTCGCTAACGCCATGCTCCTGAAGCTGCGCGTCTACGCCGGCGATAAGCATGACCAGGCCGCCAACAACCCTCAGCCTTTCCCCGAGGCTAAGAAGGTCTAATCGCCCTCACCCTTTTTTAATGAGCGCCAAGTCCTCCGCTATCCTTGCCGTCGGCCGTCGTAAGACCGCCTCGGCCCGCATCCGCCTTTCCCGCGGTACCGGTGTCATCGTCGTCAACGGCAAGCCCGTCGAAGAATACCTTTACACTGAGGCCCTGGTGAAGTCCGCCACCCTCCCGATCACGATCGCCGGCCTCGACGGCCAGCTCGACGTCATCGTCCGCGTCATCGGCGGCGGCCCTAACGGCCAGGCCGGTGCCATCTCCCATGGTCTCGCCCGCGCGATCCAGAAGATGGACGCCACCCTCCGCGCCCCTCTTAAGAAAGAAGGTCTCCTTACCCGCGACGGTCGTATGCGCGAACGTAAGAAGCCCGGCCGCCCTGGTGCCCGCAAGCGCTTCCAGTTCTCCAAGCGTTAATCCGCAAAGGGACAGGAAACCTCGAAGGCCCCGGCACCCCGGGGCCTTTTTGTTGCCCAGTTAGCCGTGTCCCGCCATCACTTCGTCATCAAACCAATCCATCCTCTCAAGCCATGTCCCAAAACCTGACCAAGGTCGGCATCGTCGGCGCCTCCGGGTACACCGGGGAGGAGCTCGTCCGCGTCCTGGCCCGCCACCCGCGGGTCAAGCTCGCCGCGGTCTGCTCCCGTACCTTGGCCGGCAAGTCCGTGGCCGACGAGATCCCGCGTCTCCGTGGTATCGTCGACCCCGCCTTGGTCTTCTCTGCGTCCTCCCCCGAGGAATGTGCGAAGTCCGACGTGGACGTCTGGTTTCTGGCCCTCCCGCACGGCGTCGCCGCCGAATACGCCCAGCCGCTTGTCGCCGCCGGGAAGCGGGTGCTCGACCTATCCGCCGACTTCCGTCTGCGCGATCTCGGCTTGTACAAAAAGTATTACGGCCACGACCATCCGGCCCCGGCGCTCCTCGCGCAGGCTCGTTACGTCATCCCAGAACTGCAGACCGATGAAGCTTGGAAATCCGCGAAGCTCATCGCTTGCCCGGGTTGCTACCCGACCAGCATCCAGGTGCCGCTCGTTCCGCTCCTCCGCGCGGGCCTGCTCAAGCCCGAGCCTGGCCGGCTGATCATCAATTCGTACAGCGGCGTCTCCGGCGCCGGCAAGAAGGCCGACGTGGCTTTCCTGTTCTCGGAGCGCGACAGCTCGATCAAGGCCTACGGTATCCCCGGTCACCGGCATATCGCTGAGATCGAGGAGCAGTTCGGCCTAGCCGCCGGCCAGCCGGTCGTGGTCCAGTTCAATCCGCACCTCGCACCCATGCATCGGGGTATCGCTACCACCATCGTCGTGCCCGCCCCCGGCGTCACCGTCGCCCAGGTCGAGGCTGTGTGGCAGAAAGCCTATGCCGGCCGGCCGTTCGTCACCTTGCTCAAGTCGGGCGAATTCCCTGACACCGCCCACGTGGCCAACACGAACCGGGTCGCCTGCTCCGTCGTCGCCGACGCGCGCACGGGCAACCTCATCATCACCTCAGTGATTGATAATCTCCTGAAGGGTGCCGGCGGTCAGGCGGTCCAGAATCTCAACCTGATGATGGGTTGGGACGAGTCCGAAGGCCTTCGCTGATTTTCCATGTCCATCGAGTTCACCAATGATTCGCCGGGCGTCTCCGACGTGCCCGGCTTCCGCGTCGGCGCTGCCGGCTGCGATATCCGTAACAAGGGCCTCGACCGCCTCGACCTGACGCTCGTCGTCGCCGACCAACCGTGCGCCGCCGCCGGCGTCTTCACGACCAACGACGTGAAGGCCGCCCCGGTCCGTTTCTGTCAGCAGGTGCTCGCCGTCTCCGCGGACAAGATTCGTGGTATCGTCGGCAACAGTGGCAACGCCAACGCCTGCACGGCGGCCCAAGGCGACGCTGACGCCGTCGCGATGGCGAAGCTCGCCGCCGCCGCTGTGGGCGCACCTGCCGACGCCTTCCTTGTCTGCTCTACCGGCCGAATCGGCGAGCTGCTCCCGATGGCTAAGGTCGCCGATGGCATCAAAGTCTCGGCCTCGCGTCTTTCGCGCGACGCCACCGAAGGGGTGCGCTCCGCCAACGCCATCTTGACCTCTGACACCCGTCCGAAGTCCGTTACCGCGCGCTTCGTCTGGGAAGGGAAGACCGTCACCATCGCCGGCATCGCCAAGGGCGCCGGCATGATCGAGCCCAACATGGCCACGATGCTCGCCTTCGTTTGTACCGACGCGGCCGCTTCGCCCGTGGAGCTCAAGACCGCCCTGAAGTCCGCTTCGGATCAGTCTTTCAATTGCGTCAGCGTCGACGGCGACATGTCCACCAACGACACCGTCCTGCTCCTCGCCTCCGGCGTCTCGGGCGTGTCCGTAGGAGCCTCCGCCCCCGTCGGCCTCCGCACTCTCTTTCAGGAAGCCCTCGACAAGGTCTGCTTTGCCCTGGCCGAGAAGATTGTCGGCGACGGTGAGAAGATCACCAAGGTCGTATCCGTGGAGATCGAAGGCGCCCGCACCCGCGCCGACGCGGAGAAGATTGCCCGCGCGATCGGCAACTCCCTCCTGGTTAAGTCCTCCTGGTTCGGAGAAGACCCGAACTGGGGCCGTCTCGCCGACGCCGCCGGCTACGCCCGCACCGGCCTCGACGAAGCCAAGCTGGACATCTATTACGACGACATTCCGGCCGTCCTCGGTGGCAAGCCCCTGCCCGAGAACAAGCCCCAGTGGAAGTTGGTCGTGAAGGCCGCCCGTTTCGCCGTCCGGCTCAAGCTCAACCTCGGCGATGCGAAGTTCCGGCTTCTGGCCGCCGACCTCACCGACGGCTACGTGAACTACAATAAGAGCGAGTAAGGTTTTCCGTTTACTCACCCGTCCGCAATCCCGACACTCCTTCCCGTAAGATGAGCATTCCCGCCACGCAAAAAGCCGAGGTCCTTCTCGAGGCGCTTCCCTACATCCACAAGTTCCGTGGCTCTACCTTCGTGGTGAAGTACGGCGGTAGCTTCATGGACGATCCGAGTCCCGAAGGCCGCGACCGCGTCGCCACGGACATCGCCTTCCTGGCCGCCGTCGGCATCCAGGTTGTCGTCGTTCACGGTGGTGGCAAGGCCATCACCCGGGCCATGGATAAGGCCGGTATTAAATCCGAGTTCCGGGGCGGCATGCGCGTCACCGACGCCGCGACGGTCAAGATCGTCGAAGAGACCCTCAACAACGAGATCAACGGACAAATCTGCGAATCCCTCAAGGCTCGCGGCGCTAACCCGCTCGGCATGCCGGGCAACCACGTCAATCTTTGCGAGAAGCTCTTTGGTTCTGATGACAAAGGCCAGCCGGTCGACATCGGCTTCGTCGGCGACATCAAGTTCGTGAAGACGAAGCTGATCAAGAAGGCGCTCGCCGATGGTCACCTGCCGGTCGTATCGCCCATCGCGCTCGACGCCGATGACCAGGCTTACAACACGAACGCCGACGTCGCCGCCGCCGCCGTGGCCAATTCCCTCCGGGCCCGCCGCCTCATCTTCATGAGCGATGTCCCCGGCCTGCTGGCCGACGAGAAGGATCCGTCCTCTCTCATCACCACGCTGAAGGTCAGCGAGGTCGACGAACTGAAGCGCAAGGGCGTCATCGCCGGTGGGATGATCCCGAAGGTCGATAGCGCCGTGAAAGCCCTGCGGGAAGGGGTCCGCCGCGTGCACTTCATCGACGGACGCGTCCCGCATGCGCTGCTGCTCGAAGTCTTCACCGACAAAGGCATCGGTACCGAAATCGTCCACGGTTGATGAACGGGCCGTCCACAGATCCTACCGCCGCCAACTACGCGGCCAACGTCGCCCACAACTACGGCGCCCCGGCCATCACGCTCGTGAAGGGGCAGGGGACGCACGTCTGGGACGCCGCCGGAAAGCGTTACCTCGATTTCGCCTCAGGCATCGCCGTCAACGCCGTCGGTCACGCCCACCCGCATTGGGTGAAGCGCGTCACCGAGCAGGCCAGCAAGCTTGTCCACGTTAGCAACCTCTACCGGAACGAACCGCAGGGCCAGCTGGCTCATGCCCTCGCGCTGCGTTGCGGCCCCGGCCGCGTCATCTTCTGCAACAGTGGTGCCGAAGCCAATGAAGGCCTTCTGAAACTCGCCCGTCTCCATGGTCAGCGTAAGTCTGGCGCTGAAGGCTCCTGCATCGGCGTCATCGTCGCCGAGAAGGCTTTCCATGGCCGCACCTTCGGCGGTATGTCCGCCACGCCGCAGGAGAAAATCCAGAAAGGCTTCCGTCCGCTGCTGTCCGGCTTCACCGCCGTGCCGCTCAACGACCTTGCCGCCTGGGATAAGGCCATCAATGCCCAAACCACTGCCGCCGTCCTGATTGAATCAATCCAAGGCGAAGGCGGCATCAATCCGTCCGCGCCTGACTTCCTGCGCGGCGTCGAGCAGATTTGTCGCGAGCGTAACGTGCTCTTCATGATCGATGAGATCCAGTGCGGCATCGGCCGGGCCGGAAAGTTCTTCGCCTATGAGTATGCCGGCGTGAAGCCTGATGCGATCGCCATGGCCAAGGGACTTGGCGGTGGCTTTCCCATTGGGGCAATCTGGATAGCTCCTCCCCACGACGATCTTTTCCAGGCTGGTTCGCATGGTACAACCTTCGGCGGAGGTCCGCTTGCGGCCACCGCCGGTCTCGCCGTGCTCGAGATTATTGAAGCCGAACAGCTTGTCGCCAAGGTGGCCGAGCGCTCGGTCAGCTGGCATGCCGAACTCCGCAAGCTGGTCGAACTCCGCCCCGACCTCGTGAAAGAAATACGCGGTGCCGGCTACATGGTTGGCGTTATCCTTAATATCGACCCGGTTCCGGTCGTCGCCGCCCTGCGCGAGGCGGGTATCCTGACCGCTCCAGCGGGCGGGGTGGCCGTGCGTCTGCTACCTCCGCTCAACGCTTCTCCCGAGGAGCTGGCTGAGGCCGTGGCGATCCTGCGTCAGGTCCTTGGCGGTTGGAAGGCCGCCTGAGCGGCTTTCACCCTTATTTTCCTCTGTCCAAACAGGGCAGGAGGCCTATGTTAAAACGCTTTCCGAGATGCGTCATTTCCTAAAGGAGACCGACCTGAGTCCGGCCGAAACGGCTCAGGTCTTCGCCGCGGCTGCGGCGCTCAAGGCTGGGCGGGGCAAGTCCGCCGGGGTTGCCCTCGCGCACCAGTCCTGGGGCCTGATGTTCTTCAAGAAGAGCACCCGTACCCGCGTCTCCTTTCAAGTCGGCGTCCATGAGCTCGGCGGCCAGCCGGTGATGCTCAACGCCGATGACCTGCAGATCTCCCGCGGCGAGACCGTGGCGGATACCGCGCGCGTCCTTTCCCGTTATCTCCACGGCATGGTCATCCGTTGCCACGAGCACAGCCTGCTCGAGGAATTCGCCCGCTGCGGCACGATGCCGATCGTTAACGCGCTGTCTGACTTCTTGCATCCTTGCCAGTTCATGACGGACATGTTCACGCTCGCCGAACGCTACGCGCCTGGCCGCCCGGAACAGTACGCCGCCTCGCTCAAGGGCAAGAAGGTCGCCTTCCTCGGTGATACCGCCTGCAACATGGCCAACTCTTTTGTGCTCGGTGGCGCCGCCCTCGGCGTCGAAATTGCGCTCTCCGGTCCGGCTGGCTACGAGCCTGGTGCCGAGATCCGTGCGCAGTTGAAGAAGGACGGGTTGCCGGAGACCTTCACGTTCTCCACCGACCCTGCCGCCGCCGTAAAGGGTGCCGACATGGTCTACACCGACGTCTGGGTGAGCATGGGCATGGAAGCCGAGAAGGCCGAGCGCCTGCGCACCATGCAGCCTTATCAGGTCAATGCGAAGCTGATGTCTTTGGCTAAGCCGGGCGTCTATTTCATGCACTGTCTCCCGGCCCACCCCGGCGAAGAAGTCTCCGCCGAGGTACTCGAGAGCAAGCAGAGCATCATCTTCGATCAAGCCGAGAACCGTCTGCACGTGCAGAAGGCCATCCTCGCTCACCTCGCCGCGCGTCGCGGCTGATTTTTCCATCCCACTAATATGAGCAAGAAGAAGAAAATCGTCCTGGCCTACTCCGGTGGCCTTGACACCTCCGTCCTCCTTTCCTGGATCAAGGACAAGCACAACGCCGAGATGATCGCGTTCTGCGCCGACATCGGCCAGCAAGACGAGCTCAAGGGCCTCAAGCAGAAGGCCATGAAGACCGGCGCCTCCAAACTTTACGTCGACGACCTGCAGGCTGAATTCGCCCGCGACTTCATCTTCCCGATGATGCAGGCCGGCGCCATTTACGAAGGCCAGTACTACCTCGGCACCTCCATCGCGCGCCCGCTCATCGCCAAGCGCATGGTCGAGATCGCCCGCAAGGAAGGCGCTACCGCGATCGCGCACGGTGCCACCGGCAAGGGTAACGACCAGGTCCGCTTCGAGCTCACCTGCGCCGCCCTCGCGCCTGATCTCGAGATCATCGCCCCTTGGCGCAACGAAGAGTTCCGCAAGGACTTCCCCGGTCGCGCCGAGATGATCGCTTATTGCGCCGACAACAAGATCCCGGTCGAAGCCAGCGCCAAGAAGCCTTACTCCTCCGACCGCAACCTCCTCCACATCTCGTTCGAGGCTGGTATTCTTGAAGATCCGTGGATGGACGCCTTCCATCCTTCGAACAAGGCCATGTTCAAACTCTCCGTCTCCCCGGAGGACGCTCCGAACAAGCCCGAGTACGCTGAACTCGAGTTCCGCCAGGGCGACTGTGTCGCCGTCAACGGCAAGAAGCTCGATCCCCTCGGCGTCATGCGCACGCTCAATAAGATTGGCGGCCGACATGGCGTCGGACGCGTCGACATGGTCGAGAACCGATTCGTCGGCATGAAGAGCCGCGGTGTCTACGAGACTCCGGGCGGTACCATTCTACACTTTGCTCACCGTCAAATCGAGTCCCTGACCATGGACCGCGAGGTGATGAACCTGCGCGACTCGCTCGTCCCACGCTACGCCACGCTTGTCTACAACGGCTTCTGGTATGCTCCGGAGCGCCTCGCTCTGCAGGCCCTCATCACCGAATCGCAGCGCAACGTCACCGGTACCGTCCGCGTGAAGCTCTACAAGGGAAGCGTCTACGTCGCCGGCCGCAAGAGCCCGCGTTCGCTCTACAATCCGCACATCGCCACGATGGAAGCGGATCCGACTAAGGCTTACAACCAGGACGACGCCACGGGCTTCATTCGCCTCAATGGCCTGCGTCTTCGTGTAAACTCGAAGGTCAACGGCGTCGCCAACCTCAGCAAGACGGTCCGATAAGGACGTCGTCAGGAAAGAAGAAGGGCGTCCCGGTTCGGGACGCCCTTCTTGTTTTAAACTGGAGGCGCGGGTCGGAATTGAACCGACGCATGGGGCTTTTGCAGAGCCCGGCCTTACCACTTGGCTACCGCGCCTTAAGACTGTCAGGCCCACAAAATGCCTCCTCCGGGAGGGCGTTTCAAGGGTTTTGTGCGAGGGCTTCCCTTTGGCCGTAATATCGCCTAAGAACGGGGCATGAACCAGCCCCAGCCAGCCTTTCGAGTCGGTCTCGGGTATGATATCCATCCGCTTGTCGCCGGGCGTCCCTGCATCTTGGGCGGTGTGAATATCCCTTCGGACGTCGGGCCGGACGGCCATTCCGATGCTGACGTCGTGCTGCACGCCGCCGCCGATGCGATCCTGGGTGCGGCTGGCTTGCGCGACATCGGGCATTATTTTCCCAACACTGATGCGGCGATCAAAGGATTGGATTCCGCCGTCATTGTGAAAAAGGCCGTCGCCGAAGCGAAGGGCAACGGTGGCTGGGTGGTCGGTAATATCGACATCGTGATTATCGGGGAGCGTCCGAAGGTCATGGCGCACGTCGAAGCGATGAAAGCCAAGGTGGCCGGAATCATCGGAATTTCCCCGTCCCAAGTGGGCATCAAGGCCACGACCAACGAGGGGATGGACTCGATCGGGCAGGGGAAAGCCCTCGCGGCTCAGGCGATTTGTCTCGTTTTTAAGGGTAATTAGGACGTTTTCAGGGGCATTTTAAGGTTCGGGCTTGTGTTTTAGGCCTTAAAACCGAATACTGAACGACCCTTCAGTACGAGGGGCACCCTATGGAAAAGACTCTTATCATCCTTAAGCCCGACTGCATGGAACGTCGTCTGTGCGGCACCGTCCTCGCCCGCTTCGAAGCCGCCGGTTTCGAAATCCTGGCCAGCAAGATGACCCGTCTCACGACGGCTCAGCTCCGCGAGCACTACGCTCACGTCGCCGACAAGCCCTTCTACCCCGAGATCGAAGCGTTCATGTCTTCCCGTCCGGTAATCGTCGCCGTCCTCGTTGGCGACAACGTCATCTCCCGCGTCCGTGAACTTCTCGGACCGACCAATTCTAAAGTGGCTCCTAAGGGCACCATCCGTGGCGATTTCGGCACCGAGATGATGCGTAACGTTTGCCACGCCTCGGACAGCCCCGCCGCCGCGGAAGCCGAGGTTCGCCGTTTCTTCCGTCCTGACGAAGTTTTCGCCCCCGAGGCGAGCCGAGTCTAAGCGAAAGCATAGCAAAATAAGCCCCGTGGTTCGCGCCGCGGGGCTTATCTGTTTGGCATCTCCCGTGATGCGTCCACGATGCGCGCGTGGAACTTCATTGTCCGGATTGCGGGCTGCCGATCCAGGCGGCCGATATCGCACCCGCCCAAGGCGTGGCGGTCTGCCGCTTCTGCGAGGAGACTTTCCCGTTGGCGGCCTGCCAGACGGCGGTGCCTTTCGCGGACCGTAATATCGTGCCGGTGACGGCTCCGCCCAAGGGCGTGGACTTCGTCGAGACCATGGACGGCTTCCGGCTCAGCCTTTCGACCCGCAGCTGCATCGCCTTCTTCCTCGTGCCCTTCACTCTGGTGTGGGCCGGTGGCTCGCTCGGCGGGATCTACGGCACGCAGATAGCCCAAGGTAAGTTCAATTGGATGATGTCGCTCTTCGGCATCCCTTTTCTGCTCGGTTCCGTCGCGCTCATCGGCCTCACGATCATGACCGTCGCCGGCCGGACGGTCGTGGAGCTCGCTGGGGGGAAGTTCTCCGTCCGCACCGGCGCCCTGGGCGTCTATCGCACCAAGTCGGCCGCTTGGCATGACGTCCGTTCCTGCCGGCTGACCGAGGCCACGCGTCGCGGGCGCAATAGCTACGCCACGAGCTTCCAGGTCGAATTCAAGGTCGACGGCGGAGAGGACTTGAAGCTGAGCGTCGCCGGCGTGGAGCGGGAAACCGCGCTCTGGGTCGCCCGTTTCCTCGCCGGACGAATCCAGCGTGGGCGATAATTCCCCGTTGCCCTTGGGCGGGGGCATTGGGCAAAGTCGGCGTATGCTGGATCCCAAGTTCCTCCGCGAAAACATCGACCTCGTCCGCAAAGGCGTCGCCCGAAAGAAATTCCAGGTCGACCTTGACGCCGTCCTGGCCGCTGACGAAGCCCGCCGCCACGCGGTGGCCGAGTTCGAGGTCGCCCGTTCCGCCCAGAACGCCGCGAACAAGGAGATGGCCGCGATGCCGAAGGGCTCGCCGGAATTCCAGGCCAAGGTCGCCGAGATGAAGGCCGCCTCCGCCAAGGTGAAGGAGCTTCCGTACCCGAAGGTCGGACTGAGGCCGACAACAAGGTCATCCTTGAATGGGGCGACCATGCACAGCTGATCTCCCCGGCCGCCAAGGCTCACTGGGACATTTCTTGGTTCAATAAGGCGATCGATTTCGAGCGCGGGGTGAAGGTCGCCGGCGCGGGCTTCCCGTTCTATATCGGCGACATGGCCCGCCTCGTCCGTGCGCTCATCCAATACTTCCTCGAGGAGGCCGGTGCCAATGGCTACACCGAGGTCCACGCACCGTTACTCGTCAACGCCGCTTCGGCCACCGCCACCGGCCAGCTGCCCGACAAGGAAGGGCAGATGTACCACGCCCAGACGGATGATTTCTATCTGATCCCGACCGCTGAGGTACCGGTCACGAATTTCTACCGCGACGAGATCCTGGACGAAGCCTCGCTGCCGGTGAAGCGCGTCGGCTACACGCCGTGCTTCCGACGCGAAGCGGGCAGCTGGGGTGCGCACGTGCGCGGCCTGAACCGCCTGCACCAGTTCGACAAGGTCGAGCTCGTGAAGTGGACGCACCCAGACAAGTCTTTCGAAGAACTCGAGCTCCTGCGCGGCGACGCCGAGCGCCTGCTCCAGAAACTGAACCTGCCTTACCGCGTGTTGATGATCTGCGCCGGCGACATCGGTTTCTCCCACAGCAAACAGTATGACCTTGAGGTCTGGGCCGGCGGCCAGAAGCGCTGGCTCGAGGT
>JBEEKW010000009.1:0-45636 GCA_041168485.1 Verrucomicrobiota bacterium
CCATGAACATGTGGGGCTTCACCCCCGCGATCTTCCCGCAACTCGAGGCCGACTTTCGCGCCTTCCTCGCCGCCAAAGGCGCTGAGATGAAAAGCGAGGCCTATATCCCGATGTCCGTCGGTAGTATTATTCGCAACAGCCAGGCGACCTGTCAGGTGCTACGCTCCGATTCGACTTGGTTCGGCGTCACCTATCGCGAAGACAAGCCCGTCGTCCAAGCCAGCATCGCCCAGCAGGTCAGTAGCGGCGCCTACCCCCCTTCCCTCTGGGCGTAATAATGACCACCGCCGCAGGACATGATGCCCTCGCCATCGCCGGTGAATTCGCGCTCGCCGGCGAGATTGTATCGGCATCCCCCTACGGCAGCGGCCATATCAACGATACCTACAAGGTGGACGTGAAGCCCACGAGCGGCCCGAGTCGCTTCGTACTTCAGCGCATCAACCATAACGTCTTCCGTCGTCCCGACGAGCTGATGGAGAACGTGGAACGCGTCTGTGCCCACGCTTACTCCAAGCTAAAAGAGGCGGGTGAACCAAACGCTGATCGTCGTACTCTCCGACTCATCCCGACCCTCGAAGGCAGGGCTTGGCACATCGACGCCGCTGGTAATCGCTGGCGCTGCTACCACTTCATCGAAGGCGCCACGGGGCATGATGTCGTGCGTTCACCGGAACAAGCTTACGCCGCGGCCAAGTCCTTCGGTGCCTTCCAGTCACTCCTCGCCGACCTTCCTGGCGGCCGCCTCCACGAGACCATCCCGGACTTCCATCACACTCCGTCCCGCTTCGCCCGCTTCCAGCAGGCCTTGGCCAAGGATAGCCAGGGACGGGCTGCGGCCTCCGTACCTGAGATCGCCTTCGCCTTGGCCCGTGCCCATGAAGTCAGCATCGTCGTCGATGCCCTCCGTGACGGCACTCTGCCTGAACGCGTGACGCACAACGACACCAAGCTGAACAACGTCCTCTTGGACGATATCACCCAGGAAGGGGTCTGCGTCATCGATCTCGACACGGTGATGCCCGGCTCTGTGCTCTATGATTTTGGAGACCTCGTGCGCACCTCGACTTCACCAGCGGCCGAGGATGAGACTGACCTCGCCAAGGTTCGGATGCAGTTTCCGATGTTTGAAGCCTTGATCAAAGGGTACCTTGAATCCGCCGCCGGCTTCCTGACACCCAAGGAGAAAGAACTCCTGCCGTTCGCCGGCAAGCTCATCACCTTCGAAATCGGTCTGCGCTTCCTCACTGATTGGCTGGAGGGCGACACCTACTTCAAAATCAAGCGCCCGACGCACAACTTGGACCGCGCCCGCACCCAGTTCAAGCTGGTCGAATCCATCGAAGCCCAGCTCCCCGCCATGCAGGCGCTCATCGAACAAGCATGAGCAAGCGTATCCTCATCACTGGAGGAGCCGGCTTCATCGGCTCCCACCTGGCACGTTATTTCGGCGAGCAAACTGAGGTCACGGTACTCGACGACCTGCGTAGCGGCTATGCCCGCAATCTCGAGGGCACCCGGTGCCGCTTCGTACAAGGGTCCATCCTCGACGCCGCGGCCCTGAATCAGGCCGTCGCTGGAGCCGAAGAGGTCTATCACCTCGCCGCCATGATTTCCGTCCCGGAGTCCGTCGCCAAGCCCGCTGAGTGCGCCCAGCTGAACACCGAGGGTACCCGCCGAGTGCTGGATGCCGCCCTCGCTGCCGGCGCCCGTAAGGTCGTCCTGGCTTCCTCCGCCGCTATCTATGGCGATAATCCGACGGTGCCTAAGCTCGAGTCGATGGTACCGGAGCCGAAATCACCCTACGCCGAGACCAAGCTCGCTGGGGAAAAGTTGCTCGAACAATACCGGGTTACGCATGGCCTCGGCACCGCGAGTCTTCGCTTCTTCAACGTCTTCGGCCCACGTCAGGACCCTCGCTCCGCCTACGCCGCCGCCGTGCCCATCTTCATCGCCAAGGCTCTCCGCGATGAAACAATCAGCATCCATGGCGACGGAGGTCAGACGCGTGACTTCATCCACGTGACCGATATCATCGGGGCGCTGGCCTATACGGGTGAGTCGAAGGATATGTCCGGCACTTACAACGTCGGTTATGGCCAGAGCCAATCAATCCTCGCACTCGCCCAAGAGATTATCCGGCTCACCGGCTCGAAGTCCGTGATCGAACACCTACCGCTCCGTGCCGGCGATGTCCGTCATTCGGTGGCTTCAACTGAACGACTGCTGTCCGCCGGATGGAAGCCGCAATCCTCCGTCAGCGCCGGGCTAGCCGAGACGGTCGAGTATTTCCGCCGGCTCAAGGCGTGACGACCAACGTCGTGCGCAAGAGTTCCTCCTGACCGTCGTTCAGATTCACCCAGACGTCATAGGTGCCGGGCGGCGGGAGACGGAGATGGAAGGAGAGCGTCGGGTTCGGCGCATACTCATCGCCTTCGAGCGTGGGATGCATGTGCGCGTAGCCGGCCAGCCGGCGATTGGCGGAGAAGACGACCGCGTGTCCCAGCGCGCCCATGATTGGCTTAAGCTTGAGCGGCTTGCCTTCGGGACCTGAAAGCTTGATGCGCAAGGCGGCCGAGGTATCGGCCTTCGTCGAAGAAGCCTCCATCGAAAGGATGATATTACGCGGCGGCACCACGAAGGCGTCGTAAGATATCGGGGGGGCCTTGACCTCGGTCTGCGCAAGCATCACACGCGAGGTACGGACATCCGAGAAATCGACATAGACCTCGAGATCGGAACCCCGAAGTTTCGCGGGTAGGTCGAAACGCCAAAAGCCGTCGGCACCCGGCACGGGATGAAGGTGGGCGTAGTCTCGGTTACCGCCAGCCTGACGGAGATGGAGGTGGACTTTCTGGGTATGCGATACGGCGACCTCATGGTCGTAGTAGGGATGACCGTCGTCCTTGAGGAGCTGGATCTCGCCCTTGGTGCCGTCAGGAGAGAGCGCGACCTTCAGTTCAACCGGGAAGCGCAAAGCCTTGGGCGAATAGAAATTGGCCTCCTCGTTGAGCCCACAGAACTCGATGCCATCGACGATGACCGGCTGGTGGTCGGCATGGAGAAAAGCGCACTGGGTGTCCGGCAAGGCCCGCAAGCCAAAGAAACCCACAATGGCTAGAGCGCTAATGAGCAGGATCTGTCGCTGAGGTGTCATCGGGACTTCGTGCCGGCGGTACCGGAAAGTTTAAGCAAACGGGCGGCGACGTCTTCGGCGTCAAAGGAAGCCCCTTCGCTACGATAGGCAATGCGACCTTCGGGACTGATCACGATTAGGGCAGCATTATGCACGATGGTACCGTCATCGCGCAGCGTCTGGATGCCGTAATGGCGCATGAGGTCCTTGATCTGGCCGGCATCACCGGTGAGGAAGCGGTGACGTTCATGGTCGATACCATAACCGTCGGCATAAGTGCGCAAGACGCCCGGGCTATCCGTCTCGGGGTCGAAGGTGATGGTGAGCAGGCGAACATTGGCGGCGCCCGGTAGTTTGGCCAGCGCATCGCCGAGCTGCTTCATGCAACTGGTGGAAGCGGGACACATGCGGGCGACCCGGCAGCTGGTGAAGACAAAGTTCAACGCGAGGGGGTGACCGAGGAAATCCTTCTTCATGACCAGACGGCCAGACTGATCCCAGAGCGCCATATTAGGCATGAGCTCGTTCGGCATGCGTGAGACCATGCGCCCCTTATCGACCGTCTCGCGGCGTAAAGTATCCGTCACTTCGGCGACCCGACGCAACTCCTCGGCGTCGGCCGAGACAATCCCACGCGCCTGGGTCTCGGTGGCTTCAGTCACCACTTCATAGCGAACGGTCCGGCCAACCCAGCCCACCTTGCGGTCTCCCTCGGAGAAACGTCGGAGAAAATTCGTCTCACCCTTAGCATGGGCAATCTTAGCCCAACCATCGGTCGAGACCGAGACGACCTTACCGGTTTCGGGGGCGGCGGAAAGTCCGACCACGGACAAGAAAAAGATGCAGGTGCGAATCATGTTAAGAGATGCTCTCCTGACGGTCCAAGGAGCAGCTCAATCATGCCATGTCGAACGCCATAGTGCGAAAGATGGAAGGATTCCGCACCTGTCAGGTCGGCGAGCACGCAAAGGGTGATCAAAGCCGCCGGCATGATGTCGGCGCGGTCCGCCGGGATTCCCGGAATCTTGCGACGGGCGGCGAGATCGAGTGCGCACATGCGGTCGCGCAGCTCACGAATACGCAAAACGGGCAGACGGCCGCCGACCGGAGGCTCGCCGATGGCCTCGAGATGCAGGGCGACGGCCGCGAAGGCGCCGCCGGCCCCGATGATGAGATAGTTTTCGGCTACATTGGCCGGAATGACAGACTGAAGGACACCCATGAGATGGGTGTGAATCGAGGCCTGATCGAGTTCGTCGACGACACCCGCTCCGCCCCGCAGATAACCGTTGGTCATGCGGACCGAGCCCAAAGGAAAACTACGGGCCAACACGTAATGCTGTCCGCGGATGGCAGTGACCTCGAGGCTGCCGCCGCCGAGATCGAAGGCCATGATATTGGCATAGGCCTTGTAAGCCGGATCGGTCCTTACACCCGAGCCAGCCAGGCGGGCTTCGACCTCGCCAGAGACAATTGTGAGAGGCACGCCGGTGACCGCCTGCACGGTTTCAGCGAAGGCCTGGCGATTGGAGCACTCCCGGACTGCGCTCGTGCCGAGCACGGTGAAACGCGTGGCCCCCTTGGTGCGGGCGAAATCCAGCAGGCGCCCGATCGCAGCGGCGGCGGCGGCCTGAGACTCCGCGGTCAGCGGGTCGCCGGGATTAACGTCCTGTTGCAGCCGCACGGATTCAGTCAAACGACCGAGCTCGCGCCGATCCTGATCGTCCACCACGGCGACCTTGATGGAATTGGAGCCTACGTCGACAACGGCAATGGCAGACATGTTTAAAAAAGGAATTGGCCCTTGAGGCCGCCGAAGAAATGGATGCCGTCCTGCGTCTCAAATTCCTTCGTCCGCGCCGCGATAAAATAAGTCGCGGAGCAGGAGTAAACTTGGAAGGTAGTTCCGACTGCGCACTGCAGGACGATGGGCGAACGAGTGACGCCACGGGATTCGCGGAAGTTCGTGCCGTCGGTCGCATAATTACGAACGACGACCTCGACCTGAGAATCGACGAAAGCCCAATAAGAGAAGTTCGGGCGTGATCCTGAGGTCTTCAACGCATCGATGGGGTCATAACCATTCGAGTGGCGGATAAAGGAATGACCCCACGATTTGTCTAGATTGACACCCCATCGTAATTGGCCCCCCAGGACCACCGCGGTGCGCACGGTGCCTAGCTCGATAACGCCGCGGGCAATCAGGTCACGATAACCACGGCCGGTCGAATCTAGGTCGAAGCGACGGCGGAACTCTCCATCCACATTGAGCAATAACTCGTCAGGCAATTGCGTCCCCCAGCCCGAGGACTGCGGCGTGCCAATGAGGTCGTGGAATTTATTCTGAATCGTCGCACCACCCGCCGAAGGTCCGATCACGCCGAGCTTAGCCTCCACTGAAAATATGCAATCCCGGCGGCTGCCGCGATCCAAGACGGCGCCATACCCCCAACCGAGATAAAGGGCGCCCGAATAAGGCATGTCGTCGAGCGAAGGATTCGGGTTCGTCGTATCAGACGGCGTATTGATTTCCTGCGTGAGCGAGAAGAAGGTATGATCGCCACGATTGATGGCGATTTTCAGACCTTGAGTGTAGTAACGATCCTTGTTCTGCGGGGTGAACTTATCGTTCTCTTCGGTGAGCGAGACGACCCAGACGGACCTCGGAGTCGCCGGAGCGGGGACTTCGGCGGCTTGGGCGGCAGCGGCAGCCAAGGCAATGGCCATGAGACGTGAAGTCGACATTTCGGAAACATCAGCAAAGGGCATCTACAAGGGGGCGTCCACGCCTTTCTGACTTGTGAACATCGGGTCGCCCAAGTATTTGACAGTCAGGATGTCCCATGCTCCCACAGGCTTACCTTTTGCCCGGACGGAAGTCCTGGCCGATGGCACCGCCTTGGTCACCATCGGCGGCACCTGGGAGCTAAATCATCCGCTCCCGGCGATTGTCATCAAGGGAGATCGAGCCAAGGTCGTGGCCGAAGGGCTCACCGACTTCGACTCGTCGCTCCCGGCGTGGCTTTACGCCAACTTCAAGAATGTCCGTCAGCTGGATATTTCCACCCTGCCCGTCCGTCTCCAATCTCTCGTGCAGATGGCCGAAAAGGCCTCCTCCGACCACGCCCAGTCTGACCACGCGGGGTTACTGGAGACTTTTGGGAATTGGGGCGTCGAAAGCGGCGGCTCTTGGGCCCGCGCCTTTGAGCATATCGGCCACACCGCCTTAGGCTTCCTCAGGATGCTCGTCGGGCGGGCCAAGGTGAATTGGGGAGACTTCACACTCCAGCTGCAGACCGCGGGCGTCGATGCTCTCCCTATCGTGGCCCTTCTGGGTTTCCTGACCGGGCTCATCATGGCCTACGTCGGCCTCATCCAGCTCCGCCAAGTCGGTGCGACGGTCTACGTCGCCAACCTCGTCTCCCTCGCTATGACCCGTGAAATGGGTGCGTTGATGACCGGCATCATCGCATGCGGACGCACTTCGACGGCCTACGCCTCGCAACTCGGCAGCATGAACGTCAGCCAAGAGACTGACGCGCTGCGCGCCTTGGGTATCAACCCCATCGAGTACCTTGCCCTGCCCCGTATCTTGGCCGTCACGCTGATGGTGCCACTCCTCGCCGTCTTCGCCACCTTCATCGGTATCTTCGGAGGCATGGTCGTCGCCTGCGCCGGCGACCTCAGCATCGAGCAATACCTGACGCAGGCCATCCGCGCCATCTCCTTCAAGAGTTTCATGGTCGGCTTTATCAAGTCCATCGCCTTCGGCTTCATCGCCGCTTGGGCGGGTTGTTATCGCGGCTCGGTCGCCAAACGCTCCGCTCTCGGCGTCGGGGAAGCCGCCACCTCAGCCGCTGTGCTGGGCATCACCTTCATCGTGATCTTCGATGCAATCTTCGCTGTGATCTTCAACCTGTTCGACCTGTGAGCGAAACCCCCGACATCCTTACCTGCACGGATCTGGCGATCGGCCACGGCAAGACCGTAATCATGGATCGGCTCAACCTATCCCTCGCGCCGGGTAAGATTCTCGCAATCGTCGGGCCCAGCGGTTGCGGTAAGAGCACGCTCATGCGTGCCCTCGGCGGACTGGATGAACCGCTCGGCGGTAAGACCACGCTCATGGGCGTCGACCTCGCCGCGGCACATGGACAAGAGCGCGAGGATATCCTCCGTCAGAGCGGCTTCCTTTTCCAAGGTGCCGCCTTGTTCTCCTCGCTCACCCTCCGCGAAAATATTGAGATGCCGATGCGTGAATTCCTCAAGACTCCCCGCAAGGACATCCGCCAGCTCGCCGAGTATAAGTTGGCCCTCGTCGGCCTAGCCGATGCCATGGATAAGCTTCCCTCGGAAATCAGCGGGGGCATGGCCAAGCGCGCTGGCATCGCCCGCGCCATGGCCCTCGATCCAGCCGTCATCTTCCTCGACGAACCCAGCGCCGGCCTCGACCCGCTGAGCTCGGGGCGCCTCGATGAGCTCATTCTCCGCCTCCGCGAGGCCTACGGCACGACCATCGTCCTGGTCAGCCATGAAATCCCGAGCATCCTGCGAACCGCCGACTTCTGCGTTTATCTCGACCCCGACACAGGCACCATAGGGGGCTACGGGCCTCCGAAGGGCTTCCTTCAGGCTGGCAATTCGCCGAAGGTACACGCCTTCTTTACCCAAGCTCGTTTCGACTGACCATGCGTAGATCCGCCAACATGACACTTATCGGGGCCTTCGTGGTCGGAGGCATCTTGCTCATCATCGCCGCCGTGGTCCTGCTTGGGGCCGGTTCTTTCACGGGCGCCAAGCCGACGGCCATCGCTTATTTCGAAGACTCGGTCAGTGGTCTGGATATCGGTGCCCCGGTCAAATTCCGCGGCGTCAGCATCGGCAAGGTCAGCCAGGTGCTCCTGCGTACCTCAGGTCAATCGGCGTCCGACTACTCCGTCCCGGTGGTCATGGAATTCTCGCCCGATCTCCTCACCCGCCGCGGTATCGACCAAGCCCTGCTCCAGAAGCAAGGTTTGCGCCTCTCCATCGAGAAAGGACTTCGTGCCAAGTTGCAGCAGCAGTCAGTCATCACGGGCGTGCTTTACGTGGAGCTAGATTACCTTCCCGACACGGCCTACAAGTTACACGATCCGAAAGGCGAACTCCCCGAAATCCCGACGCAGCCTTCCAACCTCGGTGCGCTGACCAAGGCCGTCGCGCAGACGCTCGATCAGCTCAGCCGTATCGACTTCGTCTCAATCACCCAGAAGGTCGACTCGATTCTAACCCGTATCGACAAAGGCGCTTCGCAGATCGAGTTCGAGAAGATCAACGGCAACCTAGTCCAAGCCTCCTCTAATATTTCGAAGATCACTGGCGACCCAGCCATCGCCCGGGCGGTCACCGACTTCTCCGCCGCGATGCAAGGCATCGACGTCCTCGTCAAACGCCTGAGCGGCAAGGTCGACCCGGTGACCGACGACATCAAAGCGATGGTGACGGCCGGTCGTAAGGCCCTCGAGCGACTCAACGAGACCTCCGATAACCTCCGCACGCTCACCAAGCCAGGCTCGCCGGCCCGCCGCGACCTCGACCAAGCTCTGGCCGATGTCTCGGAAGCCGCCCAAGCAATCCGCTCCCTCGCTGATTTCATCGAACGTAACCCAGAGACGATCATCCAGGGTCGCAGCAAGTCGCCCTCTAAAGATGCGAAGCCCAAGGAGGAGCCGGCCGCTAAATGAAATCCCGCGCCTTACTGCTTGGCCTGTCCGCGCTCCTGACCGGCTGCATCATCTTCGATAAGAAGAGCGAAGCCGTCACCTTCCACCAGCTCGCCTCGCCGGCCGCCATCACGACGCGCTCCACCCCGATTCTGTTCGTCCCCCGAGCCATCATCCCGTCGGCCCTCCGCCGCCCGAACGTCGTGCTGATCGATGACAACGGATGGGTGCGCATCGAAGATGCCCACCGCTGGATTGCGCCACTCGACCGAGCTATCCCCGAAGCCGTCGGCCGCCACCTCACCTCGCTCACCGGATTACCCTCTTCCACGCAGTCGCCGGCCGAGGAGCACCTCGTGCTACTGCTGACCGTCGATAAGATGGAGGTCTTTACTCCCGCCGGCCCAGAGCGTTCGATTTTCTCCATCCCTGGCACGGGGCCGAATACGGATACGGCCACCCTGCAGGTTACGTTCCGCCTCGAGAAGTCCGATGGCACCCTCGTGGCCGCCAAGACGCTTTCACAATCCCGTCCGCTCAAGGAGCGTACTCCGACCGAATTCGAAAAGGCCCAATCGGCGAACCTTGCCGCTGTCTCGGCGCAGATTGCCAAGCTCCTGCCTGCCGCTTCCTCGTCGAAATGACCACACCTTCCGACCCTCGCCCTGACGGCTTTTCCGAAGCCACCGGTGAAATCTGCTACGATCTTCCCTCGGCCTACATCCCGCACCCCGCGACCGGCCTACTCCACCTGGCTCGTTTCCTCGCCAAGATTCGCAAGCACCTGAAAGGCGAACTGCCAAAATCTTATCAGCGTAATTTCTGTAAGGGCTTTGATCGCTTTCTCTGCCTCCACCTCGGCGTGGACCCTGAACTGGTCATTGCCTGCGTCCGCGAGACCCATTCCGAAGCCGAACTCGACGCACGCCTGAAAGCCATTTTTCCCGCCGACCTTCGCGTCGCCGTCTGGAACCGCGAACTGGTCCAGAAAGGCATGAGCGAGATGGGCCGCGAAGCCCTCGACAGCGCCAAGCGGAAGATGGGCGCCGAACAACGCACCGACGTGATCTCCTTCGCAGACATGATCGACTTCGACGAAGGACGCATTTTGTGAATACCAACGACCCCCATCCCAACCGCCTGGTCATCCGGGGCATCGCCGCTCTGCTCGCCTGCCTCAAGCACCATCCTAAGGCGTTACGTGAGGTCGTCGCTACCGCTGCGTTCGCACCCAACCTCGCTGAATACGACGCCGCCTTCGCCGAACTCGGCGTCAAGACCCGCATCGTCGGTCCGATCGAGCTCGCTCAGACGGCCGAAGGTCCCTGTGACGACGTTTGCGCGCTCACCATGCGCCCAGACTTCGGGCTAGCCCGCATCTCCGACTTCGCCGAGTGGCGCGAGTCCCGCGAAAGCATCGTCATCGCCGACGGCGTCACCGACGCAGCCGACCTCGCCGCAATCGCCCGCTCCATGGCTGCCTTTGGCCTGAAGCGCCTCCTGCTCTCTGGCGGTACCGAGAAGCTCTCCTTCCATCCGGAAGCCTGGAACCTCTCCCGCGGCGCCATGGAACAGCTGCGCCTCATGCGCGCCGCCGCCCTCGGCGGGCTTCTGAAGCTCGTTGAAGACCGCTGCTGCGTGGTGGCGCTCTCACCTGAGATTGGCCGCAAAATCGACCTCGCCGTGCCGGTGCGCGTCCCCGGCCGTCACCTCGCCCTACTCATCCCGGGCGGAAAGCTCGACCCCGACATCCAGCCGCGCGTCGAACATTGCTACCGCTTCCCAGGCCTCGTCAGCCAGCCTGGCTTGTCCCTTTCCGAGATCGCCCCCTTGGCCATCGCCTGGTTCGCCTCTACCCCCCAACCTCGCGTCGACGGCTTCCTGTCCCGCAAAAGGGCTCGCCACGCCAAGGACAAGGGTTCCAATCCGACCAGCTAATCCCCATGTCGCAGCCCCCGCCCGGCAACGGCGAGAACGTCCTCTCGCTCCAGAACATCAGCCGCACGTTCTTCACGGCCCTCCAACGCCAGCATGATATGCTCGCGTTCAGCATCGCCGGACTGCACACGGCCGACCCCAAGGCCTACGAACACTTCTCCTCGGTCTCGCGCGTCATGCCAGTCCCACAGGCCCACCTGCCTCCGGATCAGATGCTCGCCTATGCCCGCGGCCTGATGATGCGCACGACAGTCAATGACCTGCTGACGCTTTCCTCAGAATCCATGGTGCAGTGCCACCTGCTGTGCCTCTTCATCCGCGAACAAGGCAAAAACCAACGCCGCGACCCGCTCATCGAGAAGATCATTTCAGATAAACAGAACGCCTTTCAAAAAATGACTCTACAGGATCGCTTCACGGCCCTCGAAGAGAATTTCGGTATCGTCTGCGACCTGGAAGACGGAGTCTTTAGCCTCGCCGCCGCCCTGCGCGTACTCGTCCGCGGCGGTCTCGTCACCAACGACGACATCACCCCCGACGGCTCCCTGACCCTCGAATTCAAAGCGATGCAGGATTTCGAAGCCCCGGCCGAACCAGAAAAGACTCCGGAAGCCGCCCTCGAACTTCCGCCAGGTGTCACGCGCCACGGCCTTACCGACGAGAATAAACCCAAGACGGTCGCCCGCCTGACGGATACCACTCGCACCTTTAAGCCGGGCGAAATGCTGAACCTGACTGATTCCGAACTACTCGGCCTGAACATCACCGTCGCGAAATTTGTCGACGGCCTGCTCCGCTCAGTCGATCACTTCGGCCGCGCTCAGCTCGGCGAAGGCGCCTAAGCGATGAAAGAGCCTGCGACGATCCCCCGCCGCGCCTGGCTCTGGGTCTTCGCGGCCTACCTATTCCAGTCCATCCCTGCGGCGGTCCGCGATGAAGCCCTGCCGGTGGCACTCATGGATCTGGGCTATGCGGACGCTCAGATCACGCAAGCCGTGGCGGTCTTCGGCCTGATTGTCGGCTGTAAGATTCTCCTCTCGCCCCTCGTCGCCGGCTTCAACCCGCGACGCTTCATCCTCTTTGCCGAACTGGGCATCGCTGCCCTGCTTGGCCTGCTCGCCTATCACGTGGGCGCCGATCAATTCTCAACCACCCCAATCATCGGTTGCCTCATCCTGCTCTCGCTTTTCGCGGCCGCCCATGACTTCGCCCTCGATGGTTACTTCGTCGCCTCCCTCGACGACAAGAGCCGCGCAACGCACTCGGGCATCCTCAACGTCGCCACGAAAGTCGGTGTGGTGCTGGCTGGCCCCGGACTCATCTGGCTCGTGGGTCGCATCATGGACTACGGACCGCAGACGGCTGATGCCTGGTCGTGGGCGCTGGCGACAGCCGCCATCCTGGCCCTGCTGACCTTAGTGGCCAACGCTTGGGGTCTCGCGGCGGAGCCAAAGACCTCCGCGGATACGAGCACGATTCCGGAGCGCTTTCGGGAGATGCTGGCCGGGCTGCGCACGCTGCTCACCGACAGGCGACTCCTAGCCGTCCTCGCCCTCATCCTATTCTATCGGGCAAGTGAAGTACATATGGCCCGGATCATCCCGATGTTCGCCAAATCGGCCACGGCCGGCGGCTTGGGCCTCAGCAACGAAACCTATGCCGTACTCCGCATGATGTCAGCCGTCGGTGGTTTAGCACTCGGCGGCGTCATCGGTTCGCTCGTGGTGGCCAGGCTCGGTTTGGCCCGTGCGCTCCTACCGCTCGGAGTCACGATGCACCTACCCTTGGTGGCCTTCGCCTGGCTGGCATACAACGGAAGCCACAATCTTTGGGTCATCGGCAGTGTCTTCATCGTGGAGTACATCGTTTACGGGGCCGGCCTCTGCGCGCTGATCCTCGCGATGATGAAGCTGGCCTCGGGCCCCGGAGCCGCCGTCCGCTACGCCGCGCTTTCCACCTTCGCCTTACTCGCCAATTACCTACCAGGACTCTGGGCCGGCCACCTGGCCGAACGTTTCGGCTACGCCCAATACTTCCTGTTCGCCCTTAGCCTCGCAATCCCCGGCATCCTTTCAGCCTGGTTTGCGAAGCGGCACTTCGAGGACGCCTGATCACTCCTTCGGGAGGACGATGAGCTCCTGCTCGAATTGGGCGTCGAGGTAGCGCTGGGCGAATCCCTGCACGGCGGCTTCATCAGTCAGGTTCATGCGGCGTTCCCACTCGGCATCGAAATTAGCTCCAAGGCCAGCCACCTCGCGTACGAGCGCCCCCTGCATGCGGGCGCCAGCGGACTGACGTCCCTGACGACGGGAGACGCGCATGCGGCGCTTGGCGTCCTCAATCTCGTTCGGGGCGAACTTACCCTTGCGGAGACGATCAAGCTCGAGGCGCATCTCTTTCGCGACCTCTTGGGCCGAGGCAGGCGCGGTGCCGGCGTAAAGGTAGAACATACCTTGGTCGACGACTTCGACCCGCGTGGCACCGACGAAATAGGCCATACCCTTCTCTTCGCGCACCCGACGGAATAACCCACTGGCCATGCCGCTGAGGAGTTCTTCGGTCACGTTCGCCGCGACGACCTCATCCGGCCCGAAACCACAATGAGGGAAAGCAATGGCGACGACGGCCTGTTCACCCTGCGCCCGCTCGAGGACCTTGCTAGCCTTAGACGGAACATGCTTGGGCAGACCAAGTCGGCTCAACGACAGCTTGGGCAAAGAGCCGAAGCGACGATTAACGAACTCCATGACCGTCGGACGATCGAAGGCGCCACTGATACCAATCACGATATTGTCGGCAACGACCAGGGACTGGTGCAACGCGGACAAATCTGACGGCTGAATCTTGGCCAAGGTTTCGGGCGTACCGCAGGCGTCAACCGCGAGCGGATGCGCACCGAAATACTGGCGCTGGAGCTGCAGACGGGCCTTCTCGACGATGTCGTCTTCGGCTTCGCGGCAAGCAGTGATGATGGCAGCGCGCTCTAAGGCGAAAGTTTCGGGCAGGATTTTCGGGCCGAGAATACCGTCGGCGATCAGTTCGGAGATCTTTTCAAAATCCGAGCTGAGGGCCTCACCCCAGAGACCGCAGGAGACCTGTGAGCCATGGTCGGCGAAGGTCGCGCCGATGCTGTCGACGAGATGCGCCACCTCTTCCTTGGTCCGATGCACGTTATCGCGGGCAAACATGGTGCCGAGCAGGCCCGTGGTGCCACGCTTGTCGGGCGCTTCGTACGCGAGGCCGCCGGCGAGGAAAACGCCGACCCCAGCCTTGGGGATGGTGGCGTCGTGCTGGAGGACGACGCGGACGCCGTTGTCCAAGGTGAAGGTCTCGAAGCGGTCCGGCGTAGCCGTTGCCACGGCACTCGCCGCCGACGTATCCGCCTTGCCGCCTCGCATGGTACCGAAAGTAACGTTGTCTGGACGAAGCCATTTGCGGGCTTCGCGGGTGAGATCCTCGGCGCCCAGCTTGGCGAGATGCTCCACGCCGCGCTGCGGCCAGGAAATATCATGGCCGATAGTAGCCGCATGGGCGACGCGACTGGTCAGCCCGTGGATGTTCTTTTGGCCGTTGACCATGCCGACGACGGACTGGCGACGCACCTTCTCGAACTGGGCCGGCGTGACGCCTTTCTGCAGGAGTCCGTCGACGACTTCGGCGATTGCCTGTTCCACCACGGGGGCGGACGTGCCGGCTTCACCCGTCCAACTGCACCAGGCGAGGCCTAGATCGCGGATACCGAAGCCAGAGGCGTCGATACCGTGGATGAGCTTACGCTTCTCGCGGAGCTCGCTCCAAAGCAAGCAACTGTTACCCGCGCCGAGGACACCCAGGAATAGGTCCGTGGCGAGGCGACCTTCGTCGAAATATCCTGGAATGCGCCAGCAAGCGACGCCCTTGGAGGTATTGACCTCGCGGATAAGATCGGCGCGTCGGACACCGCCCTGGGGTGGCTCCTGATGCGCAGCGATATCGATGAGGGGTCGGCGAGCGAAACGACCGAACCATCGTTCGGCTGAGGCGAAGACTTCCTCCGGGGGCATGCTACCGCCCAAGGCCAAGACGACGTTCGTCGGTACATAGCGGCTGGAGTGATAGGCCCGCAGATCCTCTGGGGTAATGCGCACAAAGAGGTCGCGATGGCCGATTACTGGTTGGCGTAAAGGATGCGAACGCACCGCCTCCTCCAAGACGGACTTGGCCAGCATCTGGTCATGCTCATCATCGCACATCGCGATTTCGCGCAAGATGACTTCACGCTCCATCTTCGCGTCGGCATCCGTGATGAGCGGATCGAAGACCATGTCGGCGATGGCTTCCATCGCGGTCTCGAAACCTTCCTGCGGCGCATCGACGTAATAGACCGTCCGGTCGAAGGTCGTGTAGGCATTGGAAGAACCCCCACTGCGATGGATGGCGTCGGTGAGCTCACGGTTCGTGAAGCGACCGGTACCCTTAAAGACCATGTGCTCAAGGTAGTGAGAGATGCCTGAGCCTTCCCAACGTCCCTCATGGATACTGCCCGTGCGGACCCAGGCTTGGACGGTGCACAGCCCGATACCGGGCCGATGGGAGTAGATTACCTCGAGTCCGTTGGCAAGGACCCGGCGCTCAGGCAAGGGGCCAGCAATCTGGGCGAAACTCAGGCCTTCAAGATACGACATGGGCTGGATGTATGCCCCAGCCTTGACGGGGTGCAAGTGCGACCAGTCCGTGCCCGGGCAAATGAGAGCCCGACCAGCCCCACTCTGACATTGAAAACAAAGGATGGACTAGGTATTCACAACCTTCGCCCGCCAACCAAGGAGGGCCCCTCCCCCTTCCTTCCGCTTTCCGATGTATATTCCGCCCGAAATCCGAGCCAGTCTCGACGAAGTCGAACGCCGCGCCGGCTACCTCTGGAAGTTCCTCGACGTCGCGGGCAAACAGGCCGCGATCGCAAAGCTCGAAGAGCTCATGACCGCCCAGAACTTCTGGGACAGCCAGAAGGCCGCCCAGAAGGTCATCTCGGAGTGTAACGGCCATAAGGTCATCGTCGCCCCCCAGGTCGCCTTTCGGCGCCAGATCGAAGACGCCAAGACCCTCGCCGAACTGATCACGGAATCGCCGGATGGCACGGCCGACGCCGAGGTCGAGGAACTCCGCAAGCTCGGTACCGACCTGCTCGCTGCCGTCTCCGAGCTCGAAATCGCCTCCTTCCTCTCCGGGCTGCACGACCGCTCCAATGCGATCGTCACCGTCAAGGCCGGGGCCGGCGGTACGGAATCCAACGACTGGGCGGACCTACTCTACCGCATGTACACCCGCTGGGCCGAACGTCGCGGTTTTAAGATCGAAGTCGAAGACATCGCCGAAGGCGAAGGCGCGGGCATCAGCCAAGCTACCTTCCGCCTCGAAGGCCCCAACGCCTACGGCTACGTCAAGGCCGAGCGCGGCGTCCATCGCCTCGTCCGCATCTCCCCTTTCGACGCCAACGCCCGTCGCCACACTTCCTTCGCCTCCGTCGACGTGGTCGCGGAAATCGATGATGACATCGACGTCGAGGTCAACGAAGCCGACCTACGTGTCGACGTCTACCGCTCCAGCGGCAAGGGCGGCCAGCACGTCAATAAAACCGAATCCGCGGTCCGCCTCACGCACATCCCGACGGGCATCGTCGTGGCCTGCCAGCGCGAACGCTCCCAGGTCAAGAACCGCGCCCTCGCGATGAAGATCCTGCGCGCCCGCATCTATGAAAAGACCATCGACGATAAACGAGCGGAGATGGAAAAATATTACGGCGAAAAGGGCGACATCGGCTGGGGTAACCAGATCCGCTCCTACGTCTTCCAACCTTACCAGATGGTGAAGGATCTCCGCACGGGAGTCGAGACGGGCAACATTCAGGCGGTCATGGACGGCGACATCGACGCGTTCATCAACGGCTGGCTCCGCGCCGGCGGCCCGCGCACCCGTAATAAGGATATCAAGATCGAGGACTAAGTCCTCCACCCCCATGCCCACCCGGGACATCCTCCGTCAGAAGCTCCTCGATACCCCGCTCTTTGCGGAGAAAATCTGGAAGCTTTCCCCGGAGCCTTGGCCCATCACCGAGGCGCAGCTACGCGACCTGAAGCGTATCGGCTCGGCCTGCCTGAGCTACCACCGCGCGCTCGAACGTCTCTACGTCCGCTCCTTCACCAACAAGAAGATCCTCCGCAACCGTGAGGTTTATGCGCCCTGGGTCGCCGAATACCTAGACCGTTATAAGCCCGCGGGACTCATCGCTCACGGACGCCATCGCGCCGTCAAAGGCCAGTGCCCCGTCGTCCTGCGACCCGACTTGCTCATCACTGAAGACGGCTTCACGATGACCGAACTCGACAGCGTCCCTGGTGGCGTCGGCCTCACGGCCTACCTCAACGAGGTCTACGCCGAGGACTTCCCGAGCGTTATCGGTGCGAATAGCATGCCTGACCGGTTCATGGCCTCGCTCGCCCGCCTGACCCCGAAGGATAAATTCCCGCTCGTTGCCATCGTCGTCAGCGACGAAGCCGCGACCTATCGCCCAGAATTCGAGTGGCTCGGCGAGAAACTCCGCACCCTCGGCCATGACGTACACGTCATCGCGCCCGCCCAGATCATGCAGATGGGCGATGGTTCCTACATCCCCGTCGACGGAGCGCCACGCCGCGTCGACATCCTCTACCGTTTCTTCGAACTCTTCGACCTCGCCAACGTCAAGGGCGCTGACGGTATCTTCAACGCGGTCGAAGCCGGTACGCTCACGCTGACACCGCCGATGAAGGCGTTCCAAGAAGAAAAGCTGGGCCTCGCCCTGCTCCACCACCCTCAGCTAGCCGAGTTTTGGAAAGAAAACCTCCCGGAGAATCACCATGAAGCGCTCTTTCGCATCATCCCGCAGACCTGGATTATGGAGAAGACGGAGCTCCCGCCGACGGCTGTCCTGCATGCCCCAGGCTTCGCCGGTCGCCCGATTCGCGAATGGACCGAACTTGCCGAGGCCTCCCAACGCGAACGTAACCTGATCATCAAGGCCAGCGGCTTCCACGAGACCGCCTGGGGCGCCCGCTCGGTGACGCTGGGCAGCGACGTCTCCCGCGAGGAATGGCTAGAGGCTATCGAGAACGCCCTTAACCCCGAGAACGAGACCTTCCACGTCATGCAGGAATACCACAAGCCCTCGCGCCTAACCCACCCGGTCTACGCCGATGACGGCTCGGTGGTTCCCGCCGACGGACGCGTCCGCCTCTGCCCCTACTTCTTCGTCGATAACGATACGGTGGAGCTTTCCGGCATCCTTTCGACATTCTGCCCCGCGGATAAGAAGATCATCCACGGGATGAGCGACGCGGCCCTGCTGCCCTGCCACCTGGTCCCCTGAGGCCCTTCGACGCCTTGCATCCTGCCGGGTTTGAGCCCAAGGTAGGCCCATGAGACTCCTTGCCCTCGGCCTGTTCTCGCTGCTCACCCTCCTCGGCGACCTATGCGCCGCCGTCCGCACGAAGGTCGACCTCGTTAACCTGACGCCCGACATCCGGCCTGGTGAAAAGGCGCTCATCGCAATGCGCTTTCGCTGCGACCCGCACTTCCATATTTATTGGCAGAACCCTGGCGACGCCGGACAAGCCCCGACGGTGGAATGGCAGGAACTCTCCGGCACGAAGGTCGGTGCCTTCATCTGGCCTGGCCCCAAGCTAATCGACCAGTCCGGCGTGATGAACTTCGTCTACGAGGACGAGACACTGCTGCTCATGGAAGTCGACGTTCCCAGTAATGCGAAAGGCACGCTCACCTTCAAAGGTAAGGCAGAATGGCTCGAGTGCGACGACTCGGGCTGCTGGCCGCACGACAAGCAGGTCGAGATGACCGTCAAAGTGGGCGCCGGTAACGCTGCTTACAAGTATGACGCCAAACTCTACCCCGCCCTTCGTCCGCGCCTGTCGACCACGGCTTCATCCGACGGCAAGACGCTCACGGTTGTCCTACCGGCTGGAGATAAACTGACTAAGACCTGGTTCCCCGCACGCGGTTTCGTCTCACCCACGGCCACGGCCAAACAGAAGCTTGTCGGAGATGCCATTGTCATCGAATTGGCCGATGCGACCGAGAAGCTCGATTCAGGAGATCTCATCTTTACCACGCGATCTGCCGACGGGGGCTTCGTCGACATCAAAGCCGTACTGGGCGCAGCAACCGCCAACCCGGCACCCACGCCGAACACTCCGGCCAAGGCCGCGGGCGATTGGCAACCCTGGTCTCCGGAGGAGCAGGCGAAGGCCCTCGCTGCAGGCAAGATTGTCTACGTCGACTTCACCGCGCGCTGGTGTGCCACCTGCCAGGTCAACAAGCGCGTCTACACGCAGGATGATGTGGCCAAGGCGCTCAACCAAGCGGGAGTGGTGATGCTCAAGGCTGACTGGACGAAGAAAGATGAGGTCATCGCTCAGGAGCTCGGCAAATACGGGCGCACCGGGATTCCGCTCAACGTCTTCCTTAAAACGGGCCAGCCCCCCGCCATCCTTTCCGAAGCCCTCACGGGCACCGAAGTCCTCTCTGCGCTTTCCGCGGTCTCAGCCGGCAAGCCCTACCAAGCGGAGACAACGACCCATTCGTTCGCTATCTGGATGCTGCTGGCTTTCGGCGGTGGCGTCCTGCTCAACCTGATGCCCTGCGTCTTCCCGATGATCGGCCTGAAAGTCCTCGGCTTCGCCAAGGAAGCCGGCGCCGCACGTAGCAAGGTGATCCTCAACGGCCTGCTCTACTCCGCCGGCGTCATCGCCAGCTTCCTAGTGCTCGCCCTGCTCATCATCGGACTGAAGTCGGGCGGCTCCACTTACGGCTGGGGCTTTCAGATGCAATCGCCCGGATTCGTCCTCGGAACCTGCGTGCTCATGATCGTCCTTGGTCTGAGCCTTGCCGGCGTCTTCGAGATCGGTCTCGGCCTCGGCGGCGTCTCTGCCGGCGACGGCGAAGGACGGGTCGCGACCTTCCTGTCGGGCGTGCTCGCCACGGTCGTGGCCACGCCCTGCACGGCGCCCGGGCTCGGTCCGGCCCTTGGCTTCGCCTTGGACAACGAGCGTTCGATCGCCGTGACTTTGCTCTTCTTCACCGTGATTGGCCTCGGCATGGCGCTACCCTACTTGCTTCTTTCGATGTTCCCCCGCCTCGCCGCGATGCTCCCGCGCCCAGGCGAGTGGATGGAATCTCTCAAGCAAGGGATGTCCTTTCCGTTGTTTGCCTACGCACTCTACCTGCTCTGGGTGCTGAATGCGCTGGTTGAGGATGCCGCCTGGGTGCGCGACGCCTCACTGGGCCTCGCCCTCATCGCCACGGCCTGCTGGGTCCTTGGCCGCTGGGGCGCGCTACACCGCAGCGACAAGGAACGCCTGATGGCCAAGCTGGTGTCACTGGGATTGTTTGGCGGTACGCTCGCCTATCTCTTCGCGACGCTGCCGTAAGCCGAAGCTTCTCGACAATAAAAAGGCCCGCCGATCGGCGGGCCTTTTTATTAGTTCAACCTACCGCTCAGAGCGCGGTGGGGACGGGAGCCGGAGCTGCGCCGCCGGACGGAGCCGGGGCGGAGACCCGAGCAGCCGGTGCAGCGGAAATCGGACCAGAGTAGTTCACGTCGACAATGACGGCTTTACGATCCTTGGCGCCGGACTGACGACCAGCGGCGCTCTTGTCCGCATGCTGCGAACCCAGAGCCATGATTTCAGACTTGGCCTGATTGGCACCGCTCTTGACGAGATACTCGCGGACGGACTGGGCGCGACGATCGGAGAGACCGAGATTATATTCGGCGGTGCCGAAATGGTCGGTGTAGCCGGCGATGATGACATCGGTGGCCATGACGCGCCCCGCTACGGCGTCGATTTTGGCGCGCTCAGAGGCGGAGACGGTGTACTTATCGAAATCGAAGTAAACCGTGGTGAGGATAGCCTCGGGGGGGATATTGCCGGCGAGAATCTGGGCGGCGAGGGCATCGCGGCGGGCGTTAGCCGAACGGGTATCGATGGAGTCAGGGCCACCGGAGCCGCCATTGCCGGAAGCAAGCGGGTTGAAGCCAGCGGGGATGCGAGAGGTGCAACCGACGCTCAGGGCGGCGACGGCGAGAAGGAAGGTGAAACGCTTCATGAGGAGAAGGGGATAAAAGAACAGAGGGCGGGAGTCGGCAAGCCTAGTCTCGCTCAGTAGCGCGGGACCTTGGGGTCGACCTTGAGCGACCAGGCGTCGATGCCTCCCTTGACGTTACTGACGCAGGTATAGCCTTTGGACCGCAAGAACTGGGTAACCTTCATGCTCCGGCCCCCATGGTGGCACTGGACCAGGACCGGGACGTCCTGCGGAATTTCGGCCAGACGCATCGGCACGGTGTTCATGGGAATAAGTCGCGAGCCCTCGATCCGGCAGACGGCATACTCGTCCATTTCCCTGACATCAATGAGGAGGGGTGGATTAGGATCGGATAACAGGCGCTGGGCCTCTTCGACGGTCACTTCAAGCGGAGTTTCGGACATACGGGTAGAATTCGAACAGCTGGCCGGAGCGTAGGCGGACTTCTCGAGCGAACGGATGGTCGGAGAGGAACCGCAGCACGGGCATGCTGGGTCGGCCGACAAGGCGATCAACCTGGAGGTTCCGGCGGCGACATCGACGACCAATAGGCGCGAGGCCGAGCGCTTACCGAGCAGGACGGCGATGACCTCGGAAGTCATCCAGGAGCCGATCACCCCGCAGGTCGCGCCGAAGACGCCCGCATCGGCGCAGGTGGGCACGGAGGCAGCGTCTGGGATGTCAGGGTAAAGACAGCGGTAGCAGCCAGTCTTCGGAAGGAAGACACCCACCTGGCCGGCTTCGCGCAGGACGCTGCCATGCACGAGCGGTCGCCCGCCGAGTACGCAGGCGTCGGCTGCCAAGAAACGGGTCGCAAAGTTATCCGTACCATCGACCACGAGGTCATAACGGGCGACGAGGTCGGCCGCGTTCTCGACCGTGAAGCCCTCGGGATGCAATGCCACCTTGAGGCCGGGATTAATCTCCCCGAGTGCCTCGGCGGCGGAAATGGTCTTCGGAAGCCCCAAGGTATCGAAACCGTGGATGATCTGGCGATGAAGATTCGAGATCTCGACCTTGTCCGGGTCGGCAATGCCGATGACTCCGACACCGGCGGCCGCCAGATAGAGGCCGACGGGAGAGCCTAGGCCCCCGGCACCCAAAAGTAGCACCTTAGCCTCACGCAGACGCAGCTGGCCAGCCTCCCCCACCCCGGGCAGACGAATCTGCCGGGAGTACAAAGCCCTCTCATGGTCGCTCAGGCGCAGTTCCGCGGACATGCCGACAGTGGAACCCCCGCATGGAGCGGTGTCAAACCGCCCCTTCCACGTGTCGGATTGAATATTCCGTCAAGGTGTCCCAACTTGACCCCGTGGCACAGGTCTTCCTCGGCATCGATTATGGCTCCCGCAGGGTCGGGCTGAGCCATGCCGACGAACTCGGCTTCGCCTTCCCCCTGCCCGCCGCCGTGGCGGAAAGCGCCGACGAACGCTTCGCCCAGATTGGCAAGGAAATCGCCCGCCTCAAGGTCACCCTGCTCGTACTCGGTTATCCCTTATCGGTCGAAGGTGAACGCACCAAGCGTTGCGACGAAGTCGACGTCTTCGCGGCCGAACTCACCCGGCGCTTCGCCTTACCCATCGAGAAGGTCGACGAAGCCCTTACGAGCCAGGCAGCCGACGACCTCGGAGGTCGTAAGGCACGCTCGGCCAACGAACGTAAGCAGCAGGCCCGGACCGGCGAACGCGACTCACGCGCGGCGGCCGTCCTCCTCCAAGATTTCCTGAACAGCCGCGGCCTCGGCTCCTGATATGCCTCCCGCCAAGCCCAAGAAACCCTTTACGCCGAAGCTCGAGCGTTTCCTGGCGACGGTCGCCTACGATGGCACCGACCACATCGGCTGGCAGGTCCAGACTGGGCGACTATCGATTCAAGGCGAACTCGAGGCACGCTTATCGCGCATCCTCAAGACACCGATTGTCATTCACGGTAGCGGTCGTACGGACTCCGGTGTTCATAGCGTCGGACAGCGCTTTCATTTCGACGCCTTCTGGCCGCATCCGTGTAGCTACCTCGTCCACGCGATGAACTCGTGCGAACAGAACGGCCTGCTGGTCACGCAACTGCAGCGTGTTGCGCCTACTTTCCATTGTCGCTGGCACGCCAACGGCAAACGCTACCGCTACGAGATCTGCGACGGGTATCCGCCGCCTTGGGAGGCGCGATTCTGTCTGGGATTAGGCACGAAGACTGTCGATGTGAAGTTGATGCGACAGGCCGCCAAGCTTCTGCTCGGCAAACATGACTTCTACGCGTTCGGTGCGAACCACGGCCAAGGCATGGAGAAGGAAAATCCCGTCAAGGACCTGCGCCGCCTTGAAGTCCGCCGCCGCGGTAAGCGGATTACCATCATCGCCGAAAGCAGCGGCTTCCTTTACAAGATGGTCCGCCGCCTCGTCGGAGGACTCCTCCGCGTGGGCGAAGGGAAGATGACCCCCGAACGCCTGCTGGCCTACCGAAAGGAACGTGCCATTACCTCGGAAGTGCCGACCGCGCCCGCTCGCGGGCTATTCATGGAGAAAGTCTTCTTTAAGCCCGGTTCCTTTCAGAACCCGCGCGTCTTGCGCAGTTACAAAGACTCCGACAGTTCGGAATAATGATCTCTTAATGTTGGGTTAAGGCCTTTTCTGGCATAATAACCTTACCATGAGATTATTCTCACTCGTCTGCGTCGCCCTCAGCCTTGCCGCCACTGCCGCCCCGGTCGACCTCCCGTCGCTCTTCGACAAGCGCGCCTTGGTGAAACCAATCACGGAAATCGAAGGCATCCTTAGCGACGGCTCCAAGGCCACGGTCTACAAGATCGTCGTCCGCTCCCTGCCCCATGATCACGCGATGGGCCCTTGGGCCCCAGCCACGCTCCAGGACAAGGGCGGCTACTGGGAAGACACCGTCGACAAGAAGTTCTACCGCGTCGACGCCGACTATCTCAAAATCCTGAACCAGCGCGGTTGGAACATGTTCGACGCCGACGGCACGGTACACCGTACGAAGGATCGAGCGGAATTCGATAAGGTCGCCCGCCAGGAACTGGCGGGCTGGACATACGAACAGGCCGCGAAGGAAGGCGTGACGAACTCGGTGATCGAACTGCAGCCGCTCGAACAGATTGTGACGATCTTCCTGCCGAAGAACCCGAAGGCCTCCGAGGCAGTCACCCCGCTCCGTCAGGCGAAGTTCTCACCGCGCTCGGGGCTCGGCATTAGCACCAATGGCGTCCGCTTTTTCCCGCCGGAACCAGTCAATCGCATCACGGCCTTCAAGAACATCGCCCCGCTCGACCCAAAGGGTGGTCACACGGGCTTTGGCCACGAATACCACTACCACCGTGCGCCGTCCGTCATGGATAACGATAAGTCAGGCAAGGTCGTCGGCTTCGCGCTCGATGGTTTCCCGGTCCGCGGGCCCACGGAAGCTGACGGTTCCGCCCCTCAGAAGCTTGATTCGATCAGCGGACATGACCACGACGGACTCGGCTACCACTACCACGTCAGTAATGAGTGGCCCTACATCGTCGGCGGCTTCAAAGGCCCCCTCGGTACCGCCGTCCTCGGCGACGCCGACATCTGCGACGCGACTAAAACCGGCGGTAACGGTGGCAAAGGTGGCAAAGGTGGCAAAGGCGGCTCCAAAGGCGGCAAGGGCGCCCCGAAAGGCGGGAAATAAATAACCATGACTTTTCTCCGTCACGTTCTGGCTCTCGCCCTCGTCGTCGTCCTCGCCGATGCGCAACAGCCAACCAGCCCGCCGAACGTCCTTTTGATCATCGCCGACGACCTCGGCTGGAATGGGGTCAGCTACCATAATCCTAAGATGGTCACGCCTGCCCTCGCCCAACTCGCCAAGGAAGGCGTCCAGCTTGAACGCTTCTACGGATACCCAGTCTGCAGCCCCGCCCGTTCGGCTTTGCTCACCGGCATGATGCCGCGACGCTTCGGCCTGACCGACGTAGTCGGACCTGGGCAGCAAGGTATCCCGAAAGGTACGCCCACGCTGGCTTCAACGCTGCAAAGTGCCGGCTACCGGACATCGCTCATCGGCAAGTGGCACCTGGGAACTAATCCGGGCCCGCTCGGCTACGGCTTCGATCACTTCTACGGATTCCTTGGTCCGGAGATCGACTACTTCACCCACCTCAACCAACGGGGCGTCATTGACTGGACCCGAGACGGTAAGACCGTCGAAGAAAAAGGCTATGCGACCACGCTGATTGCCGACGAAGCTATCGCGCAACTTAAACAACGTGACCGACGAAAGCCCTTTTATATGCAGGTCGCCTTCAACGCGCCGCACACCCCTCTGGCCGCACCGGCGGAACTGATTGCGAAGTATAAGTCCGACGCCCTCTACACGGCCGTCATCGAGGGTCTGGACATCGGGATCGGCCGTATCCTGGCCTCCCTGGATGAACAAGGCCTCCGCGCCAACACCGTGGTCGTCTTCTGCTCTGATAACGGCGCCACCCGCCGCTTCAGTCCGAATACGCCGCTGAGCTTCGGCAAAGGTACCGTCCAAGAGGGCGGCATCCGCGTACCGGCCATCGTGCGCTGGCCCGGCAAGGTTGCCGCCGGCGTACTCAGCCAACAGCCGGTCGCCGCGCACGACCTATTCCCCTCCCTTCTCGCTGCGCTCGGTCTCCCGATTCCAGAAAAATTAAAGTTCGACGGGTCCAACCAATGGCCCGCCCTATCGACGGGCAAGACCCTCCCGCGCCCTGCTTTCCTGATCGCCGCGCGCGACATCGCCTTCTTCGATGGCGAATGGAAAATCATCGAGACGAGCGAAGGAAAGCGGAGTCTGTATAACCTCCGGACCGACCTCGGCGAAAGTAAGGACGTGCTTGCCTCCCAACCCGAACTAGCCGCCAAGCTAGGTGCGCAGCTGGATGCCTTGAAGCAAGGCCTGCCCGCGGTAACCGCCGGGGGTGCTGGGAAAGGCGCGGGGAAAGGTGCCAAAGGAAAAGGCAAAAAGTAACCTCTTCATCGGCCCTTAAGCCTCCCTCTGCTAGAATCTCCTGAACATGACACTCCCCTCACTCCGGCCCCTCGCACTCGTGCTTCTCGTTCTCACTTGCGGAACAGCGCTCGGCTTTGCCGCACCTGCTGAAGGGAAGAAGGGTAAAGGTAAAGGCGGCGCACCTGCTGGCTCCGTCGACAGCGTCGCCGCGGCCAAGCCGTCCGACAAGAACACCACGTTCAAACTGACGAGTACAGCGGTGAAGGACGGCGAGGAACTTCCCGTTGAATTTACCGGCGATGGCGACGGCACCAGCCCACCTCTATCTTGGTCCGGCGTTCCGAAGGGCACGCAGAGCTTGGTGCTGATCATGCACCACCTCGACCCGGAAGGTAAGACGAAGATCTACTGGCTGATGTATGACATCAATCCGCAGACCACGAGCGTCGCCAAGAACGCCACCGACTTCGGCAAGATGGGCATCAGCACCGTCCATAATCGCGTCGAGTACGCATCGCCGCACTCCAAAGGTCCGGGCGAAAAGAAATACGTCTTCACGCTCTTCGCCCTTTCCGCGAAGCCTGACCTGACCCAGGCCGAAAGCCCGATCACCGTCGACCCCCTCCTCGCCGCCATGAAGGGCAAGATTCTCGCCGCCGCCGACCTCACCGTGCTCTACACCCGCCCGGCCGGTGCCAGCGACGGCAAGGAAGCGAAGCGCCCTCCCCGCCGCGAAGAAGGCACCAAGTAAGCGGTTTTGATTGGAACGCGACGTCGTCCCGTCGTACTCACTCCCCATGCGGCGTGTCTTCCTGCTCTGGCTTTCGGCCCTCCTGCCGACACTTCTCTGGGCCCACCCAGAGTGGAAGGAAGCCACCAGCATTGGGGTCATCGACGAGAAGAACACCTTCGCGCTGACGGTAAAATTTGACGTGCCCTCATTTCTCCTAGGCCAGCTGCCTAAGGACGCACCCGTGAAGGAACTTGATGTGCTGATGTTCACGCCTGGGCGCCTAGCCTCGTCTATCGAACCTGGCCGCCAACAGTTCCTCGCCGGCCTACGCCTCGAAGCCGACGGCAAACCCGTGGTTTGGACGCTCAACTCTTTTCCGACCGCTGAACAGATTCTCGCGCAGTCCGGCCGTCAAGGCGAAGCCGACCGCTACCCAGTGATGATAAACGTGAAGCTCACGGCGACGGTCCCGGCGAACACGCAGAAACTCGTACTTCGTTTCCCTGACGCCTTGGGCACAGTCTTCACGAATCTCCGCAAGGGTATGGAATTCCAGACGGTCATGGCGGTGTCGAAGAACGAACCTGGGGAATTTCAGATCGGCGACAGCTCGGTTGCGACCGATAACCAGACCGTCTACGCACTGCTGGCCGACGGCTTCGGCCACGTGCTGCCCGACGGTTGGGATCATTGTCTGTTCATGTTGGCGATGTTCCTCGGCGCGGCCTCGCTCCGTCAGGCCCTCGGTCGCTCTTTGGTATTCACGCTCGGTCACAGCATCACGCTCAGCGCGGTCGCGCTCGGCTGGGTCGGCAACCCGGGTGCTTGGATTGAACCCTTCATCGCGCTGACGATCGGCCTTGGCGGGCTAATGGCCTATCGCGGGAACGCCACCAACCGTCAGATGCTCGTCGTTCCGGCCGTCTTCGGCTTGGTCCACGGCCTCGGCTTCGCCGCGGCGGTCTCCGATCGCCTGGCAGATTGGGATAACGGCAGCATTGTCCGCATCCTCGTTGGCTTCAATATCGGCGTCGAACTCGCCCAGATGATGGTAATCTTCGGGTCTGCCGCCCTGCTTTGGGCCGTCCTCCGCACTGGCCTGACGGAGACCCAGGTGCGACGCACGCTCTGTCTCGTAGTCGCGATTATCGGCTTCGGCGTGATGGCCTGGCGCGTCGCTGGACTCGGCGGACTCGTCTGATCAGAGGCGACCGACGGGGCGCTTGCCGGCGTCGAGCTTCTTGCGCTCCGAGGCGGCGAGTTCCTGCAGCTCCTTCACGACCTCAGGATGAGCGGCGGAGACGTCGTTCTTCTCGCCCTGATCGGCTTCAAGGTCGTAAAGCGAAAGACCAATCTGACGCTGGTGCGTCGTGGCCGGCAGGCCATCCCTCGCGGCGGGTACCATGTCGACGTAGCTTCGATAAGCATGAGGGAGATGGAGCTTCCATTTACCTTTACGGACGGCTTCAAGACGATCGCCGTAGTAATAGCTGAAGATTTCACGGGCCGTGGTCTTCTCACCCTTGAGCAACGGAAGGAAAGACTGGCCGTCGATCTCGTGCTTCGGCTTATAGGCCGCGCAGGCTTCGACGATCGTCGGGACGACATCGATATTAGCTGCCAGTGCATCCGTGCGGGTGTCGGGTTTCACGACGCCGGGCCAGCGGACGATGAACGGCACGCGGACACCGCCTTCGAAGGTCGTGCCCTTGCCTTCGCGGAAAGGTCCGGCGGAACCGGCATGACGACCGAAGTTCAACCACGGGCCGTTGTCGCTGGTGAAGACCACGATGGTATTATTTTCGACACCTTTGTCGGCAAGGGCTTTCAGCACAGCGCCGACGGTGCGGTCGATGTCAGCCATGGTATCGGCAAACGGCGTGGCACCCTTGCCCTTGAAGTCGGACGAAGCCCCGAGTGGGGTGTGCGGCATCGAGGTCGCGAGATAAAGGAAGAAGGGCTTTTCCTTACCGGCGCTCTCACGGATGAAGTTTACGGCACGCAGGCCTTGCATGGAGGTCAGCTTATCCATACTCACCCAGTCGCGCACGATACCCATCGGAATATCGTTCACATAGCGCGGCAGCTCGGGATACATCTTCCGACGGGTTTCGTCGCCGACAGCGTAGCCCAGCGGCCACATGTCGTTCGAATACGGCAGAATCATCGAATCGTCGAAGCCGTGCGCGGAGGGGAGGAATTTCGGCGCGTCGCCCAGATGCCACTTACCGACCACACTGGTCCGATAGCCGGCATCACGCAACAAGGTGCCGAGCGTCTGCTCGTCATTGCTGAGTCCGGTCTTCGCGTTAGGCCCGAGCGCGGTACCGCCCAAGCCGAGACGATTCGGATAACAACCAGTAAGGAGCGCCACCCGCGAAGAAGTGCAGACGGCCTGGGTCGCGTAGAAACTGGAGAAGCGCAGGCCTTCCTTGGCCAGACGATCGATGTTCGGCGTCACGTTCTGAGTCGAACCATAGCAGCCGGGATCTGCCCAGCCCATGTCGTCGCACATGATATAGACGACGTTGGGCCGTGCTCCGAACAAGGTTGCGCACAGCAGTAGGACCAAGGTTGGGGTAAACCTCATGCGAATACTGCTAGGGGAATTACCCTAGGTGTCCAAGCCCTAAAAAGTGTCGTCTTAGACCTTCAGGCCGAGCTCGGCGCAGACGGCTGGGTGCTTGCGGGCCTTGTTGATGAACTCATCGACCCCGAAGTCAGCCACGATAAAGTCCCCATAACGGAAAGATGGACACTTGGACTGGCCCGTGATGGCAACCAGCTGGCGCATCTGATGCATGTCGGCGACCACGTCGCGGACGTCGAGCTTCACACCCTGGGCTGCGAAAAATTCCAAGGCCTGTGTGCACCAGGGGCAACCCGGCTTGGTGTAAAGAATAGGCAGAGGCTGCGGCATGACGGAAACCAAGCGAGAGGAGCCCCGGTTAGCAAGCGGAGAGCACCCGAGGCGTTGACAGCCTCCCGACACTTGCAGGAAATGACGCATCCCCATGGAAACCATTCACGGAGCCCCCAGCTACACCCTGCGCACCGCCGAAGTCGAACTGGCCGTCACCCAGACCGCCGGCCACCTGGCCCCGGTCACGTTCAACCTGCCCGGCCTCAAGGCCTCCCCCTTCTCGCTCTCACCCTGGACGCCCACGCAGATCGACCAGTCGCTGCCGAACCTCCTGACGTATCTGCGCGGCGATTTCATGTGCCTGCCGTTCGGCGGACAGGAAAAAGGACCGCCTCACGGCGATACGGCCAATGCGCCCTGGCAATTCGTCTCATCTTCCGCGACCTCGCTCAAGCTCACCCAGACCGGTACCGACACCGGCGCCACCGTCACGAAGAACTTCACGCTCACCCCAGGCCACCACGCAATCTACGGGGAACACCTGATCGAGAACCTCGAAGGCCGTTGGAACTACGGCAACCACCCGGTACTAGACCTCTCACAAGTTCCTGCCGGCGCGGCTCGTATCGCGACGAGCGCCTTCCGCTTCGGCTCCGTCTACGCCGGCGAGTTCTCCAATCCCGCTTCCGGGGAATCCGGTGCGCTCAAGCCTTTCGCCGAATTCTCGACTTTAAAATCCGTCCCGATGAAGGATGGTTCGAATACCGACCTGACGCATTACCCCGCCCGCGCCGGTAATGATGACCTGATCATGCTGGTCAACGCTCCTGCCACGGACGCCCAGCCCTTCGCGTGGACGGCCGTGACCTTCCCGGGCTACGTCTGGTTCTCGCTCAAGAACGTCGCCGACTTCCCGTCCACGCTCTTCTGGCTCTCCAACGGCGGCCGCCCCGGCCACCCTTGGGAAAAGCGCCACCTGGGCCGCCTCGGCCTCGAGGAGGTCTGTTCCCACTTCTGCGATGGCGTCGACGTCGCCCGCGAGGATCGCCTGGCGTCCAAGGGCATCCCGACCAGCCGACTTTTCCGCAAGGACCAGCGCGTGCGCCTCCCCCTGATTCAGGCCGCGGCCGCGGTGTCCGCCGACTTCGGCCAAGTCCAGAGCATCGTCCCTGCCGGCCCCGAGGCCGTCCGGATTACGGGCGAAAACGGCCAGGCCGTTACCTGCCCCATTAATTGGCAGTTTTTGAAGTCGTAAGTCGGCTTACTCAATTCTTGTCCCTGCCCTCGGAGTCGCCTAAATCCGACCTCCCCGACCCTCCTTTCCCTCCACCCATGTCCTCCCCTAAGATTGTCCAAGATCTCTCCACCAAGCAGAGCGGCGTCGCCTCTCTCGTGGAGAAGGAACTCGCCAAGACCGGCGGCCTGCTCCGCCTCGCTCCGTGCTGGGTCCCGCGTTCCTTCCTCCAGCCCGGCAAGCGCCTCAAGCTGCACCCAGATGATCTCTACGCCTTCGGCCTGAGCCGCGGCGGCATCGACGAGCGCTGGTTCGCTTCCACCACCGAAGCCGCCAACGACAACCGCACCGCGGACGAAGGCCTGTCCTACGTCGTCATCGGCCACACCCGTTTCACCCTCAAGCAGGCCGTCAAGGAATGCGGCTCCGCGCTCATCGGTTCCAAGATCTGGAGCAAGTACAAGAAGTGGCCCGTCTACTCCAAGTTCTTCGACAACATGGGTCCGATCCCGCACCACATGCACCAGAACGCCAAGCAGGCCAAGCTGCTCGGCCTCGAAGGCAAGCCGGAGTCCTACTACTTCCCGCCCCAGCACAACAACGTCGGTAACAATTTCCCTTACACGTTCATGGGCTTCGAGCCCGGCACGACCAAGGCCCAGGTCCGCGAGTGCATCGCCAACTGGGACAAGGGTGACAACAAGATCCTCGCCCTCTCGAAGGCCTATAAACTCGAGCCCGGCACCGGCTGGCTCATCGACCCTTGCATCCTCCACGCTCCTGGCTCGCTCTGCACCTATGAACCGCAGTGGGGTTCCGACGTGTTCGGCATGTATCAAAACCTCGTCGAAGGCCGCGAAGTACCGTGGGCCCTTCTCGTCAAGGACATGCCGAAGTCCAAGCACAAGGACGTCGACTTCATCGTGGACCAGCTCGACTGGGACAAGAACGTCGACCCGAACTTCAAGGACAACCACTACCTCGAGCCGGTCGTCTCCGTCCAGGGCAAGGGCTACTCCGACAAGTGGATCGTCTACGGCAAGGTCGACAAGTTCCAGTACTTCACCGCGAAGGAACTGACCGTCGAACCGGGCGCCGAGTGCACCATCACCGACAAGGGCGCCTACGGACTCATCTGCGTCCAGGGCTCCGGCTCGATCAACGGCCAGGTCCTCAATAGCCCGAAGCTCATCCGCTTCAACGAACTCACTGAAGACGAATACTTCTGCACCGAAGCCGGCGCCAAGAAGGGCGTGACCTTCCGCAACACCTCCACCACCGAGCCGCTGGTCTGCCTGCGTTACTTCGGCCCGGAAGTGAACCCGGACGCGCCGGCCATGGGCGCCTACAAGAAGGCCAAGAAGAAGTAATCTTTGCCCCACCCCCTACCCCAACCCCACCCCAACGATTATGAAACTGCACAACGCGATGTGGCCCGGCCTCGTCGGCAAGGAACCCAACACCGATCACCCTCCGATCGCTCTCGAGCAGATGCTCGACATGACCGTCGCCGCCAACGTCGACGGACACAAGTTCGACGGCGTCGACCTGTTCCTATTCCACCCGCACACCGACCCCGACATCTCCGAGGACAACCTCAAGAAGATGGCGGACCTCATCGCCTCCAAAGGCCTGAAGGTCGGTTCGCTCGTGGCTCCGGTCTGGGGTGGCACGGTGGGGGATTCCGCGATGGGAACCGACGAACAGCAGCAGAAGTTCCTCCTCGCGATCGAGAAGGCCTGCCGCGTCGCCAAGCTTCTCAATAAGCATGGCGTCCGCCAGTATGGCGTCATCCGCGTAGACTCCGCCGAGTTCGGCGTGCAGAAGTGGCGCGAAAACCCGAAGGCCAACACGGCCCGCATCGTCGACACGTTCCAGAAGGCCGCGAAGATCGCTGAAGGCCATGGCGAACGCATCGCTGCCGAAGGTGAAATCTGCTGGGCTGGTATGCACTCTTGGAAGGCGATGCTCGACACCCTCGAAGGCGTCGGCATGCCGAAGACCTTCGGCTTCCAGGCCGACCTCGCGCACACCTACCTCTACCTGATGGGTTACAATGAACCCGAAGCCGCCCTCCTCCAGGAAGGCTACACTTCGGAACAGTTCTGGCCCGCCTACCGCGAGATGGTCGGCAAGCTCCGCCCCTGGACCCTCGACTTCCACGTGGCCCAGAACGACGGCACCGTCCACGGCACGGGCTCCCACGAGAAGACCGGTCGCCACTGCCAGGCTGATGACGCCAACGGAAAGCTCGACATCGCCGCCTGCTCCAAGGTCTGGCTCGAAGGCGCCGCCGATCGCGGCATGAAGCACATCTGTTGGGATGGCTGCATGTTCCCGAACGCTACGCTCGAGAACCCGAAGACCTGGAACACGATCCTCTCTGCCATGGTCAAGGTGAAGAAGGCCCTCTGAGCCGCCTTCCCCCATACTCGACACTCCATACTCTAAACCCCTCGAACTATGTCTAAAGCCATTCGTATCGGTCTCATCGGTTACGGCTTCATGGGCCGCACCCACTCCAACGCCTACTCCCAAGTCGGTCACTTCTTCCCGAAGGACAAGGTGACCGCTGGCCACCACATCGTCCGCCAGGCCGTCTGCGGCCGCGACGAAGCCAAGGTCAAGGACTTCGCCGAGAAGTGGGGCTACGCCTCCTACGAAACCGACTGGCGCAAGCTGGTCACGCGCACCGACATCGACGCCATCGATATCTGCACCCCGAACGACTCGCACGCCGAGATCGCCTTAGAGTGCATCAAGAACGGAAAGATGATTCTCTGCGAAAAGCCCCTCGCCCTCAACGGCGCCCAAGGCGAACAGATGGTCGCCGCGGTCGAGAAGTCCGGCCTCCCGAACCTGGTCTGGTATAACTACCGTTTCCTCCCCGCCGTGACGCTCGCGAAGAACATCGTGGCTGCCGGCGAGCTGGGCCGCGTCTTCCACTACCGCGCCAACTTCCTCCAGGATTGGACGATCTCCACCGAGCTGCCCCAGGGCGGCGCGGGTCTCTGGCGTCTCGACGCCGCTGCCGCCGGTTCCGGCGTGACGGGCGACTTGCTCGCACACTGCATCGACACGGCTCGTTGGATCAACGGTGACATCACCGAAGTCTCCGCGATGACCGAGACGTTCATCAAGGAACGCGTCCACACCGCCACGGGCAAGAAGCAGGCCGTCACCATCGACGACGCCGCGATCTTCCTCTGTCGCTTCGAGAACGGCTCGATCGCGCAGTTTGAATCCACCCGCTACGCTCGCGGCCACAAGGCGCTCTACACGTTCGAGATCAACGGCGAGAAGAAGTCCCTCCAGTGGGACCTGCATGACCTCAACCGTCTCAACTACTTCGACCACGCCGTCCCCGGCGATCGTCGCGGTTGGTCCAGCATCCACACGTCCGACAGCGACCATCCGTATGCTGGCAACTGGTGGGTCCCGGGTCTCTGCCTCGGTTACGAGCACTCCTTCACCCACGCCCTCGCCGAGTTCCTCAAGAGCCTCGACAATCCGAAGGCCGAGAAGGCTTACCCGGACTTCCGCCACGCGCTCGGTACCCAGTACGTCTGCGACGCCATCCTGGAGTCTGCCAAGACGAAGCAGTGGGTTAAGGTGAAGAAGGCCTAAGAAGCCCTCCAGCCCCCTTCCAGAAGCCCCGGATCACCCGATCCGGGGCTTCTTTATGCCCAGACAGAGACAAGGGCTCAAAGGGAGACCGGAAACCGGAATAGAAGCTTCGGGTTCATTAATCCCCCGCCAATCATCCGGTTTCCGGTCTCCCTTTTTAGGCGTTCTGCCGCTTGACACCCAACTGTTATCACCTACACTGTGAGCAATTCCCGCTATGCCTCGTAAAACCCACATTTCCTCCATGGTCTGCACCTACAAGCTGTATCTCCTCAACCGTCACCTGTTCATCGACCTCCCCGAAGGTCGTGCCCTCATCGACACGGGCGCTCCCTTCAGCTCCTCGACTTCCGGGCGCCTAACCTGGCAGAACCAGAACCACGGCGTGAACAAGGGCGGCTACATGGGATTCACCTTCGACAAGCTGTCCGCAGAGATTGGCGCCCAGGTCGACGCGCTGCTGGGCATGGACCTGCTCGCCCAGACCACCCTGCTCTTCGACGTCGCCCACCGCACGCTGACGGCCGGCGATGAAATGCCGGCCGGCTTCAAGGCTCAGGCGTACGAACTGGCTCCGATGTCCGACCTCCCGCTCTTCCATGTGCCGCTCAATGGCCAACCAGCCCGCGTACTCTGGGATACGGGCGCGCAGTACGGCTACGTGACCGACAAGAAGTTCGTGAAGGGCGCGAAGGCTCTGACCGGCTTCAAGGATTTCAGCCCGATGTTCGGCGATCTGCATATCCCACAGTCGTACGTGCTGCCCTTCACATTCGCCGGCCATGACCTGCTCGAAACCGTCGGTGAAGCCCCGTGCGTCCTCGGTGGCGGCATCTCGCCGGTACCGATGGGCCCGTTCCTCCGCGCCCTCGATATCGACGCGATCATCGGGCCGTCCTGGATGCCGCGCGTGAAGGTCTGGCTCAACCCGCTGGATCAGACCTGCGCGATCGCGATCTGAGCCTGACGCTCATCCAATAAAAAGCCCCGGCCCGCATCGCTGCGTCCGGGGCTTTCTTTTAGGTGAAGCGAATTACTTCTTCGCCGAGGCCTTCACGGCGCCGGGCGAGTAGAAGCGGTTCATCTTATCGAGAATAGCGTTCTCGGTCGCGGCGCGATCGATGATGCCAGTGTGACGGTAGATAATTTCGCCACCGGGAGCCACGACGATGGTGTGCGGGATGGGGCCAGGCATCTCCTTGTCGAGGGCGGCCGCAAGGTCATCACCGTTGCCGGTGAAGAGGTAGCTATTGGTGGTGCGGCCTTCCTTCTTAAGGGTGTTCTCGACCTTCTTGCTGAGGCCAGCGGCCTGCTTGAAGAGGAACGCCTCGGCCTTGGCCTTGTCCTTAGGATCGTCGAGGGTGATGGTAACGAGCTCGAAGTCGCGCATGTCGAACTTACGGGAGATTTCGACGAGGTCGGGGAACTCCTTGACGCAAGGCGGGCACCAGGTGGCCCAGACGTTGATCATGCGGTACTTGTTAGAGGTGTTGGCGCGTAGGTTGGCGATACCGGCCTTATCGATCAGTTCGACGGTGACGGGGGTCTTGGCCCAAGTGTCATGCTTGACGTCGTGCAGGGCCTTCTTTTCGCGCCACTTGGTGGAGCAGCCCATGGGCTTGGTCAGCTCGAGGGCGACGGGCTTGCCGGCGAGGATGGCGTCCACGGCGTTCTGGCAGTCCTTTGACTTCACGGTGCTGTCGTCGTAGAAGCGGGAGTCGTCGAAGCGTCCCTGGTAGCGGAGCTTGAGGTTCTTATCGAAGACGAAGACGTGCGGGGTGGCGAGGCAACCGTAGGCGCGGGCCACGGACTGGGTATCGCCGTCATACAGGTAGTCGAAGGTCCACTTGTTCTTCTCGGCGTAAGGCTTCATCTCGGCGTACGAATCGCCGTACTCACCGTAACCGAGCTCATCCTTGCTGAGGCCGTCCGGGTGATTGGGGTTGATTGCGAGGAGCTTCACGCCCTTGCCCTTGTATTCTTCGTAGAACTTCTGGAGGCGGCGCTCGATGCTATGGGAGGTCGGGCAGTGGTTAGAGGTGAAGAGCACGACGAGCGCTTCGCCACCGGTGTATTCGGCTAGCTTGTGCTTCTTGCCGTCGGTGCCGAGCAGCTCGAAATCCGGAGCGGTATCGCCGCTCTTGAGCGTGCGGATATCGGGCGGGTGACCGTTGACCAGACCGGGGGCATCGGCGGCACGGACGCCAACGACGGCGGCCAGGACGGCGAGGAGGGACATTAGGCTCTTCATGGGTATAAGGGGTTACGAGTTAGAGTCCCGAAATCCCGAGGTGTTCCAATCCGAAAATGGTCATACTGCCCGGAAGTCACGCCCCAGGTCCTCGGCCGAGCCGTCCTCGCAATCTACCAACGCCAATCGCCCTGCCCTGACGGCGAAGACCGCCACCTGGCCATAACGCCGCCCGAACTCGACCGCCCCGGGCAGCCCAATGGGTACGCCCCAACCAGGCTCGAGGTGGACGCCGTCCGCCGACCCGCCCGTGATGCGATGCAGCCGATACCCGGCCGCCCGGAGGTCGGCCTCCAAGGCGGCATCGGCGGCGAGGTTCTGTTCCGCCGTCGTCGGTTGCCCGTCTGGGTCGTAAGCCGTTATAATCGCAAAGTCCGCCGGCCAGTCCGCCGACAGAGGCTCACACCGGAAAACGGCCTGACTAAACTGTGCGCGTTGCTCGGGGGTCATCAAAATGGGCTTTGCCTCTATTCCGTTTTGGATGTGTCTTTATCCTTATGCAACCCCTGCTACTCACGCTGCTCATCGCGGTCTCCCTCGGTGCTTACGCCGCGCCTCGTCCGAACATCGTCGTCATCCTCGCCGACGACCTTGGCTACGGCGACCTGGGTTGCTACGGCCACCCGACGATCAAGACGCCGCATCTCGACAAGATGGCCGCCGAAGGCCTGCGCTTCACGCAGTTCTACTCCGCCGCCGAAGTCTGCACCCCGAGCCGCGCGGCGCTCTTGACGGGCCGTTACCCCGTCCGATCGGGCATGGCGCACAACCAATTCCGCGTCCTCCGTGCGGTCTCGACCGGCGGCCTGCCTGCCTCCGAGGTCACGCTAGCGCAGACGCTCAAGGACGCTGGCTACGCGACGGGTATCATCGGCAAGTGGCACCTCGGCGTCTGGGCCAACAACCAGCCTCAGCACCACCCGCTCGCCCACGGCTTCGATTTCCATTTCGGGCTAATGCACTCGAACGATATGAATCCGTCCGATAAGCCGAAGCCGCCAAGGGCCAACGCCCTCGTCGTTCAGGATCAGGAATGGTGGAACGCCGCCCTCTACCGCGGCCGCGAACTCCTGGAGCCGCGTACGGACCAGACCCAGCTCACCAAGCGTTACGCCGAGGAAGCCACGAAGTTCATCGGTGCGAACAAGGACAAGCCGTTCTTCCTCTACATGCCGCACACCTTCCCGCACACGCCGCTCTTCGCTTCCGAGCGGTTCAAAGGCAAGAGCTCGCGTGGCATCTACGGCGATGTGCTGGCCGAGCTCGACTGGAACGTCGGCGAGGTGCTCAAGGCCCTCAAGGAAAACGGCGTGGCCGATAATACCCTCGTCTTCTTCACCAGCGACAACGGCCCATGGACGCTCATGGGCACCGAGACCGGTGGCAGCGCCGGCCTGCTCAAGGATGGCAAAGGCAGCACCTGGGAAGGCGGCATGCGCGTCCCCGGCATCGCCTGGTGGCCCGGCAAGATCAAGCCGGGCGTGACCGATAACATCGGTACGATGTTGGATCTCTATCCGACCGCCGCGAAGCTCGCCGGCGCCAAAATACCGAATGACCGCAAGATGGATGGCACCGACCTCTCCCCTCTCCTGCTCGAGGAACGCGCCGTGGACCGAGGTCTCTTCTGCTACTACCGCGGCGAGAAACTCTTCGCTGCGCGCCTCGGCGACTGGAAGATACACTTCATCACCCAAGGGTCCTACGGTGATCCTAAGCCGGCCGAGCACCCGAAGCCTCTCCTCTTCAACCTGGCCGTCGACCCCTCCGAAGCGCACGAGATCTCCGCCGCTCACCCCGACGTCGTCGCCCGGCTGACCGCGGCCGTCGAACAGCACCGCGCCACCGTCATCCCGGTCCGCAGCCAGCTGATCGACGTCGTCGCGAAGTAAGGCCTGTTATCAGCCGCTAAAGTCCACACTGAAGCGCCAGCGAGGGTCGTCCCAATAATGCGAACGGCCGTCCTGAAGTCGCAACGGCGAAAAGGTCCTCACAGATAGAGTCCGGCCGTCGGGCTCGAAGGTCAGGAGCCTCAGCCAACCGTCGCCGCCGTTACCGCGGTGATCGGAACCGCCGCCGAGTCCTTGCGCGTTGAAGAGCATCTGGTGGACCGCCTTGCCGGCGTCGTTGTCATCCTGCCGGTAGCCGACATGGGCGCCCATCTCGTGTCCGTTAAGCACCAAGCGCAGGTTGGGCGTCTTACGCACGAGCGTATTCCAGAGGTCCTCGCCGTCATGAGTATCGCCGCCGAGGCCAGTCTTATACCAATGAGGATTACCCGGGCGCTTGCGGTTACCGTCCTGTCCATCGCGCTGATTGCTGGGTAGCAGATAATCATGGATGAGCAGGATGCCGAGGTGATCGCGGAAACGGGGGCGGGCAAAGATTTCGCGTGCCCACTCGACGGCGAAGCGCCGTGGACCCCACTCCAGTGAGACGATCAGCAAATTGCGCCCGCCAGGGACCTTGACGACGTAGGCGGCGTTCTCGAGCGTGGCCTTGCCGTCGCGGGTGGGCGGTCCCTCCAGGAAGATACCGCCGCCCTGGCCGTCGCACGTGAGCGGATTATGCGTCAGCGGGAAATGGTCGTTGAACTGCGTCGTACGGTCTTCGGCGTTGCGCACACCATAATCGTGATTGCCTGTCGCGAAGACCGTCGGGATCACGCCATCGAAGACCCGTAATGCACGCTTGGCCAAGGCCCACTGCGACTCCGAATTCTGGTCGCCGTAGCCACCGCCTCCGCCGACAGCGATGTTGTTCTGCTCCACAAAGTCGCCCTCGTGCATGACCAGGCCGATATTCCAAGCCTGGCGATGCTCCTTCACCCATTTCGTCATCAGCTCGAAGTGTGCCTGGTTCTTGGCATACTTCGCGTAGTTCTGCGTGTCGGGGAAGACCGCGATCGTCCAACCCGCGCCCGGTCCGGCGGCGGGGTCGACAAGCTTGGGCGCTTCGGCTCCGCGGGCCGAGGCGACGAAGAATGGAGCAGCCAGCAGGCCTTTGATCAGGTTGCGGCGGGAGAACGATGCGGGGCTGCGCATGGGGGGACTATGGCCTCGTCCGCCTCCATTTCAATCCAGCGAATCGGCTTTCCCTACTCCCCCCTTTCGGCCAAAGTCCATCGCACGGGCCTATAGCTCAACGGTTAGAGCACGGAACTCATAATTCCTTGGTTCTGGGTTCAAATCCCGGTGGGCCCACCAACTTTCAACCGGCGGACTTGATACGCTCCCAGAAGGGGAAGTAACCGCGGGCGGCGTGCGGGAAGTGTTCGGTGTCCCAGGCCCGACGGCGCCAGATCATGGCGATGCCGGCGGACGCCATGGCGGACTCGACAGCGAGTGCTTCGGTCAGCCAAGGTCCGATAAAAGGACGATAGGCGACGACGGCCTGCAGCTCGTTCTGCTTGGCCCATTCGGTCAGCGACGTCGACAGATCGGACGTCTCGCCCGAGGAGACTTCGGCACCGAAATGATTACCAGCCCGCATCGCCCCGTCTCGTAAAGCCGCCTGCGTCCAGACGGACACCTTCTCCGACCATCCAGCACGAGCGCTGATATCGGCTGGCCACGAGGCATTGACGGCCTTGACCTTCAATCCGGCCAGTTCACCCTGCTCGACCACGAGGTCTTCGGGGTGCAGCCAGAGGCCGATTCGATTGTAAGCCTTAACCGAAGCGACCTGCGCCACGTCTTCAGTCCACGCTACCAACTTGGGCAAGGGTTCCTCCGTGATGGCGAAAGGAGCCGAAGCGAGCTGAGTGGCCTGCGGCGCATGCTCCCCGTCGGTGTAGAACGCGATGTTATCGGCCCGGGCGACGTAGGTCTTTCCCGTCGTCTGCAAGCCTGCCACCCAGCGCCAGGAGAGCGTATTGCTAGCTACATCCCCGTCGAGCAGGTGCTCATAGAAGAAGGCTGCACCCAGTTCCCACGGCAGCTTCAATGTAAAGATCAAGATCGAGGCAAACCACATGCGGGCGTGGTTATGCAAGAAGCCGGTGGCCACGAGTTCCTGCGCCCACGCGTCGAAGCCCGCGATGCCGGTTCTACCCGCGAGCGCGTCTGCCAGAGTCGAGCTTTGCTCGGCGCTCAAAGACGCCCGCAACCGAGGCACATCTTCGCACCAGCGAGTCCATGCCGCCGGACGCTGCTCAAGCCAACCCTTCCAATAGGTCCGCCAATAGACCTCCTGCACGAACTTCTCGACGGCGGGGAACGACCACCGTTCTCTGGCCGCGGCGACAATCTCCGACTCCAATAGAAGGCGCTTCTGCACCCAAGGAGAAAGACGTGAGATATTGTCATGCCCGGGCCTGACGTAATTACGTTCCGCCGCATAGCGTCCCGCGGCCGGAAGGAACTCCTCCAGTCTCGCTAGCGCAGCGGCACGGGTCGGGATGAAGGTCAGTGACACGGACATGGCCTGACCTAAGCGGAAGCCGAAGCCTCCGCAAACGGACCTGAGACAAAGGGAGCGGCCGCCAGGGTCGATTGGCAATCGACTTGGCAGCCCCATGGTCTTCTCGCAGTCTCCGCCCATGCGCCCCCTGCTCCCCGCCCTGCTCTGTCTGGCCTCGTTGGCCATGGCCGAGGAAAAGCCGAACCTGCCTTTGGTCGACCTTTCCGGACAGAAGGAACGTCAGGTGGTCGTGGGTGCAGGAACGGAGGCAATCTACCAAGGCCACCCGACGACCCTGCTGCTCCCGAATAGCCAGACGATCCTCTCGGTCTGGTGCATCAACCACGGCGGTTCCGCGGGCCCGATGGCTCGGAGCGACGACGGCGGTAAAACCTGGACGCGCCTTGACTCCCAATTACCTAAGGGCTTCTCGACCCACCAGAACTGTCCAAGCATCTACCGCATCATCGATCCAGCCGGCAAAGCCCGCCTCTGGGTCTTCTCCGCCGCTCTCGGTAAACGCGGCGGGCCGGGGATGCCGAGCATCATGAGCGAAGACGAGGGTAAGACGTGGAAAGAAATGCCGCCGCTCAACTTCCCCTGCGTGATGACGTTCAGTAGCGTAGTCCGACTCAAAGACGGTCGCACCCTCGGACTCTACCACCGCGGTCCGGGCGGCGCCGACAAGTCCCCGCTGGTGACGCTCCAAACAATTACCTCCGACGGCGGCTTCACGTGGTCCGAACCCCGCATCGTCGCCGAGGTCACCGGCAAGAATCCCTGTGAGCCGTATGTCTTCCGTTCACCCGACGGCAAGGAACTCGCCTGCTTACTCCGAGAAAATACCCACAAGGGCCGCAGCTTGATGATGTTCAGCCAGGACGAAGGTGCGACGTGGTCGACGCCCGTAGATACGAACTGGGGCCTCACGGGCGATCGCCATAACGGCGTGTTCACGTCCGACGGCCGGATGGTCGTCTGCTTCCGCGACCAAGCTCTCAACAGCCCCACCAAGGGCCACTTCGTCGCGTGGGTCGGCACCTACGATGACCTGAAGTCCGGCCGACCCGGTCAAACCCGCATCAAGTTGCTCCATCACTACGGCAAGCGGGCTGGAGACTGCGGCTACCCCGGCGTCGAACTCCTCGCCGACGGGACGATCGTGGCCACGACCTACGTGAAATACACGTCTGGCCCCGAGCAGAACTCGGTGGTCAGCGTGCGTTTCAAACTCAGCGAGACCGACGCCCTGCTGAAGCGTTAACGCTTCACGGGCTGCTGGCCGGCGAGGGTACGACCGTTGGGACGGTCTACGCCGACTTTCACCACATAGGTGCCAGCCGCGTAGACCGGGGGCGCGTATTCCTTCACACCCGAGAGACGGCGGACATAGACCGTCTCGCCAGTCTGCTCATGAATAACTTGGACGACCGCTCGGTCACCTTCAGCGCTGAGGTCGATCGTCGGCAGGAAACCCGTGGGCTTACGTCCGTCGTTATCGGCCAGCACAAAGGTCTGCGGCCAGCCCGGGAACTGTTGGGTGTCGCCCTTACGCGAATCGCTGAAGCGCGGCCAGCACTCGAAGGTGACGCTCTGTTTGGCGAGATGGAAACGAGCCACGCCGTAACCGTCGGCACGCTGGCGCTCGTCCTGAACGTCGCCAGGATTGGCGTAGGCGACGACCGACATCTTATTGCCAAGTCCATCAAGGAAATCACCGGTCCAGGGCAAGGGGCTTCCGACCACGGCATTCGGGCCGGCCTTCTCATCCTTCGGATGCCACCAGCGTCCGTAGATCGTATTCACGAGGGCGGGACTGGTCAGCGAGTAAGGTCCGTCGCCGAAGGCTTCGATGCCGTGCTTGACGGTGACGGCGAGATGCTGGTCTCCGCAAAGGTGCACGGCCTGCACGCGACGCAAGGCACGCAAGGCCTCATCGCGACCCTTCTGCGGCCAACCGTTGCAATCGAGGTCAGCCAACAGACGGCTATCCTTACCGCCATGCATGTGGACGGCCCCACAGAAAGCCGAGGCGGACAGGACAGCTTTATGACGCACGCCCACCCAATCCTCGGACCACGCGGCGAGGAACTTCAACTGGCGATCGCCGAGAAGCTCCAGGCCGGGTAAGTCGATGCTCTTCGGATCATACTTCTCGTCGGTAACGTGGTCGGGGCGCGGGCCTTGCGAAGGAATCTTCCCCTGCGGGGCCGACTTGAACTTACGGTCCTCGAGGATGGCGAAATCGATGCCACCGACCTTGAGGCGGGTGTAGTAGACGCTGATGCCCCGCTGGACCGGAGTCGGATCATACGCATCCGGCAGATGCCACGATTGCTGACGCTGGACCATGTTCACGTAAGTGACAGGGTAGAAATAGCCGCCGTCAGCCATGCCAGCGACGGTGGACAGCTTGCCGCCCTCACCCCAGAGGTTGGGGTGGCCGACGTCATGGTCGTCCGGAATACAAATCGTCGGACGATCCTTCATCACGTCGCGAAACTGCAGACCGAACTCAATCCAGCCGGCGGTGTGCTCGGTGTGGCGATAGGTCTGGTCGCCGGCGAAGAAAAGCAGATCCGGATTCTGACGGATCAGATTATCGAGGATCTCTGGGCGGGCGCCCGTCGTGCGGCTAGAATTGCAGGACATGTTGGCGACGACGATGGCGTCCTTATCCGTCGGATCGCGGCGCACGAGTCCTTCGAAGGTCGCCTTCTCACCATGGCGGACGCGATAGGCCACATCCTTGGAGCCATCCCAGCCTTCGACCCGGAAGTGGGCGCTCCAACCGGGGAAAACTACTTCGGTCTTGGCCGCCTCGACCCAGCGTCCTTCGCGCTTGAATTCCAAACGCGCTTCCTTGGATTCCTCGGGGTAGAGAGGATAGAGCTGAGCGGATAGCTTCAGGACGCCCGCTTGCTGGGTGTAGAGAGCGAAGGCGATGACTTGGTCACGCTCGACCAGCATCGTCGGCGCAGCCGAACTGGCGGCAGCCTTCTTCTTGGCTTTGGCCGCTGGGCGAGGCTCCGCCGCAGGACGAGGCTCCCACCAGGCGCCGACCGCCAGAGAGTCGAGGCTCGGAAACTCCTCTCCGAACGGCTTGACCGTGTGAGCCGGCGGAACCGGTGCGGCGAAAAGCATAGAAGAAGCAAAAAATAGCAGGAATCTCATGGCGTTCTGTTAATACCCCTTTTCGCTGAAAAAGTTTCCCTGCACGAGCCCTTTCGGCTTAATCCGACGGTATGAGACGACTGCTGCCCCTGCTCCTCGCCCTGACTGCGTTCGCGGCCGAGACCGGCACACCTGTCCAGAAGTTCCAGCAGCTGGACTCCCTCCTGCCGTCGCCCTCCCCCCAACGGCTCGCCACGGGCGCCCCGGGCTCAGGCTATTGGCAGAACCGGGCTGACTATGATATCCGCGCGGAACTCGACGACGAGAAGCGCACGATCACGGCCGAGGCTACGGTGACTTATCATAACGCCTCGCCCGATACACTCGACTACCTCTGGGTCCAGCTCGACCAGAACTATTTCGCCAAGCGCGCCGATTCCCGGGCAACGCCAAACACTAAGCGCGGTGTCGACCTGAAGAAGTTCAGCTACACGGCCCTCGACCGGCTGCTAGCCTATGAGACCTATGACGGCGAACTGAAGATTACAAAGCTGACCGACGCCGAAGGGCGCGGCCTACCGCATGCGATCGTGAAGACGATGCTGCGCCTCGATCTGCCCAAACCCCTCAAGCCCGGTACGGACTTCGTCTTCAAGATCTCCTGGTCCTACCCGATCAATGACGCGAAGCGCATCATGGCCCGCACGGGCTACGAGCACTTTAAGGAAGACGGTAATTGCATCTACACCATCGCGCAGTGGTTCCCGCGCATGGCCGCGTACACCGACTACGCCGGCTGGATTAACAAGCAGTTCCTCGGCACCGGTGAGTTCACCCTTGAATTTGGCGACTACAAGGTGGCCCTGACCGTCCCGGACGACCACATCGTGGCCGCAACTGGCTCGCTGCAGAATCCTGAACAGGTCCTCACCCCGACCCAGCGAGAGCGCCTCGCCCAGGCCCAGCAGGAGACCAAGAAGCCAATCTTCGTCGTCACGCCCGAAGAAGCCAAGGCCGCCGAGAAAGGCCGTCCCAATGGCAAGAAGACCTGGCTCTTCCAAGCCGAGAACGTCCGGGACTTCGCCTTTGCCTCCTCTCGTAAGTTCGTTTGGGACGCCATGGCGGTCGCCGACACGAAGGTGAACGGCAAGCCCGTCATGGCGATGTCCCTCTACCCCAAGGAAGGCATGCCACTTTGGGACAAATACTCAACGCACGCCATCGCCCACACCATCGAGGTCTATTCGCGCTACACGTTCGACTACCCCTACCCCGTAGCCTGGTCCGTCAACGGCGCCGTCGGCGGCATGGAATACCCGATGATCTGTTTCAACGGTCCGCGCCCCGAGAAAGACGGCACCTATCCCGAACGCACCAAGTACGCGCTCATCGGCGTCATCATCCACGAAGTCGGGCACAACTACTTCCCGATGATTGTGAACAGCGACGAGCGCCAGTGGACCTGGATGGACGAAGGCCTCAACTCGTTTATCGAATCCCTCGCCCAGGCCGAGTGGGAAGATAGTTGGAAGCCCCGCCGCGATAATCGCGGAATGACCGAC